>NZ_JAWIIV010000053.1:0-32574 GCF_035916955.1 Noviherbaspirillum album | reverse complement strand
GGTGTCCACTTCAAATGAGGTGGACACGATCATCCTTATAGGTCACATCCGTTACAAGGTGGTTTCGCTAGGCGCTTACGGCTTATGCCGGAGTCAGTAGGAAGATCTTCCAGGGACAAAATCCATGAAACAAAAGAGAAATTGTGAGGAAACAGCACTAATCTTGCGCGAATGGGACAATTATCCTGGAAGCGTACGTGGTGCGACATTAAGCTTGAGGAATAACGCTTCTCCTTCAGACATAAGATCTGAAGGTTGGACGCGTGTTGGCAACATGGCTTGCAAATAAGGCAATCTGCCGGCGGTAGGTTGCCTAGCCGTCTAAAACGGCCGGGCAATCCTTACGCTGAACATTGCTACTTTCTAGTCTTGTCCCCTTGCAGACCGGCCAGCGCGCTTAGAGGACGTCGTTCTAAGTTATAAGTGTCCACAAAAAGCAGGTTTGGGGCCCAGTCTTTGCCTAAAGTGGATGCTTGCGTCGTAGGATCCGATAACCGCCACAATGGATGCGCGACAATTATCTTCGTCGACTTGCCACCGCCTTTGTTCTCGACGATGCAGGGCAGGTTTGAATGAGGGAGTGCTTCGTAGCGAAGGGCTCCTCTACGCATGTCAACGACTGCCTGGGCAAGACCATGCGCCCGCTCCATCCAACCCGAGATTTCAGGAAGAGCCTCTTCCCTCTTGTTTAATCCACATCCATAGCTAGGATCAACTAACGCGCGTAGATAAGAGATCCCAAGCCGCCAGTCGAGAAGGCCATGATAACGCCGGTTTCCATACCTTTGAACGCAACGATAGCATGACGTCTTACAACGCTCGGCATGGCTGCCTTCCCCGTCATCACCAAGAAAGTCGACTAGCGGCCAGGCTTTCGTATCGTTGAGAATGTTTGTAATCATGTTGATGATTTGCGGAGGACGGCCGTCCACAATCGCCTCTCCGAGGCGACGACAAAGTCCCGAGCCATTAATCAAAGCATCGGCAATTTGAAGCATTGGTCTGCCTGATCTAAGTCGAGGCTCTAGCGCTTCAAACTCGTCGGCCGACACATCGAGCTCCAGGGCAGCCTTTTGCACAAGAATATGAGTTGCGCTGATTGCCGCGGCACGTGACGGCAAGTGAGACCTACCTCCCTTACGGGCCACCAAGTCCAGTGTCAACCGCGCGTCAAAGTTTTGCAGTTCTAGGTAAATTGCGTCAGTCTTTTTGCGCGCTATCAACCCAAAATTTGCTCTGCCGCCTCCTGTCATGTCCCATCTACCGCCACCGTTTCCTAAGAATTCTGGAGCGATAGCTTGTGGCATGCCTTGAAGCGGAACTGGACGTCCTCCTCTCGGAAGAGGAACTTCTTTGTCCATCATTTCGTTCACGACATATTTGATGCCGTCGCCATCGTCATCCGAAACTCCATCATTGAGCTGCATAATCGTGACATCTGCGCCGCGGCGAACTGTGACGTTACCGCAGGCGACGGGCTCTCCCTCTCGTAGAACGGTCGCAACTGTCCTGACTGACATTCGCCCGATTTCATCTAAATCAGCCTTAGGCCGGAAGTCCGTGCGAAAGCCTGCTGGCGTCACGTAAAGGCCAAAATCTTCCGTAGCAATGGGTTCATGACAGTCGTCGCACTCCAAAGAGGTGCTAGGCTTCCTCTCGGCATATTTTGCTGACCCACATTCTTGGCAGAGAGCGACATAACTCTCGGACTCTATCCAATGTGAAATAGCCCGTAATTCCAGCCCGGCCCCCGATAATTGCGGTTCAGTGAGATTGCCAGTGAAGCCGATAACTTGATGCTTTAACTTGTCTTTGACGAGGACGGCACCCGGAGCAAACTCGAACACTGCTAGGTCGAGATCACGATCCATCGTCGACCATTCGTAAGCTGTAGTGGGTTTGTCCTCCTCTGGACGAAGGCCGAGATACAAATCCCGCACTCGGGTTGGCATTCCGTACATCGGCAGTAGGCCGTACTCAGCGAAGAAACGCGCCAATCCAAATTGCGAGTTTGGCGCGTCGGAGCGCAGGCTTTCGATTTCCTGCAGCAGTCCTTCAACAGAAGCGCTTGCCAGCAAGCTATGCCTTTGCTTTTCATTGAACGTAGCCGCATGGACGAAATTATCGCGAGCAGACACGGTTTTCTCGAGCGCTTGGCGCAGCTTTCGTGGCCAATTCGCTGTTTGGTCGTAATAATAATCGGCCGTTGTGACGTATTCACCGTGCACGTCAGGAGGGACTAGCTCATCTCCGGGATAAATTTCACCGCGCTTAGCGCACTCTTCACGCAGTAGCTGGAAGGCCGCGCGCAACCATGATTTCCTCAGAAGGCGCAAAGGAATTGGATCATGGTCGACGGCAAGAAATGGCGGCGGCGGCGGGTCGCCAGTTATCGCCTCCGGATGCGCAAAATAGTAGGCGTCGTGGCTACGGCCTCGGCAAAAGGTCACGACGATCGAAAAGGACTGGTTCCGGCGTCCCGCCCGGCCGACTCTCTGTTGATAGTTGAAGCGTTGTGGGGGCATGTTAGCCTGGTAGACGCTCTGCAACGCGCCGATGTCGATGCCGACCTCCATGGTCGTCGTGACTGACAACATATCAATTTCCGCAGCCCGCTTTTGGACCTCGGTTTCGTCCCCGACGAAAATGCCTTTAAATTTGCGCAGCCTATCGGAAAAATCGTCAGTTTGTCCAGTCAGCTCCTCGACATGCAAGCGAAAACGGCCTACACCGTCCTTCATGCTTCGAACGATGCGACGAGCCAAAAAGTTGCCATGCCAGAGAGATTGTGCCGTGCCGTCTGGCTCCGTCTCGAACTTTTGTGCGCATCGTGTGCAATGTCCCACTCCCCTGTGTAAGTGAACTCGTTCGCAATTCTTGCAGCGCCAGTATGGGTCCTCTGCGTCAGCAACCTTCAGATATAGACCTCCGATCTCAAACATGCCGCTTTTAAAACCAAGGGAGTTAAAACGGCTAAGCACTCCAGAGAGACCCTCGATGTGGCGCTGGAAGCCGAATATCTTCTCAGCCAGCCCTAACAACCGATTGTTGCGTACGTCTTCACCTACCACCCACTCCACCGCGCGACTTTCATCGAAGTATTTGTTGTTTGTGACGCGATACGCGCCGGCAAACATACGCAACCATGCGTCTATCTCATCCGCCTCTCGCCCAGTTCCGGACGATGCAGATGGGTAGGCTAGGCCGGTCTCTTCTAGCGCGAAGAATGTGTTTGCAAAAATGACGTCATCAATCAGCTCGTATTGTTTATTCAGTATCTTGCCATCGATCTCGTTCCTGTCCGCCTGCGGCAAGGTCTGAGCATATGTGACACGCCCGGACCCGTCTTCGTCGAACAATTCATGCCATGGAGCGCCCTTGTAAGTCTTGCGTCCCAATTCATCAAATGGATGTATCCCCATTTCAACGAACTCTGCCACTAGCCTGCTTAGCCCGCCGGTGTTGCCTCCATATTGCAATAGCTGGTCAAGCTTTATCTTCTTGCCTCCGCCTGGAGGTTCCAACTTCCCGTTCTGGGCGGCAAATCGTGACAGCAGTTCGCTTCTTTCTGCCTCTTGCTCTGGTCCCAAAGCTTGTAAGCGGGCCATGAATTGTTCCATCGTCATCCAGGTGCTGCCGACGTTAGCAACGCAGTCTCTTGCCGTTGCGACGAGCACCTCACGTCGCAAGTCGCGCAGGTGGAGACGCTCTATTTCTAGCGCTTGATTTGCGGCATCTTGCCGGCTATCAGAGAACACGATGCCCTTAGGCTCTGCTCCGATGGCATGTAACAGCTCAAATAACTCGGTGGCGACAAGCTGGGACGATTTGCTTACGCCAGTTCTGAATGCCCGGATTGGGGAGCGAGAACGATTCGTTGTTGGTCGGTTCGAGTAATCTGTGCCACACTTTGGGCAACAGAATGGCTGCGCCGTCTTCCGACCGGTTACTTTTCCCTTTGCACCTCTGACTGCGTCGTCTTTCTGAAAATATAAGTACCCTTCAATTTTGTCCGGGGGCACAACGTCGCCAGTAAAGACAACTCCAGTATCAGCATCTAGATATGCACGGTGCCAATCATCATAGCCTCGTTCAGAGACAGCCGGTTGACGGCGGCCTGGCCAAAACACAGCGAACTCTTCGAATGACATTCGATCGTAGTACTCGGTCGCCGCTTTTTCTGGCAAGCTTTCGAGATTCGCGGACGCGGGCAGCAATTCGGTGGCGCCGCCAGCTCCACTGGCTTGTCCACGCTGCCCGCCGATCAAGAGATCTCCGCACGCTTCGCAGTAGAGCAGTTCGAACAGGCGCCGACCACGTTGTTCGCATATTGCTTTAGCATGCGACATACCTCGCTCAATCGTTAAATCGCCATACGTCACGCCTTGGCTCGTGGGCCGTGGCGCCGCAAACAAACCTTCAATATTACGGATGAACGTGTGAACACGGAAGGATGGGGTTTCCCTTGCGGGCTCCTTGTCCCACAGGCCAGATTCGGCAAGGGCGCGCGCAAACATTAACCCTCGCAACGACAAGCCGAAGTCTGCGCAGCCCGGCCGAAACACCTGCTTAGCAATGTCAGAAAAGCTGCGCGCACGCACCCCCTTCCCATCTCGGCATGCATGCGTGAGCAATGCCGCGCTTGATTCTGCCAATTTCTTTACTGTTTCTGCTTCTGATAGCCCTACAGCGCCGAAAACGGCAGCTGCGGACCTGATTGCAACCTCTAACTTTGGTGTCCTGTCGATTTTAGCTACGGAGTCTAACCGCCCTTCCATTCCTGCCCTAAGCAGATCGGCGAACGGTGCGCCGTCGACTTGTCCGCTTGGCGGTTCCGGAATGTATGGATGTCCCTGCACCACACAGCTACGCCAGAAATCGGCATTAGTCACTCCCTCGTCGTGGGGACGGCTGCTTGTTCCAAACGGCGCGAAAAGATCGCGCAGATATTGACAAGACTGGATGCCTTCATCACCTTCGAGCGGCAGCGATGCTGAAGAAGCGAGTATGCGCAGCTTCTGTCGGTGCGCCGGATGTTCTAAACCGAGGCGCTCAATCAGGGATTTGATCAAATAGGCAACTTCCGTCCCAGAAGAGCCACGGATGAGGTGCAATTCATCAAAAATCAGATAAATGTACGCGTCCTCGTTGCCTAGCAACCATTGTCGCGTCTTGTCAAAAATCGGGTCTTCTACTTCGCGAGACAGCATCGCGCCAAGCATAGATGCGTTAGTCACCAAGACGTCAGGTGGCGAATCTTGCATATCCCACCGCGATGACATCTCACCTCCATCGGCAGATGGGAAAATATACCGAGTCTTGTCGGGCGGCGCTTTTCCTAGCGTTTTGGCTTTTTCCTCAGCATTTGCGTCATGCAGCCGTGCAGCAGTTTGATTTTTCTCAATTGTTTTCATGGCAAGGCGAAGCTGCTGGCCACGACGAGTACGGCGGCCACGCTCAGCCTTGTGTCCCGCCATTCGAGGATGCTGTTCATATCCCGTTACAGGCACGGCGCTTGTATACTGCCCAAAGAAGACACGGTTCCCCGCAAAACGCATATCCATGACTTCGTGTGCCGAAGTCGAGTCAAGCGTCTTGCGCAGCCGAACCATCTGATCCTCGACCAAGGCGTTCATGGGATATAAAACCAGCGCGCGCACCGCCGCCGGACGATTTTCCCCGTTCCGGCGTGCCGACCAGCGCGCTCCTTTTTCTCGCCACCAATCACGTTGAAGAAATCCTTCGGAAGGCGCTTTCCAGCTTACGGCCTCGTTCGCGATTGCGGCGAGGACGGGGAGCATGAAGCTCTCGGTCTTCCCGGAACCTGTGCCGGATGTGACAATCCCCGGCTTCCCAGGTGAGATTCCACGCGCAAGCATCTCAACTTGATGCTTGTAGGGAGCGAAGCGTGACTGTCGACGAATGTTCCCTTCGGTCGTGTCGCCGTCGAACAGCCCGGAGAGCGCCAGCTCAACGAACGCCCGCCGTCCTTCTGGCTTCAAGGAAGAAAGGATGCCTCCAGGCGCGGCGGCAAGCTGCTCAAGCGTATCTTCGCTTGATTGGTAGCGCAGCACGGGCTCTATAAATGGTTCGGTTGTGAGGACATTTGTGGCTTCGAGCAGTGCTCGCCGAGCCTTCGCTACGGTCGAATCTGAAATGCGGAAGTTTGTCTCAACATACGAGATAAAAAATTCTTTTATGCGACCAAAGCCGCCGACAGGGTCAAGCATCACGTCTCCTAAATTCTGTTTTGCTGATGTTGCGCTGCAGTGTCTTGTAAGCTAGCCGATTGTGGTCGCGCGAACAGACGCGCGAACGCACCTGCTAATTCTTTGTTCGGAGCGCCAGCTCCTAACCGGCCCGCTTCAATGATTGTCCGTGCTGCGCGTAGCGCCGCCGAAATAGTGAGATTGACGCCGGCATCCGCCATCACCCCCATGCCCAGCAACAGATCTTCAGCACGTTCGCCTACTTCTAGGCACGCCGCATTTTTTCCAGCTAACGCCGCTGCCGCGATCAATGCTGCGTTGCCTGCAATTGCGCCTGTGATATCGAGCAGCACTGCGTGATCCCGCAGGTTCACGGATTCCTCGCAGTCGATGTCCTCGACGGTGCAACAAAGCAGCATCTCACGAGGAAAATCGCCGTCGCGCGCATGACGCGCAAGCGTTGGATACCAATACATCGCGCCCGAGCGTTCAATACGATCGACAGTGCAGAGTAAGGTGGGTGACGCCCCTTGCTCTGCCATATTACGCGCCTCTGAAAGCGCTGTCGGCAATCCAGTTCCTGCCCGAATCCAAAGGTCCTCGAACGTGATAAGCGTCGGATCGGCCTGCATGCGTACGGACACGCCACCCGACACAAGGAATTCGCAAATTCGCAAGAAATCGCTGCTTTCAGTGCCCACCAAGATAGGAACATCCCCGGCAAGCATAAGCGCCACGAACTGCTCCATTATTTCCTTGCCTTTGCTAGTTAAGAGCGGAAAATCTCGGATGCTTTTCCCAAGCGCGCCTGGTTTAACGACGCGCTCGCTCGTCGGGGCACGGATCGGCATGATTGCCCGATTTAGCTTGGTCGGCACCGCGTTGTACGAGTCCTTCGTCTGTGAGTGCACCCGCTCCTGTTCTTGCTGAAGCTGTTCAAGTCGGAGGAGCGAGGCAATCTCCTTGTCGCGAAGATCTGTGGCGTTCGTTTCCAAATCGGCGACCAGCTTATTCAAGGCTTCCACTTCACCCACGATGTGGTTGTGCTGCTGCCTAACGTTGGCTAGTTCGCGTTCGTGCTGCTCCCGAACCGCAGCGTACTCTCGGTTCAGCTCGGAGCGACGAGCTTCCTGGTTTGCCTCAAGCTCCCGTGCGGCATCGGCGGCGCGGCACGTGACCATTGATTCAACCTCTTCACGCTTAGCCTTTTCGTATGCCGTCACTTCTTTCTGCACGGCCAACAACTTGGTCCTTCGAGTCTCCTGCATTTCTCGTTCAATTTCGACTTGCGCTTGCAGTCTCGCCGCTTTCTTTATTTCCTCGCGTGCGGCAGCCGCTTCCTCCTCGAGCAAACGGGATGTTTTCGGGTCACGGCGGAAGGCGTCCGCGATTTGGCGTAGCAATGCGCGGTCTTGCGCCAATTGTTTCGCTAGGTTCCCAGATCTGAGCGCATCGTGGGCAGCCATAAGGTCCTTGCTGTCTGCAGTCAGTTGCTGCGAAGCAGTCTGCGCGTGCTTTTCCAGCCACACGATGAGCTCATCCGCTCGGGTATCATGGGCACTGCAAAGAGCGCGGACAACGCGGGCTGCGTAATCGGGGTCAGGTGACCAGTCGATGTAATCAATTGCTTCGACTTCATGCTTGAAATCATAAAGAGTGAGCATCGAGCTCCCCGCCGGCAACTGCACCAATGAAGACTCATCATACTGGTAGACTTGAGCGCGCAAATTTCCAGGCGACAAAAGCACTGCGCCGTTATGACGGCGAAGATCGACCTTCATAACTTTGTCATCCTGCATTCGCACTATCCATGCGCCGCTCTGATCTGCGTGGGTCACGCCCTCTATGGTTAGGATGCGACGAACGCTATCGATAGAACCAAAATCGGAGAGATCAAGGTAGCGGTACAGTCTCCTGTGATGCGCAGCTGCCCAACCTTGTCGCGGACTTTTCGTAACCTGAAAGCATAGCCATTCACCGGGCTTCAGCAATTTCGCTTCGGCCGTGCGAAGCTCCACCTCGCCTGCTTTGTTAAACAGCTTCTCTGGATGTGGAACCGTCACCCATTCCGAGAGCTCCCAACGAGCGGTTACCCCGATTGTGGCCGCAATGTCATGCTCGTGAAGCTTCACGCATCGTCCTGCGTACCATACTGTGCTAGTTGCCATTGCAATATTTTTCGTGTTCTTAATTTATAGTTTGAGGTGCCCAGAGCGCCATTGCGGCCGTAGTCGGCCAGAAGACCTCCGAGCGACAGAGATAATATAGCCCGCACTTTCTACGATGACTTTCGAAATGCCTTTAATACAGCCGGGCATCAGACTGCTCAGCCAAGCAGCATCTTCCTCCGTGCAGGGATAGACATACGATTCATCAATCGGACCTGCCGCGCGCAGTCGTCGACGCCTGAGCGTGGCGGCAAGCAGGTCCGGCAATCCTCCATCTTCGGCATCTCTCACTAAGCGATCGCCCTCGAATCGAAACAGCGTCAACCCTCCCGCGGCATAGGCAGCAATGATTGCGGACGTCCGCGATAAATAGTGATCTGTTCGGCCACGTTGGACGACGCGGTAAATGTCGTGATCCAGTCCTTGCTGATGGGTTCGTCGAGTCAAATTGACCGTGCTTTGCGTAGCTTGCGTTGCGACAAACCTTTTCTGATGCCAGTCCCAAGTTGAACCAACTTGGTATAATTCTGCATGCCGATTCGTCTTGCGCAGAGCTAGCGGTTGCTTGCCTGGCGCGGCTGGCGCGTCCTCGACTTGCCAGCCTAGGCGAGCGCCAATGCTCCGGGCAGATACGCCAAACGCCCCGTAAACAACTGGTGCCCACACGCTAGCCCCTAGACGACGAAAACATTGTCCACCTTCGGATTCGACGCATAGTTGCAGCTCGTCAACTAGATTCTTGCAGAGTGCGCCTTCCACTAGAAGCAGTTCCCCTTCCTCATGTGATGCAGTTACAATCTTTGGCGGTGCCGGTGTCCATACTCTTCCTCGCCAACCGTTTCTTAGTCGTGGCTCAATCACGCCTGCGTCATGCAGGGCACGAAGCATTGGCCAAGGCCGCTGCTCGAACTCTTCGGCGGCTCGCTGGACGATCCGTACAAGATCGGCTTCTTCCCATCCTTTCGCTCCAGAAGCGTAAACTGCTTCGAGCAAATCATCGCACCGAGACTCGCCTTGTTCCCACTGAAGAGGGCCTGTGTCTCGTAGCACCATTGGCGCGCGCTGTACGCTGTCCCAATCAACGAGAGGCTCAAGTTGACGTCGGCTGCCGTTCAGCGCTACGTGAGGCAACGCATTGGCGACAAGACGGAAGCGCAAACGCCAGGGGGACCGCCGTTCGTGTTCTTTGAGCATTGGTTCAATGACGTATGAGCCGTCGGT
This sequence comes from Noviherbaspirillum album, assembly GCF_035916955.1. Classification (NCBI taxonomy): domain Bacteria; kingdom Pseudomonadati; phylum Pseudomonadota; class Betaproteobacteria; order Burkholderiales; family Oxalobacteraceae; genus Noviherbaspirillum; species Noviherbaspirillum album. The sequence continues at coordinate 22,976 of NZ_JAWIIV010000053.1, read as the reverse complement.
CCCCCGATCACATATTAACTCCCCACTATCACTTACGGAAAGGGCGCTCAGCTGAACATCTTCTTGGTCAGATCGAACAATGAGGTCTTCAGAATCAGCATCGATAGAAGGCAGGTAACGGGATCGGCCTAGCCAAGCGGAGGCGACGCGAACGCCGCCATGCAACGTGGGCCGATAAATTGTTTCCGTTGTGGGTTGAAACAGACGGACGTTGAGAAGGCCTTGCTCGACTTTTCTTTTCGAAATCGATGAAGCGCTAACAAGCCAACCACCACTTGGAACGAGCCCGCCAAAATACTCCTTTACCGTCGCTTTTAATCGATCTGCGAAGGCGACATGAACTTTTCCGACACATGCTCGAAGGTCCGCCTCGGCCTGCCATCGGCCGATTCCAGTTTGGCGAAAGAAAATCACCTCTCGCCGCAATCCGGCACCTAGATTTGCGCTAACCGCTGCATCGATATGCCGGAGAGCAGAGCCAAGCGAAGCATAGACGTGTTTTTCATCTGCATTGTCCCTACACGCGAGGAATTCAAATTCACTATTTTCATTGAACACGAGCTCCACCCATGCGTTGAAGGGATGATCTTCGTTGCTTACATGGACGCGTTGAAGGAGTCGCCAGAACCGATCGTCGGCTAACGCGCGTCGATTCTGCAGGTACGATTGTTTAAAATCTTCGAACGCTGATATCAACCCAAACGAAAGACTTTCGTCAACAAGCTCCCTATCAAACTCGCGTATCAGCACACGTGGATGTGCCAATGCGGATGTATTTTCGTTGACAAATCGTTCGACGACCCGGATGTCTTTTCGATTCGGGAAGGATAGGCGTCGCGAGTAACCGATATGCGTCCACGTGCCAGGATCTGGAAGAACTAAGCGACGAAACGGTGCCCCCTCGCTAGCTCGCTTCTCAAGCCAATGAGTAAGAAGCTCCCACATAAGAGCAACTCCATGCAACTCAGCAAAGCTGTAGTCCACTTGCAGCCAATTGGCAAGTTTAGAACGAAACGCGCCGGAAACATACTCGCCGTCGAGCAGGCTGTCGATAAAGAGAGTCAGCGCAAGATAGCAAAAGAAATTGGGAGCAGCGGGCGTGCTGCCGCGATGGCTGCCAATGCGTAGAGCCTCCCACAACAAGTGATCTGATAGCAGCATGCGTCGAAACGCATTCTCGACATCCCGCTCATGCCCAGCAGGAGCTTCAAACGCATTTGCCAATGTGGTGGCAGTCACTTCAAGCGAACGTATTTCGCTAGCGTCCCCGTTTGGGCCCACCATCAAAAAATGTGCGACGAGCGCCCGCTCCCACTCTTCAAAGTTTGTAGGTGGCTTCCAAATGCTCACGGCGAAATTGTCCTGGTTTGAATACGGAATCGTAAGAGCCGCCCGAACACCTTAGGTCTCATCTTCGCATTTTTCCTCTACCTTTTCATAACTGCGCCACGGGCCATACTTCGATGCGGGAACCTTCAAGGAGATCTGGTACCCGCATCGCCTCCGCGCCCACGCGCTCATGTTAGGAAGCACCGAAGTTCTGCTCGTAGGGCCTCCGTTGCCGGCGGCGGAGCTTGCAACTTCTTTTCCGTGATATCTGCCTCTCGGCATGATTCACTCTTGAATTTGGCTCCAGATGCTGCTGACTTTAGCCGGCCCATGCTCTTCTCGTTTTCTGCGCGTTGTTATTTGAGGTTCTCTGCCTGTAGCAACTAACTATAACCGAACAGTTGCCACTCAGCATCAATTTTATGCCACAAGATTCCCTGCAATCATTGGCAAAGATCTGGCGAATATCGGACAATACTTCCTAGATAACATTGGATAAAGCAATGAACACGTTTTACGAATTTTTCGCAGGTGGCGGGATGGCCCACGCAGGGCTTGGAGAGGAATGGAAATGTCTTTTTGCCAATGATTTCTGCGAAAAGAAAGCAGCCTCTTACCGAAAAAACTGGGGAGATGACCATCTAGTGGTCGGCGACATCGCAAAAGTAAAAGCGAATCAAGTCGAAGGGCAAGCTGATTTGGCATGGGCGTCTTTTCCCTGCCAAGACCTCTCACTTGCTGGCAATGGCGTGGGCTTAGATGGCGACCGCAGCGGCACTTTTTGGGCGTTCCACAAGCTCATGAAGCAATTGGACAAAGATGGCCGAAAGCCGCATATGATCGCCTTGGAAAATGTGTATGGCGCGGTTACTAGCCATGGTGGCAAAGATTTCGAGGCAATTATTAAATCTCTAGTGTCGGTTGGATACAGAGCTGGAGGAATGATAATTGACGCGGTCCACTTCGTTCCTCAGTCTCGGCCTCGCCTCTTTATCGTGGCCGTTGACGCCAAGCTGACAGTCCCAAGCGAGCTTTGTGCGGAAACCGCCACCCCTGCCTGGCAGCCAGCAGCGATTGTGAAGGCGTATAACCGGCTTCCAAAGAAATTGAAAGATCAATGGATATGGTGGGCACCGCCGGCTCCTGATACGACTCCGGGGACGTTAGATCAACTTATCGAACATGAGCCTCAAGGCGTGACGTGGCACACGCCTGAGGAAACCGCTAAGCTGCTCGAGATGATGTCCGAGGTGAACGCTCAAAAAGTCGAGTTGGCAAAGCAGGCCGGCCGGCTGAAGGTCGGAACAATTTACCGGCGCACCCGAGAGGGAAGACAAAGGGCTGAAGTGCGCTTTGACGGCATTTCTGGCTGCCTGCGCACGCCCTCCGGGGGATCGAGTCGTCAGACAATCATCGTTGTCGAAGGTGAAAAAGTTCGGTCTCGCCTGCTTTCCCCCAGAGAAGCAGCAAGACTAATGGGGCTGAGTGACAATTATGTGCTTCCAGAACGGTACAACGACGCATACCATCTTGCAGGTGACGGGGTGGCCGTTCCGGTGGTTGCGCACCTAGCGCGCCATATCTTTGAGCCGTTGATTGAGAGCTATCGGCGGCTGCAACTAGTCAAGGTCGCCTAATGGCAGCCGGGATTGAATTCGAGCCGAGCGGTTTCCTACCCGTGCCTGAGCTTGCGCAACGTCTGCAAGAATACAAGGAAAGGAAGAGCATCAAAGGGAAGGGTCAGCTGGCGGCCTTGATTTTCGCTTCTAGGTTAGTCAGGCGTAACGGACTTCCTTTTGACGTCGAGGCCGGCATTACGACGGACGGACGCGGGCAAGTAAAAGGTTTGGGCAAAGACGCCGTGCAACGCATCCTGCTTGACTACGGCATTGAGCGCGTGCTGGCTGAAGAAGGCGGCAGAACAAGCAGGGGCAGCCTTGGAAACATCGAGGATTATCTGCGGTTCCTCAATGAGCTTCATGCTGAAGGCATCGCCGACGCCGCCGCGACGGAAGCTTGGTGGGTGGAGCAAGCAAAGTCATTTTTCAACGCAAAGCCCTTCGCGTTGCGCTTCGACGCAGGGAATGCATTGAGAGCAGTAGTTCGGGACCTTCTTGCACAGGCCAGAAAGCGACAGGACGAAGGCGCAGGCACGATGTTCGTCGGTGCCATGTTGCAACACCTTGTCGGCGCAAAATTGGCCTTGGCGCTTCCTGACGAGCCGCTTGTGCATCATGGTTTTTCAGTTGCCGACGCTCCTGGCGGACGGTCAGGTGATTTCGAAATTGGCAACGCTTCTATCCATGTCACGACCACGCCCGGCGAAGCAGTGATGAGGAAATGCGCGTCCAATTTGCATGCAGGCCGGCATCCTGTGGTGATCACCATGCACAACATGCTCCCCGCAGCGGATGCGTTCGCGGCGGCACAAGGCATTGCGGACAAGGTCGAGGTTCTCGACGCCGAGCAATTCATTGTGGCGAACCTGTACGAGCTTGGTGGTTTTAGATCTTCTGAACGCCGAGTCAAGGTTGAGTCGCTAGTCGACAAGTACAACGAAATCGTTGCTGCACATGAAACCGACCCCAGCCTCCGCATCGCGCGAGACTAGAGCACCCACGCCACAACGTTCGGCGACGATGCGCGCGGTCAAAAGCCGTGGAAACACCACCACGGAAGTCCGTATGGCAAAAATCCTGCGTGAACACAGGATTAGCGGGTGGCGCCGACATTGGCCAATAGCTGGTACTCCAGACTTTGCTTTTCCAAAGGAGAAGGTCGCAGTCATGACGCACGGTTGCTTTTGGCATGGTTGTCCTAAACATTATCGCCGTCCAATCGACAACGCAAGCTATTGGGCAGCGAAGGTTGAACGCAATATGAAACGTGATCGATTAGTGCGCGGCCGGCTTAGGCGCACTGGCTGGGCCGTGCTCACTTTTTGGGAGCATGACTTGAAGTGCTCGGAGTCTGTTGCAGCCAGGATTCGGAGATCGCTTGAAAAGCGTGGTCGAATCGCTGCATGAAGCGGAGGGTTATCTTCCTTTTCCCGCAAATTAGTGCGTTTTCCTCAAAATTTCTCTCTTGTTTCAAGTGCTTTTGCCCCCTAGAGCATCTTCCTACTGATCTCGCCATGATTTACTGATTTTGGTAGGCTTTCTGACTCGAAACGCACTATTCTGCTTGAAAAGTACGGTTACCCCCTATACAGAGGGTATATTTGTTCCATCAAGAGACAGCACAGCCAGACCTTCATTCGTCATCGTCTGACTCTTTTTCCCCCTGATATGCGTCATTGTTCTGATTGAGTTGGTTGGCATGATTGTCCCTGGCGTCATGGTAGGCATCGTTGTTGGGGTTCATGCTGTCGCTGCGGTCGTCATTCGGGGTTCTGCCCATGATTTCCTCCATATGTAGCAAAAGAAAGTGCAGGCGTACAAAACCTAGCATATGAAAGACCGTCGTTCAGCAGTAAAGTTTGACGCTGTAAGGGCAAACATACTGTGCAGGTGGCTTCGCACACTTTCCTTTCCCGCCTCCTTTTTTGTCGAGGACGTAGTACTGCATACTTCAGGTCGCCATTCACATTGCTTATGTATTTGGGGTAAGTATACTTTACACGCATTTTAGTGCAATGGGATGGACGCCCCCACCCGAAACGGCATCGAATGTGCCAAAGTGGAAGTGTCAACCAGCCACTTAAACCGAGGGGAGCGTCACCATGAAGATTACGACAATTGGCATTGATCTGGCAAAGAACGTGTTTCAACTGCATGGCGTGGATGCACAAGGTAAAACGGTTCTCCGAAAGCAACTCAAGCGCGAGCAAATGGCGGCGTTCTTCGTCAACCTGCCGTCGTGTCTGCTCGGCATGGAGGCGTGTGGTAGCGCGCATTACTGGGCGCGTAAGCTGCAGGCGCTGGGCCATACGGTAAAGCTGATGGCGCCACAGTTCGTCAAGCCCTATGTCAAGACTAACAAGAACGACGCGGCCGATGCCCAAGCGATCTGCGAAGCGGTCACCCGGCCGAGCATGCGGTTTGTACCGATAAAGAATGTCGAGCAGCAGGCGGTGCTGGCGCTGCATCGGGTGCGGCAAGGAATGGTCAAAGCGCGTACCGCACAGGGCAATCAGATTCGAGGGCTATTGAGTGAATTCGGGTTGATCATTCCGGTGGGCATAGCTCACCTTTCTGGGCGTGTACCGGCACTGCTTGAGCAGACTGGTGATCAATTGCCAGCTGTGTTTCGGCAACTGGTGCAGCGCATGCTCGATCATCTCCAGGAACTGGATCGACAGGTTGGCGAACTGGAAGTGCAGATCCAAATGTGGCATCGTTCCAATGCTCTCAGCCGTAGGCTAGAGCAAATTCCGGGCATCGGGCCGATTACAGCCAGTGCGTTGATTGCGTCCATAGGTGATGCAAAGAACTTCGCCAATGGCAGACAACTGGCAGCCTGGCTTGGGTTAGTTCCACGGCAGCACTCGACGGGGGGCAAATCGAATCTGTTAGGCATTAGCAAGCGCGGCGATAGCTATCTACGTACCTTGCTTATTCACGGGGCCAGGGCTGTGATTCGGCATGCCGAACGCCGGGTCAACGCGTATGGATGGCTGAAGAATCTTCTGGCTCGGCGACATAAGAACGTGGCAGCGGTCGCATTGGCAAACAAGAATGCGCGAACAGTTTGGGCGCTGTTGGTACACGACAGGCAGTACCGAGCTGATTATGCTGGCGCATAATCAGCTCGGCTCAGCAAAGGCTCGTAGGTGGTAGCAACAACCGGCAGTTGATTCCAACAATTGCACAGGCAATCATGAAGTGATGGCAAACCAGGTAAGACCGTGGTTGGCAAAACCCTAGAAACCGCTGCACGAAAAGTGCGATAGTGCGATTGAGGAGCCAGCCAGCATATCCCATCAGGGACAGTGGCAAAGCGCTACAGACAAAGTCCGAATGTACGGGTGCAATCTTTACCTTCGCGTCATCATGGATCGAGAGCTTGGCAAATCGGGGGCGTCCATGTACGGTTTCTCATTTCCCTCTTTACTGACAAGGCCGTTTCCGTCGTCAGACCCATCCTCGACACTCAATCCTACACGTTTCATCGAGAAGTTGCCCCAATGCAAAATCCACCCCATTTCTATTCGTGGGGTTTGCCATGTCGCGGTACGACTTGCGGTATGTCGGTGCAACTTCGTTGCCCAGACGGCTTTCGGATTTTGAGCTAGACCAGTATTTCCACCTGAGCCGAACTGATGTCGCCGCTTTAAACACCACCTTTCGTACCGCCCATCGTGCGGGCGCGGCGGTTTTTCTCCTCTTTTTCCGCAATGCCAGCCGGTCCTTTGACCTCTCTATTCCCTTCCCGCGAGCCCTGCTCCGTCATGTCGGCACAGTACTGGGACTATCTACGCCGACTCTTGCCTCCTTGCGAGCGATGTATCAGCGCCCCCAGACGCTCTACGCTCACCAAGCGTGTGCAAAAAGCTATCTTGGACTAGTAGATATCGATCAATCAGCCAGCAGCACACTAGGGCAGTAATGGATGGTAGGGCACACGCTTCAGGACCTGCAGATCGCCGGCGACCATACGACGGCGGCTACCACATAGGCTTAAATCAAACCACGGGACGTGCCTGTTTGGAATGTCCGGTTGAACAGGCCTGTAGCGAAATCATAAGGATGATTACAGTGGACCGGAATGTTTTACTTACGAAAAATTAATCAGTTGGCCAGCTTGGCTGACACGCTTGTGATATGCCTTAAGCGTACTATACGTCGGCATAGGCCCGCCACTAGCTTCACCGGCTATGTCAGCAAGCCGTCGACGTACTTGAGGAGCGTATTCATTAGACTCGTCGTCTTCGTACAATTCGCGCGTAGTCATTCCAGACGCAGCATGAAAGATTTCCGCTAGCTCCGTGATCGTATTCGTACCATCATCGCCGGTTCTCCTGGAAGGATGCGTCTTGATTTTTTCATCCACCAAATTTAACGGTGCAAGAATTTTCGTAAGTTCGTCGCGTGAACGTGGATTCTTGTTGGAGAGTGCTTGGAAAGCTGATGTAGATCTCTGACGGATAAATATCAGGAAAAGCAGATACGGCAACACTACCTGCTCCTTTTCTGGCCAACTCAAAAGCACAGCCTGTAGCACTTGCATGGCTTGGTCTTGGCCACGATAGTCCAATTCAAAAGCAACTGTAAATGCTGTGAAAAGCTTCTGCTGAGATTCTATGGCAGGCCCTTGCTGCAGGAACGAATCGATATAGATCGTACCCGTTTCAGGCATATACCGGTCAAACAGAACTTTGGTATAACGTGCGCCGTCAGGTGCCGGTAGAAAATACTCCTGATCGAAGAACCGCTTTAAATAATGCTCCGCATCGAACCCTTCGCCGTAGATCGCTCTCACAGAATGAATAAGTTGGTCTAAATTTGTAGATGCAATGAAGTAAATGCCTGGCACTCCAAACAAATGCTTTATGGCTTCAAGTAATTCGATCGCATAATTGGGCCGGCAGCGATCCAATTCGTCTATAAAAATGAAAATCGGAAGTTGGCAACCGGCCTCTTTCTCAAGCACGTTAATTAACTGCTTCAATCGATCTCTAAAAATTGCAATGGTTTCCTTCTTGCCGAGGTGCTCCTTTACAGCTGCCGCAGCCGCTTCTGCGACAACAGACTTTACTTCCGTAACTATGTTGTCGCCATCCTTCTCGTCTGAATTCTCTGTTTTATTCTTATCTGCGCTTTGGATTTCGTCAGGCTGGGCAAGCAGATCGCTGATTTCATCGAGGGTCAGATCTGCCAACTTCTTGGTAAGGGCACCAGCTATGCCAAGGGATACCGGCTTGATCAACTTTCTACCAGCCGACAATGCTCTGTCCAAAACTTTAGTAACGTTAGGTACCTTCTTGTAATGCTCGGTCAAAGCCTCATCAATTGCTGCAATGAATCCAATCAATGGATCTTCTGAGAAATCGTTTGTCCAAGCATCAAATGCCACAACAGGATAGCCAGAATGCTTTAATTCCTTTATCCATCTCTCTACAAAAAATGTTTTACCAAAGCCCCACTGCGCCCGGATATTCAAAACGATAGTATCGGCGCGACCTTTTGCTTTCGCCGCTGTGTAGCGTTTTGTTAAATAATTTGTAAGGAAGTGAGCATTCTCTTTGCGATCAAGAAGGTCCTCCTTCCAGATTGTTGCGTAGTTGTCTGAGCTAGTTTGTGCAGAAGGGTCTATACTCATGCTGCCTCCAAGGTGCCTGACGAGGACCAACCAGAATCGTGTACAGAAGTACTGCCAGCGACCGGAACGGTACCCGAATGACGAAGAGAATATTAGAGAAACGGCGCCCAGTTAGTTCTCACTAAGATCGGAGGCCGCATCAGTACGACGTTTTATGGTCGGGGCGACACGATTCGAACGTGCGACCACCTGATCCCAAATCAGGTGCGCTACCAGGCTGCGCTACGCCCCGAGGACCGGCACTTTACTGCAGGCCAGTACTCAGCGTCAACCGGCGCCCCATGCTCAGTGAACAAAGGGGTAAGCGTACTTTGCCCCCAGGTCAGCGCGGTTTCCGCAAAATGCCTCTTTTATTTCAATAGCTTATCAGCCCTCAGAAAATCTTCCTATTGGCCCCAGTATAAGTTCTTGTTCCCAATTAGCTTTCTCATCCGAAGCGCACTATATTGCTTGAAAGTACGGTAACCCCGGATCGCACTCGCCGCATCGCTGGTTCCTGTGCGCCACCGTGCTCCTTGTCTGCGCCTGCTGGTTTTTTCATCGCGTGATCGCCGGGCGGCCGTCGTGGACGGATCTGAGCGCTCACCGGTGTTTGTCAGCGTCTGCTGCCTTCGCCATGCCGGCGGGCAGCGGCTTCCTTGTCTTCGCGCGCCGTATCCGTTCGTTCTGCGCCAGCGTCTTGTATCGGACGCGCACGATTTCTTGCGCGCCCTCCCACGGAATCTCATCCGCCGGAGCCGCGCGCACCAGGTCACAGACAAAGGTGAGCCAGCGCGCCACCTCGAACTGCCACTGCATGCGGTCGCCGGCAGGCGCAGCCTTTGCCAGCGCTGCGGCCGCTCGCGGCGGCATCATGTAATTCCGGCTTGCCCATTTGCGCAGCAGGTCGTGGCTGATCCGCCGGCCGCCGGTGTGCGTGACGCCGCGCCGCACTAGTAGCAGGCTCAGCTCGCCGAGGTTGGCACAGCCAGCCAAGCGCCCGTAGGCTTCAAGGAAGTGGCCGACCGGGGTGCGCGCCGGATCGAGCATGGCGGCGAAGGAAAAGGTACGGCGGCGGTTAGAGGCGATCCTGGAGAGCCGGTGGTCCCACAGCTCGACGAACGCCAGCAGGCTTAGCACGCGGTCGACGAACCGCTGCACCGCTCCGTCCGCCCCGGGCGCGTGCCGGCGCCACCACTCGCCGGACTCAGTGATCAGGGCGGCACCGCAGCGCGGACAGGCCGGGTCCTGGCAGGCGCGCATGCTGTCGCGGCACCGCTCTAGGGTCCCAAGCAGCCGCGCCCCCATCTCGTGCAACTCGGGCACCAGACCATCCGCCGACATCCCGCCAACGAGTTGCGCTAGTAGCTGGTCGTCCGTCGGCGCGCCGCCTCCGGGTGCGAGAAAGAGCGTGTCCGACGCCTTGCCCAATTGCACGCGCAGCGCCCTCACCGAGGTCAGGCTCGGGCGGTTCTTTCCGCGCCTCGCGTTTTCGAAGGTCTTGAACAGCGCCTTCCCGAGCACAAAGCGCAATTGGGCGTCCGCCGACGCGCCGCAGAGCACTAGTATCAATGCCGCGGCGCTGGGCACCGACGGAACGCGAGGCGTCAGGCCGATCGCGTCCCCGAACAAGCGCAGCTCACGATGGACGGTCAGCGGCTCGCCGCGCCCGCACAGCGGTTCGAAAAGCGGGATGTCGGGTTGCGTGGCGGAAGCGGTGGACATGATGCGGACGGTGCAGTGCCTGTATCGGGAATGGATTGGCGTGATTGTGGCACGGGAGACCGGTTCCGCGTCCGGGCAGACAGCACTTTTCCATGGAACTGCACACCCTAGGCAGGCGCGCTTCCTACAATGCCGCAGGTGTTACGGGCGTTCCTGTCCCGAACGCACTCTCCGGCCGGAGGCGTCGACAAGCGCCGCCGGCCATTAACCACACAGCAAGGAGCACATTATGCGCAACGTCTACACCAACACCCGCCCGCCCAATGGACCGAGCACCACGGGCAAGCCCTCCGGACCCGGCCGCGGCAACAACCCGCCGGGCACTTCAAAGGGAAATTGACGCAGGTCTCGGAGGCGTGCGCATGCGCGCCTCCCGCCGCGGAGCCGTGTGCCGTAGTCAGCCCTGCCCGGCGAATGCGCGGCCGCCGCCGATTTCCGGTTTTAGAGGTGGCTGCGCGAAAGTGGGCACCTGGTTGTCTTCGAAGTCCGCGAGGATGGCCATCGTGGTCTTGTTGGCCAGATGGTGATGGATGTCGTCAGCGAGCGCCACCGTGATTAAACAAGCGCCGCATCCGGTCGTGAGCCGCAGCCTCGCGTCGTCTGTGAGATCAATCTCCACATCCTGCCCGATGAAGTGCGGCTCAACCGCCATGATGAGTTTGTAAGCATTGTCGGACTCCGTTCGCAGGAACGAGTGAGACACCTCCTTGGCCGAAGTCATCGTTTGACCCGCTTGACCCAACCGGTTGCTTAGGGATATAGGTGAACTCAAGCTCGCTTTTGCCGCCATCGCCATCAGTCCTGATCGTCAGCCGTAGTCTTAACTTGTCGATCCTAGTGCCCTCTGCATGGAAGCCGAGATGGTAGGGCCATCCTTCGCCACGCTCTGACGTCGGCGTTTCGTCCACGTAGTCCTTCAAAGTGTCGGACCAAATGGAGAATCTAACGCGGCGAAAGGCGTCAACGCGTGCGAGAATTGTCACCTCCGACCTGCCAGTCTGAAAGAATGGACCCGCCCTTGTTCTTTTCCTTGATCAATTTTGCGAACATGGTCGGCGTTAGGAGTGTCTCGATCTCGTACAGCCACGCGTAATCCACGCTATATCCTGCTGTGAACGCGGCTCCCGGTTGCTGAGTTGGCACAAGTCATGCGCCGACGGCCTCGGTGCGGGATGCCGGGGCGTTCCTGTGGCGGTGGTAGCTGCCGACCACCTGATCGAACATTCGCCTGCGCTCCTCCACGTAGGCCGGATGTCGGGCGTTGATGAACAGCATGTCGTCGCGCGCGTGCATCCGCGGCGCTACTTTGCCGATGTCCGGAAACAGATACTGTTTCACGATGCCGAGTGTGCCGCCGCAGACAACGATCTGCGGAGCAATCAGCGCGATCTGCTCACGCAGGAACACAGCGTCGCGCTCCGCCGCCTGCTCCACGGCAATGGTGGCCGTACGGCCGCCAGTGGTTTTTTTTAGGTTGATGAACGCGCAATGCAGCAGTGCGCGGCGCCTGTTGCGGTGGGCCACCCTGTAATCCGCCTCACCGCCGTCAACCCCATGCATCAGACCGTGCGTCCACCGTCCGGCGTTGTGAAACGTGGGCCGCCACCACAACTCGCTCTTCCGCTTCGTGGTTACCACCTTGTGGATCAGTTCGGTGATGCTCGTCTGATAGTCATTGGTCTCCTTGAGCACGTGGAGTATCCGTACAGGGGCGCTAGCCCAGTGCGGCGGCGAGACGATCCCATCCTCGACAAAATGGTCGTCGAACGCGTCACTGCTGGTGCGCCAGCGGTCGAACAGTTGCCGTATCGCCTGTTGGTACTGGTTGTCTGTGAAAGCTTCCATTGATGGCAGGTAAGAACAGGACGGCGCCTGTCGTGGGCTGGTTGGTGGGCCGATGACTATATCCTCGGAGACCAGTTTTGGAAAGCCGGCGTTCCCTCTGATCTGGATCAGCCTGTTCCGCTCGGCCCTGCAGCTACACTGGTGCGTCGGCTGAACGACGGAGACTGGTATGAACGCTGATCAATTCCAACAGGCCGCCGAGGCGACGGTCAGGCTGTACTGTGTCGCATGGGGCGAACCGGAGGCGGAGAAGCGCCGTGCGATGCTGGCTCAGGTCTGCTCCGACACCGCGCAGTACACCGATCCGACGGTGCACTTCAACCACTGGCGCGAGCTTGACGCGTATGTGGCGAACGTGCATGTTATTTTTCCCGGGTGTCGCATCGAGATTACAAGTGGCATTGAGACGCACCACGGCAATGGGCGGTTTTACTGGCGGTTTATTACGTCCGACGGCACGACGCGGCAGGCCGGTGTTGACTTCGTGGAATTCGATGCAGACGGTAGACTGGGCCGCATCGTGGGATTCTTCGACCCACACTAACAGCGTGACCCTTCTCTAGCCTGTACCGCATTCGTCTTCGGTAGAGTTGCTCGAGAACGGCAAAGTTCGTATCCTGAACTTGGCAAAGGGATCGGCGGCATCGACATAGCGCATTGCTGACTGTACGTCCTTCCGCCGACATATTGCATCAGCGTCTTCAAGTCCCATCCGTTCGAAGTCGCACAGTTGGGGGTGCGCTCGTTTTTGATGCTGTTTGCGACGGTAGGCGGACCTGGCGCTGATTGGCCCGCGTCTTGGTAGCCGTGGCAAAAGAGAGTCGCCAGCTAAAACTAGGACAGATTTTTGATGCTGACAATATTGCAAGACCTGTCGCCCCGTAGAGATAACAGACCTCTGTCAATTCTGGGGCGTCACTTGCCTTCGTCTTTCTCCATATGGGTGTGTTGCTTGAGATAGCTGCGCAAATATTCATTTAAAGATGAATCTCGCCGCATGCGGCTTTGCCGAGCGCAGCGCGCTGCAGATCAAGATTCTGGTCGTCGGTCGAGACGCGGGCATAGCCAATTTTTGCCCTTTCTGTCTTTGATTTATAAACAGGATCAATACATAGTTTAGTAGACGACTTTACAGGCAGTGTTGCACTCAAAAAACCATGGCTCAAGACAAAAGTTTGCCGTGTCTTGAAAACGACCGTTTTCGGGACTGCCATTGCGTTACTTGACATGCACACATACAACACATATCCTTAATATGTGTTGTATGTGCAAGCACATTGCTGCAAGGAGAAAGCCGTGCCGCCTGAAGACGAGATCACCCAAAAAACACTGACGGTGCAAGTTATGCAAGCTGCACAGCAGCAGAGCTTCTCACGCAGCGACATCGCGACTACAAGGCGGGCGGTTCAAGATTTGAAAGACCAAACTCAGAAACTGAGTAATGCGATCTTGCAAATTGCAGCAACCAGCCCCGACTGTGCCAAGGAAGCGTTTGAAGCGGCATGGCAACAGCGACAGCAACTGAATTCGGTTCAGCAGCAACTGAACTCGCTTGAGCAACACCTTAGCAACTGCCTTCCTCAAACAAGCACGGCGCGACTAACGGACAAAGAGCGCAAGGAAATTCAAGGTCTCTACAGCTCCGGCTTATACACGCAAGGACAACTCGCTGATCAGTATGGCGTGACACAACCCACGATTTCAGACATCACAAAGAGCATGAAGTCGTGACACAAAAAACAGCGGCTCCGATAGCTCCGCCGTTGACAACCCGCTCGCTATAACGCGAGCACTAGGCTAAAAGAGGCTAAAAAATGAGCATTGATCTGAATATAATTGCTGATAGCGCAGCAGATGCATGGGAGGAACTCACTTCTACGCAAACCAGTCGTACTGGCCACGCCGCCGCCCGCGTCGCTTCTGCGCTGACCAACGGCGTTGATCCCGAAGTCATCGCACTTCAGATGACCAAGAACAGCCAGAAAAACAACCCGGACTCGCCGGTCACTTTCACTGCTGCCGAGATGCCAACCATCGCAAAGCTCCACACCGCCAACAAGAGTCGATCCGCGCTTACCAAGCAGCAGACCGGTGCACTGATCCGAGAACAAGGCATTGCTGACACAGAGGGCGACCTAGGCCTTGCCTCTTGAGGCAAGCTGACAATCAAACGTAGGCATCGATATACACTACTTCTTACTCATACTTTGGCTCAAGCATCCCCATACGTGAGTTGAATGTTGGTGGCGGCCATCACGATGGCCCGCACCTCGATGGCGTACACGATCAGCTCCGACCCATCGTCGGATTCAAGCCGCAGCATGTTCGCGCCGCTGGCGACGAACTCGGCGCGCAGCGCGCGGCCGATGTCGCACAAAGCTGCTTGGTCGATCTCGCCGGTAAGGCCGACCAACTGGCACGTGCCTGACTGCGAGGCCGGGATGTGCAGCACCTCAAGCCCGAAATCGGCCAGTAGGTCGGGAATGCAGACAGGGCCACGGCGGGCACGATGAGCGACCGCCTGCAAGGCTTCGAGCGCGGCGGCAATGCTGCGCGTGCTTGCAGCAGGGCGGATGCGGGCAGCCACCCAACGGGCACCGGCTGCAAGCTCGTCAGCCGCAAAGCCAACTGGCAGTACAGATGTGAGCGTTTCAGCGCGCGGCATCAAACACCCATCCTCGGCCCTTCGTAGGCTGGATCACCGCCTTCGAGGCGCAGGAACTGCTCACGGTAGCGCTCAATCTTGGCCAGCATCCGCGAGCCGTCCGGGCCGAAGGCGTACCGTGCTGTCCGCTGGGCATAGTCGTGCCAGTTGCGGCCTTCGTCGGCGGTACGAATCGACGGCGCACAGGCCTCAAGCACGGTCGCGATCTCATCCTGACCATGTCCGGTGGCCCGCAGCCGCACAGCGATCATGGAGTCCACGCGCGACAAGTCGATCCCGCCACCCTTGTGACGCACAGCGATGTCGCGATAGTGGGCCTCGTAGGCACTGCTGAGCAGCACTTGACGCACTGTCCCAGTTGATGCCCCTACGTAGTGCCGTTAAACTTAAGTGGTTAGAATAGCATCCCCGATTCCACCTCGCACTCCCACATGATTAAGAAATCCCACCCTCTATTTTGGATTCTTTCTCCGACATACAAACTCGCCGAAATAGTAAAATCGGAATTACTTTCCCAAAACGACGGTAAAACGAAACTTACAGCGGGAATCAAGAAGTTCAACGAGACATATTTCTGGACGACTGTTCTATTTGCCGGCGCTATCGGATTTCTTTTCAAGCAAGAGTATTACGGCCACGAGCTCAACAGATTCATTAATTATGTGGTTTGCGTACCGTTGGGCCTGTTCTTCTTCTCGAGAGCGTTCGAGATTCTGAAAGCGTTCCTTGACGATGCAGTTGATAAACTCAATCATGGTCCATCGGCAAGTGCTTTAGGCTATGGAGATCGATTAGTGTTGGCATTCCGTAGTTATCTCGAACTACTTGTCGGCTTCGGCGTGTTCTATTACATTCTTCCGGCGTGGCTATTCAAGTACGGTGAAAGTACGACTCAATTTACCAACATCATTCAGGCTATATACTTCAGCGGAGTGACTATAACCACAGTAGGGTACGGCGATATCAGTCCAACGCATTGGTTCACGCAGTTTCTGATTGTGTTTCAAGTATTTTGCGGCCTAACGCTGGCGTTAGTTTCGTTCACGGTTTATACCGGTCTTGCGCTGGCAACTTCCAAGCCATCAAGTGACGAGAAATCCGACGACAATCGGTAAGAGGAGCATTTAACCTCGGTTTGCATTGCAAAGTGCAGTCCAGGGGTGCTTTCGCTTTTACTGCAGATTACGACGGTAGCGCGAGCAAGCATCCATGCGGCTTTGCGGCAAGCGTGTTTTAAATATTGTCATTAAATCAATAACTTGCTGTCGACCTCTGCCTAGGGCTGTGAGATTCCGGTCCTTTCCTTTTTCATAATTGAACAATGGGCCATTGGAGCGTACCTTATCTTGGCTTGCGACAGATACCCTACGATCTCACTGCCTTCGAATTGACATCTCCTTTACTTTCTAACCCAAGGAGATTGAATTAATTGCTTCGCGGCACTCGGATCTATACTGCCTAGCGCTGGCCCTGCATATCGGCCTCGTCCGCATGGCCGGGCGTACGCTGGACGCGTACAAGCAAATTGCGGGGGACGTTCGACTTTTCTTTAGCAGAGTACGAGAATCGGATTCTGCCGACCAGCACAGCAGTTCCTGCTACTGGTATCTGAAATCCGTCAACGCATACATACCAAAGCCGACCAGCCTAATTGCAGTGTCGATAGCGGGAAAGGGGGGTAGACAGCAAATTATTGATTCAATGGGATTATTCGGAAAATACCTCCCGCAAACCGGCATAAATTCTAGGTCCGCCTACCGGCGTAAGCTGCACGAAAAACGAGGGGACCCCTAATTGGCACACGAAGTATGCTAACCCCTTATTCTAAAATGCAATATTGATACGCGTTACAACTGTAACGATTTCGCTTTCTTTTCCTTTGCAACGCCCACAAGCGCGGGTATAGTGCAGCAGGATTAAGCAACCAATGGCGGAAGCGATGGCGGCTAGTTTCACAGCGTTACTGAATGCGGTCTTCGATACTTCTAGGCATGGCTGGAAGACCCGTGCCGCCAAGGAACTCGGTATCTCTAGGCCGCGCCTGGACCGCTATCTGGCTTGGGAGGCCGAAGGCGATATCGACGCCATTCCGGCCGAGATTTGGGATCGCCTGCAACGCCTGAATGTCTCCTCTCAAACGCCTGCTGCGGTAATGAGCGTCGAGTCCATGGTGCGCGAACTGGCCAGGGGCCTGGTCGAACTTCAGGAGAAAGTCGACGAGATTGGACATATTCTCGCACCCTACCCTTTGCCGCTGCGACGCGGCTTTAACCTGGCCGCCCTACTCAATATCGAGCTTGGCAAATTCTATCCGGTCAATCTGATTGAATTCCTGGTGGCTTGCCAGCAGCCGCTCTACCAGTGGTGTCCGGACTATGATGGCGCGGATGCCGAGGAATTTGGGGCTGTCGTGTTGTTCGAGAGCGGCAGCATCACGGAAGATTGCCTGCGATTTGTCAGCGCAAGCAGCGTCGATGAAGAGCACCGCTACTACGAAACGGTGATGGCAGCGTGCAGCACCATGGCGCCTGCCGATGCGCAGGCGTTCTATGTGGCATGGCGGCGTACCGTCATTGATTCGCCCACGGTCGCTAGCCGCTCCGTGTTCTTACTGGACCCGGTATTGCGTCGGCACCCGGCGGATACCATCGAGCTGGTCAACCAGTTTTACCGACCACTCCTGCCCATTCACTGCGTCGACGGCAAGGTGCCGATCTGCCCGGTCTCGAAAGTGCGCGTGACCCGCGTCAATGGCGTCTGGACTTCGGAGAGCCGCGATCCGCTTGCACGGCAGCTGCTGGAGCAGCACGGACCACAGATGCTTGACTACGGGCCGGACATGCTTGAACTAAAGCGTCCCGCGCGCCTGTTCTGGGCGCTGCCCGGCGTGACGGAAGTCCAGTTATATGAGGATGTGCTTGCGCTAGGCTACGACGCCGAGTTGTGGCCACAGATGGACGCGGTCGACCTGCTGATACACCACCCAACACGTCCGCAGCATTGGGCGGTCGACGTCAAGGTGCATCGCTCGGCGATTGGTTTGGCGCGCAGCTTCAAGGAATACAAGGCATTCAAGCGGCACCGGCTTGCCATCGTTGTGCCGGACTATCTGCTTGAGATCAACCGCCGCTACATCGAGCAGTTCACGCGGGCCAGGCGCTCCGGCCTGCGCACCGAGGCGCGCATTCTGCCCGGCAGCGATTTGCTTGCCGAACTGAGGGAGGCCCTGTGAGAAACTTCTGGCCGTGGATGAATGACTACATCGCGACCGTCTACCCGAGCCTGGAACTGGCAGACGCCAAGGTCAAACGCCGGGTCTTTCTGGCAGACCTGTGTCTGCATTTCCTTTGCAAACATCTACAGTCCGACGAGGTAGGCGTGATGCCGATCCTGCTGCAGGGTCATTGCGCGGTCTGGTTGCGTGAAGACCTGCGCGCGCCGCTGTTTCGGTTGCGTCAGTATGCGCATGGACTCGCCGCCCGCTTTTCCTGGAACGGCGCATTGGAAGAGCATGCCCGCCATGCGCCCCACACCGCATATCTGGTTGCCGGCGGGGGCATTCGCCCCTCCTCCCATGCCAGCAGCGCGGCTTTCGCACTGCTTGACCGCATCATTGCCACACCAGCCCCTTATTCAACCCGGGAATTTTTCTACGGTAAAGAGGGCAAGGCCTATATCCGCCGGCGTAACAGCCAGGACCGCATCCAGATCATGCTGCCGGCGCCCACGGCACGCGGCGCGGCATTCGATCTCACGCGCCGCCAGAACAACCCCGCCATCGCGGTGCCATGGAGCCTCTTGCTGCATACGGCCGCTGTGGCCGACGCGCGCGAGAATGCGCCGGGCTTTCCGGCGTGGCTGCCGAAACTGCATCTGGAAGACCGCCTCAAACGGGTTAGCATTACCGACCTCGGGGAAGGTTTTTTTCGTGATGGCGTCATATACCTCGATCGCCTGCATCACGTTGTCGGCATGCTCAGCAGCGGCAAGAGCACACTCTTGCAAGCGCTGTTGTTTGTGCTCATCAGCCCGGCATTCAACAAGCGCGTGCTGGTGCTGAGCAAGGATACGGCAAGCGCGTCCGAACTGATCGCCCGCGTCAAGGCGCATGGGTATGACAAAGCCACCGTCATCAGTTCATTGAATCGACGCGATGAACACCTGAACGCGGCGCTCTGGAACTCTGCCGGTTTTCCCACCGAGCAATCGATGGAAGCGGCGGCCGGTTTGACCGAAACGCTTGACACCGCCTGCCCGCTGGAGGGCTATCAGGAAAACGACCATTCGTTCGCGGACAAGCTGAAATACCCCCCGTGCGACATCCTGTTCCAGCCGAACACACGCAAGGACGGCACCCCGTTGCAGGACAAGAACGTTACCTGCCCTTACCTGACCGTGTGTCCGACCCACCGCCAGCAGCGCCAGCTCGGCAGCGCTCACGTCGTCGCCATGACGCCGCAGGCGTTTTTGCTGATGACGCCGCAAAAGTATGCTCTGCTTGAAAGCTTGTCGTTTCCCGAGGCGGCGCAATTTCTCACGGACGTGGTGTTGATCGACGAGGCGGACGAGTTTCAGCGCGCCTTCGACAAGGAATGTACGCAGAACCAAGCGTTGCTGACCTCCAGCGGCACGGCATTCACGCGCACCAGTTCCGAGGCGCTCGCCATCTCAATCAACACCAAGGGCGGCGCCCAGTATGGGAAACGCACCAACCTGTTATGGCACCGGCAGTACAACGTGCTGCAAGACGCGATTGCCGCCATCTACCATCTACTCATCAGCCGCAGTACGCCATTGAACTGGGTCGTCGACAGTCGCACGTTCACTGCAAGCAGCATCCTGTCCAAACTGTTGCCAGTCAGCGCCGACCGTCCCGGCGCGGTCAAGAAACTCGAACAACTGGCGGCGCTCAATGGCGTCGTGTATTCCACCGTGGTGGATCTGGATCTTCCCACGCCTGCCGAGAAAGAAGCGTTGTTGCGTGCCTGCAGCAACGACGTGGAGTTGATCGATGCCTTCCGCTTCCTGCTCGACCTCCAGCCAACGGTCCTGGAGGAGGTCGTCACCGATGGCATGCGCGAAAACGCCAAAGGCTTGCAAGCCAAACTGATCGAAGCCATCGAGAAGGGGCCGTTGCAGGTGTTCGCGGGAACGGCTTCGCCGGCTAAGAAGACGCGGCGCCATCCGCTTTCACGCAGCACGCGGCCACCCTCGGACGCCGCCTCGCGTGCGTATGCCATTACCCTGGCCCTCTTGACCAATGCCTGCCTGGCCAGCTTCAATTATCTGGTGCATAACATCGGCGGCGTCGAGGACGATTTCGACTTGTCCGACACCGCGGTGTTCCGGCAGGCCAGCAACATCATCCGTCAATATAGTGGCTTGGTCCCCAGCCCGCTCACCGGATTCATGTTCGGGCTGTTGTTCGAGCCGTCCACCTCGGACGCGGAATCAGGGGGTTCGCTCAGCCTCACCAACCATTTGACGATCGGCCGCTATTTATTGACCAATCTGCACCGGTTGCTGCAGGCAGAGGACCAGGCCGGTCCCCACGTGCTGCTGTTGTCCGGCACCAGTTGGGCCGGGGGCTCTGCCGCCACCGCCTCCCCGCTGTTTGACGTCCAATGGCCGGTCTGCGCCATCCTCGAACAGCCGCAGCAGGAGCGCGAAGCGCTGGCCAAGAGCCGCTGCGAATATACGGCACTGGGACCGACGCCGATCCGGGTGTCCGGCCTCAGCACGGATGAGCGCCAGGACAACCTGCGCAAGATTGCCACCCAAATGATGCGCAAGCAGGCGGCAGGCACCGTGCTGCAGGCAAAGTGGCAGGAGTTGGCAGCGACGGATCAGGATGGCAGCGCTCATTACGAACTGCGCCGCCGGGCCTTGTTAGTCGTCAACAACTATCAGGATGCGCGCATCGTTGCCGAAACCATTGCCCGCCTGTCTGATGGCCATCACACCGCCTATTGCCTGGTGTCCGATGCCGAAGCCAAGAAGGCGAGCACCGGCATGGCCGGCGCTTCACCGTTGGCGGTGCCGCGCCTGCACTTTTTGCCGCGTTCCCGCGTTGAAATCTTCGGCCAGGCACCTGATGGCAGCATCCTGGTGGCCCCGCTGCAGCCAATCTCGCGTGGCCACAACATCGTTCTCCCGGGACGAGGGATTGCGGCGATCTCCACAATTTACTTTCTACACCGCCCCCACCCCCGCCCGGACAATCTCGATGTCGTCATCGGTGCGCTCAACCGCTTTGCCATGGAAGTCTTGCAGGATCGCTGCCGGCCGCCCGAGGGCGCCAGCCTGGATGAGGCCGCCCGTTGGTTTCGCAAAGAGGCGCAGCGCGCCTTGGATGACGGTTTTGCCCTGAGAACGGCGTATGGCCTGATGTCGGACCATACCCGCGAGCAGTTCGCCTGGGACTTGATCACCTCGCTCTGGCAGACGGTAGGGCGTGGCATCCGCGGCGGCGTGCCGGTGTTCGTCGCTTTCGTCGATGAGCGCTTTTCGCCGGGAGTCTACCGGCAGCCACCGGAGACTGACACCAAAGAATCGAGTTGTATCGTCCAGAGCCACACCACGTTGGCGGCGGCCATGTCCGCCCACCCGCACCCCTCCGAGCGCGCGATCGCCGAGCGGCTGTACCAACCTTTCCAATCCATGCTGCACACCATCTTGCCTTAGGAGCACCGCAATGACTGAAGCCGAGACCCTGCTGCTTGAACCATTCCTGTTCGACGTGGATGCTGACGCGCTGGCAGACCGGTATTTTTACCGCTACTGCGTGCCGGTGGCGGCCTATCAGGAATTGGTGACGGTGCAGCTCGAGGCAGGCACCATCACCAAGAAAAAAGAGTCCGCCCACGAGTATGAGCCGGTCAAGGCGTGTATCGATGGCTTGGCGGCGGTCGTCGTCCGTTTTACTAAAGTTGGTTCCGGAATTTGCGCAAAGTTGTTCCAGGCCTGCCTTTGCCAGGCACTAAGGTGTAGCGCACGTAAGCAACTACCATCCAATATGCCTTTTGGAGTGCCAGAAGCCGGCTAACTCTTTTGCTTTCGACGCAACAGCGCCACAGCAGCGTTCTCCTCGAACTGGCTTGCCTCTTCGATATAGCCCTGCACGGTTCCATCGTGGCGCCACCCGCCCTGGCGCTTGATGTCTCGAGGATTGGCGCCGGCACGATACGCACTGGTCGCCATGCCGCGGCGCAGGCTGTGACTCGATAGCATTGGGACATAATCCAGTCCGGCAAGCTTGGCACCTCGTTCGAGGATCTCATTGACGCTGCCCGGATGCAGCCCAACGGCCCCGACCATGCCCGACTTGCTGATCGGGCGGAAGAGTGGTCCGGATTCGATACCGGCCTTCTGCAGCCATGTCTTGAGCGCCTTTACCGGGCAAATCGACTCTTCACCGAACGGAATCGCTTTATCGATCCCCTTCCCTTCCTGGTCCGTCTTCGAGCGCGGCAGGGTAATAACTAAGCCTTCCCGGTCCCACACCAGGTTTTCCACCTCGAGCTGCACCAGTTCGCTGCGACGGTAGCCGCCAAAGTAACCGACTTGCAGCAGCGCGTTATCGCGAGCCGCACTCAGGGTTACCTGATTTGCCAGGGCTGCGACGATCAATCCCAGATCTTCGACCGGCAATGCCTTGGCCTTTTTCTTGGGTTTGCCGTACGTGCGAAGGATGCCGGCCATGGTTTTTCGTACGGTTGGCGTGGAAGCCGGGTTGGGAAACCCCTGATGAAGGTGCCATTGGGACAGTGCCGTCAACCGCAACGACAGGGTCCGCGGGTTGAGTGACTCGGCGTAAGCCAGCAGGTAGGCAATGATCATTGGCTCCTCACAAGGCAGCCGGCCGCCCCATGCCAAGAAATGATTGATGCTGGAGCGGTAGGCCCGACGCGTATTGTCCGATGTAGCCGCAGCAAGCAATTGCCGGTGTTGGACTGTCAATTCAGCATTCATGACTGTACCACCGGTACGCAAATCGAGCTCACTGCCTATGTTTTCCATTGGCCCATCAAATTTGTCTGTTACGGGGTAAGTGTACTTTGCAGGCATTTTAGTGCGGTTTCTCATTTCCCCCTTTGACCTGGTAGAAATCGTGTAGCCACCCGCTGAGTGAGTCTTCATGTTATTTTTGACATGGAGGCATGTATGCAGAAGC
>NZ_JAWIIV010000052.1:0-35031 GCF_035916955.1 Noviherbaspirillum album | reverse complement strand
CATCCTGCACCGGCTTTTACCGTTCAAACTGGGGAGATTTCAAACGGAAGAATTGGGGAGTATCCATCCGGCGGTGACAGATGCGCCAGCTGTTTGGTGTCGAGGGGGATCCGATCGCCGCAATGGGCATGCTCGTAGCGCACGATCGGTTCAACCGGTTCCAGGTCCGACAGCCGGGACAAGCCAGCCCGATTGAGCACCCGGCTCACGGTGGCCTTGGAAAGGCCCAGGTAGTGGGCGATGCGCATCTGGGTCATGCGTTTCTTGCGCAGCTCAATGATGGTGAGGGCTGTCGCGGCTGAAATCGACCGCGGACTTGCATTGGGACGAGAAGAGCGATCAGCCAGGCCGGACGGGCCTTCGGCGAGAAAGCGTCCTAGCCACTTCCTGACCGTTGCCGCGCTCACCCCATAGCGATCGGCGGCCAACGTGACAGATGAGCCGTTCGATGTCAGAGCCATGAACATTTCCAGTCGACGAACGAAGGTAAGTCGGGCATTCTTGTGGATGTTCATTCGGCTGTGCTCCTTTGGAACGGGTGGGGATTTGGCGATTCCCAGTGTCTCAAATCCAGTCCGAATGGACAGCTACAACCTATTGAAACATCACATCTAGCGCGGCCCTCCTTATGAGGATCCGAGCTTTTCTTTTGTCACTAACTTGCCGATCCTTGATGCGGTTCACTGCATCTCGGTAAAGCCATCGTTTCAGTTCTGGCAGCTACGGCCAGTTATCGATCGCAAATGTCGCTTATTCGTACATTGATTGAATAATCCATGTTGATAGCAGGTTGCAAAGCCGATATTCTCCATTCACTCCTTAGATAGCTAATTTAATCTGCAAAGGTACGAACCATAAGTCCGAGGATCCGACTCCGGTAGATCTCGAAAAGCTGCCTGTCAGTGTCCAACGGATATTATTGGGAACAGTGCAGCTAAGGCACCTAAGGAGACTCGCTTGCGTTACGTGGGAAGACATAACTAGTAAAAAATAGGAGAAATAATGAAAATCAACAGCAAGGTTCTTTGGCTCACCTTAGCAGGCGCAATGTCTGCTGGTGGAAGCGTACAGGCTCAATCTAATGTCACGGTCTATGGTCTGCTTGATACTGCGGTGGAATACTCAAAGCAGGGCGGAGGAGGGCTCGTACGCCTCCAACCTGGGAGCTTTCAAGGCAACCGTATCGGTTTTCGGGGCACAGAGGATCTGGGCGGAGGCCTTAGCGCGTTATTCCTCCTAGAAAACGGATTTACTCTTGACAACGGTAACCTTGCACAAGGTGGGCGGCTATTCGGGCGGCAAGCGTTTGTTGGGCTGAGGAACCAGCTAGGTACAGTTGCGTTGGGACGTCAATATTCCCCATACTATTTATCAATGCTGCAGCAAGACGCATTTCAGTGGTCAATGGTCGGCGGCTTACCTGCAATCACCAGAACTACTGGTGCGACCGCAGCAACAAGTTTGTTGCTGACAGGTTATCAGAACATTGGTAGGGTGGATAACTCCATAACCTATACGTCACCGAATGTTGGGGGGTTTACAGGTAACTTGATGTACGGCTTCGGTGAGGTAGCAGGCGACACCGGTGCGGGACGCGTACTTGGTGCGAGTTTGCGGTATTCCGTCAGTGCTTTTGACTTAAACATTGGCTATACCGAAGCGAACGACCCATTTGATCGTGGGTCATTGAAGGCGATGAACGCAGGCGGCAACGTTGTCGTAGGTCCGGCAAGGATTTATGCAGGCTATATTCGCGAGGAGAACACGTCGGCTACCTCGGCCACTGCTGCGCTTCCAAGCGTAAGGTTTGATCTTTATAATATTGGCGTACGATACAATGTAACGGGCGCTCTTGTGTTGATTGGCCAAGCTGCTCACATTAAAGATCGTAGTGCTGGACTGACCGTGGATCGTGATGCAAATGTGTATGCGGTAGGAGCTGAATATAATCTCTCAAAACGCACGTTGGTCTATTCCTCCTATGGCACGGTCGGAAATCGTAACGGATCCAATTATTCTCTTGGCTCAGGAACAGCGCTAGGCGGTCCGGCTTCTGGAAATGAACGGGCAAGAACGGTTAACGTTGGCGTTAAGCACGTTTTCTGACATTGCGGCTGGTGCAGTTTCAATTGATTTGATTAAACTCTGTAGGTAGAAATGGGGCAGCTCGTTGATAAGGCGCGGTTCCTTGCCAACTTGCATACAGATCGCGAGTTGCCCCATTTGCTTATTCCTAGACTTCCGTATTCGTCCTTTCTACTATATGTTTAAGGTGGAAAGGTCTTTTGCATCTCATCTATACTTATAGTGAAGTAGTTGTCCAAACGTACGGAAGTCAGCAGCTAGGCAGGAACCTCAAGCTGATTGAGCCAATCCTATGTGATCGACGCGCTAATTCTCTTGAGAGTACAGCGTGTACTGTAGCGCGTACGTTATGTACAGTCCCAGTGAATAAGTTGGTAGAGAAGGCCCACCCTGCATAAGCCAATTCCTGCCTAAACACTGAGGATTCTTTATATTGAATCATTACAATTGTTGGCTGTGAAGCAGCAATGAGCCTGTGCACTCGCGATGTGTAATATTCGGCCTCTTACGTCAAGCAACCTACTTCCAGAATAGCCTTTCTGTAGAGCCAATTGCGTCAATTCTACACGCGGAGCAGAGCAAAGTGCCGTCTTGTACAAAGTGGGATTGTTTAGCTTGTTATGAATCCAATCTCTTGTACTTTTGAGCGACTTAGGAGTTCGAGAAGGTTCCTGATTTTTATAAATCATATGGACAATCCAAAATACGCCTACTATAATAATACTTAGAGATCTAAGTAATACCGGGTAGAAAGATTGCTGAATGCAATATAGCCTTGTCCGGTATGTGTTCACCACCCAGGAGATAAGTATGTTGACCAACGAAGAGAATGATCTGCTGTGCCGAGTTGAGGGCGACGCGCCAATGGGGCAGCTCATGCGTAGGCACTGGACGCCGGTGTGCTTGATTGAAGAGGTTAGTGAGCCGGATGGGGCGCCCGTCAAAGCGCGACTGTTTGGAGAGGATTTAGTTGTCTTTCGTGACACTAATGGACGCGTCGGCGTTATGGACGAATATTGCCCGCATAGGCGTGCATCACTCGTTCTTGGTAGAAATGAGGATTGCGGCCTCCGCTGTCTCTACCACGGCTGGAAAATGGACGTCGAAGGCAATGTGATCGAGATGGTCTCAGAACCGCAATCGAGCTGTATGACAGATAAGGTCAAGCATAAGGCATATCCTGTAAAAGAGTGGGGTGGCTTTGTTTGGGCATATATGGGACCTGCCGAGACCATGCCTGAGTTCCGTCCGCCGGCCTGGGCGCCTACTGCGGACGTACGGGTCACGATCGCTAAAGCGCTCATCCCTTGCAACTGGGCCCAAGTCTTGGAGGGTGCGATTGATTCGGCTCATAGCTCAAGTCTTCACTCTTCTGATATGGTCCCCGCACGAGTTGGCGGAGCCGAAGCAACAGATACTGCTTGGTTGCGCCCTTCCACAGACAAGGCGCCGCGCATGCAAATCCAGCGTGCGCCCTATGGTTTCAGATATGCTGCATTGCGTCGTCCAATCACCAACGCGGCAGCTAACGACTACGTTAGATCTACGGTATTTGTCGCGCCGGCCACAGCTCTTATTCCGCCGAATAATCTCTATAACGTAGCCAACATCAACGTGCCGATGGATGATACAAACACGGCGTTCTATTTCATTGCTTGGGGTCATCCTTCCCAAACCCCAGAGACCGAAACGTGGAGAAAGTTTCTTGGCCAACGTGTTGGAGTCGATCTGGACAAAAATTACCGTCCTTTGCGCAACAGGGAAAATAGTTTTTGGCAGGATCGTCAGGCAATGAAAGCCGGAAATTTCACAGGCATTAGCGGCTTTCCGAATCAGGACATCGCAATGTGGGTCACAATGGGACCAATTGCCGACCGCTCCCGTGATCGCTTAGGTGCAAGTGATCTTGCAGTGGTTGAATTCAGGCGCCAAATGCTTGAAGCTGTACAAGCGTTCCAAAATGGCGAGCAGGCAATTGGAACAGGTGACGCCTATATTACGCCTGACGTATGTGCCTTCCAAGCTATAGTGCCGAAAACAACAGATTGGCGTTCATTCCAAGCACATTACGTTTGGGATAAGAGCGAATTAGCCCTTGAGCCTTCTTACAATGTGAATAGTTAAATTCGGGAGAGTAAAAGTGGCTAAACTTAACCTATCAGTAGCAATGGGCGATTATGATCGAACGCGCGCCCTGTTAGACGGGGAAGTGCAAATTGACGGCGTTGACCCGGTCTACATGACATTGTCTCCGGAAGAGATTTTCTTTCGAGCTTTCCGAAATGCCGAATTCGACATAAGTGAGCTTTCATTTTCAAGTTATCTGGTAAAAGCTTCCAAGAACGAGAGTCCATATGTCGCAATTCCGGTCTTTCTTTCTAGAGCATTTAGGCATACCTCTATTTATGTACGTAAAGACCGCATCAAGCGCCCTGAGGATTTGCGCGGTTGCAGAATCGGCGTTCCCGAATATCAGCTGACCGCAATTGTGTGGGCCAGATCCATTCTGCAGGATGATTATGGTGTCCGCCCGGAAGACGTGACATGGGTTCGTGGTGGTATTGATGAACCAGGTCGCCCGGAGAAAATCAAGTTACAGTTGCCGGAAAACGTGAAGATGGAGTCTGCTCCGGAAGGCGATACCATCTCTGCGATGCTTGACCGAGGTGACATTGACGGATTTATTGCACCGCGCCCTCCTGGGGGCGATGCGGCCAACAATCCAAACGTGGGATGGCTGTTCGACGATCCTACTGCAACCGCGAAAGAATATTACAGCCGTACCGGCGTTTTTCCTATCATGCATGTCGTAGGCATCAAGAAGGAACTACTTGAAAAGCAGCCTTGGCTCGCAGGCGCAGTACTAAAGGCATTCGAAAAATCAAAAGCGGCAGCTTTGGCAAAACTAAGCGATACATCTGCGACAAAAGTTACTCTCCCCTTCGTCGAAGAACAGCTGAAGGCAGCACGGGAGGCAATGGGATCAGATTATTGGTCCTACGGGGTAGGGCCAAATCGCAAAACGCTAGAAACTTTTGTCCAACATCACTATTCACAAGGGCTCTCATCGCGATTGATGTCGGTGGACGAAATTTTCCACCCAGCTAGTTACGAATCGTTCAAGATTTAAACTTTATCCCTGCCGAATTTTTCGATAGGGACTAAGCAATTACCTTGAATCGATGCCGGTAAATGCCATAATGAAATCAATGTTTCAGCAATTACGTGAGAGTCAGAGATGTACGATGTGAATGAAACATTAGAAAACGCACTTGCGCGCAACGTTCGTGACACCTTGCGTGAAGACATTGGGCGCGGTGACTGGACTGCACTTCTCGTGCCAGAGGACCGTGCCGTTCAAGCAAAAGTCACAATGAAAGAATCTGCCGTCCTGTGTGGAAGCGCATGGTTTGAAGGTTGTATCTTGGCGTTGGACCCATCAGCGAAGATTACATGGAACGAATCGGAAGGTGCCACGGTAAGTGCCGGTTCCGTTGTGGCAGAGATTAAATCTAGCGCTCGTGCGCTACTGAGTGCAGAGCGCTCGGCTTTGAATCTGCTCCAGATGCTGTCAGGAGTAGCAACGGAGACACGCAAATACGTGCAAGCAATCGATGGAGTCTCGCCTAATCCTAATGGATGTGCGGTATTGGACACTCGAAAAACGATGGCCGGTTTAAGGCAAGCGCAGAAGTATGCAGTACGGGTAGGCGGAGGTAAAAATCACCGAATGGCCCTGTGGGACGGGATTCTTATCAAAGAGAACCATATCGCCGCAGCAGGTGGTATTGCCGCTGTATTGCACGCGGCAGAAAGCCTTAACTCGGGGGTTTCGATACAAATCGAAGTGGAAAGCTTGGCGGAACTTGCGGAGGCCTTAGCATGCGGAGCCAAAAACATCTTGCTGGATGACTTCTCATTTGAAGATATGGCCAAGGCGGTATCGATTAATGAAGGAAGGGCAATACTTGAAGTTTCCGGTGGAGTTGATCTGAATTCAATTCGCGCCATCGCAGCTACTGGCGTAGATCGAATATCAATCGGGAAGCTAACCAAGGACGTAAGGGCGGTCGATCTTTCGATGCGCATCATTAGTGAGTAACCTCGCGGGTTGAAACAACGATGTTGCTCGTACTGCAGTAATATGGAGAACAAAATGGCCCTCTCACAAGGTACCGAATCGATGATGCAATTGCGTATCGCTAGTGCGCAATTTGCTGCCGAAGGCATCAAAACTTTCGAGTTTGTTCATCCGGAAGGAAAAGCTCTTCCTCCATTTACGCCAGGGTCCCATATCAAAGTTGAAGTCCCGAACGGCTTGATCCGTAAATACTCGCTATGCAACGATCCAAATGACAATAGTCGTTACATGATTACCGTGAAGCGCGACGACTCTGGTCAGGGAGGTTCAAAGAGTATTGTGGACGAAGCAAAGGAAGGGGACTTGATACGTGTATCAGAACCTGACAACGCTTTTCCGTTAGTTACCAATGCTTCAAGTTATCTATTTATTGCGGGTGGAATTGGCATTACTCCTATACTATCAATGATTCGGTCATTTGGAGAGTTGCCGCCTGCACCATGGAAGCTTTTGTATCTGACTCAGAAACCAGAGGCGACGGCGTTCCGCGACGAACTTGGCTCTCCGGAATTGAAGTCTAACGTAGTGATTCACCATGACTTCGGTGATCCCGCAAAGACCTTTGATCTTTGGCCAGCATTAGAGCGTCCAAAGAGCGGCGCTCATATCTATTGCTGCGGACCTCGGGGTCTAATGGAAGCCGTAAGGGATATGTCAGGGCACTGGCCGCACTCCAATGTCCACTTTGAAAGTTTCAACGAGGGCGGCGGCGTCCGTCCGGACGACAAGCCTTTTATGGTAAAGCTTGCACGTCAAGACAAAGCGTTGGAGGTTCCTGTTGGACAGTCTATATTAAATGTCGTTAGAGCGGCGGGATATGACGTGCGCGCTTCTTGCGAAAGCGGAACCTGCGGTACTTGTAGAACAAAATTACTGTCCGGAGAGGCAGATCACCGAGATATGGTGTTGATGCCTGAAGAAATGGAAAATCAGATTATGGTATGTGTTTCGCGGGCAAAATCAGCCGAGATCGTGATCGATCTTTAATCTTGTCTGTTAACGCTGAACACCAAGGGAGATGCCATGGATGGACGTCCTGTTCGACTAGGAATTGCAGGCCTCGGAAGAGCATTCTCGCTCATGCTTCCCACCTTTCTTGCGGATCAGCGTGTGCATCTGGTCGCTGCATGTGATCCTAGAGAGGGGGCGCGAGTGCAGTTCGCAAAGGATTTCGAGGCAGCGGTCTATGAGGATATTGAGGGCCTTGCCGCGGATCCTAATGTAGACGCTATATACATTGCAAGTCCACACCAGTTTCATGCTCTGCACACCCGTGTAGCAGCGAGCCGGGGTAAACACATCTTGGTTGAAAAGCCGATGGCTCTTACAATCGCGGAATGTGACGATATGGTCGCGACGTGCGATGCTGCTAACGTTCATCTGATTGTCGGCCATTGCCATAGCTTTGATACGCCTTATCTACAGACAAGGAAGATTATTGAAAGTGGTGAGGTGGGATCAGTCAAGATGATTCAGGCTCTTAATTTTACTGATTTCCTATACCGGCCACGACGACCAGAGGAGCTCAACACTGAGGAGGGCGGCGGTGTAATTTTTAGCCAGGCAGCTCACCAAGTAGATGTAGTTCGTTTGCTGGCGGGAAGTCGCGTGGACCGAGTCAGAGCCATATTGGGTGCGTGGGATCCATCGCGGCCGACAGAAGGTGCATACACGGCGCTATTATGGTTTGACGATGGCATCTTTGCTTCATTGACCTATAGTGGCTATGCGCATTTCGATTCAGATGAATGGTGCGACTGGATTGGAGAGATGGGCTCGACAAAAAGCGCCGATGGCTACGGTGCTGCACGCAGACGCTTGCGTGCGGTTCATGGTGCTGAGGAAGAAGCAAGGCTCAAGGCTGCAGCGACATACGGTGGCCGTGATTATGTGCCACCCAAAAGCAATGACCGACTTGCCAATCTGCCTGCACATCAACATTTCGGCCCAGTTGTAGTTGCTTGCCAACATGGAGATCTTCGCCCTACTCCAAGAGGAATTTTGATCTATGGCGACGACAAAATAGAACGACGCGACCTCACTCCCCCAGGCGTACCGCGCTTCGAGGTCATCGACGAATTAGTCGATGCTGTGCTTCATAACAAACGTCCTATCCATGATGGACCATGGGCACGCGCGACCTTGGAAGTTTGTTTAGCTCTTTTGCAGTCCGGTAGAGAGCACCGCGATGTGACACTTAGCCGCCAGGTGGGACTCGCTCGGTAACTATGCCGCTTGTAATCGATACATTTTGCAAGAAGCCGGCAGGGTAAGCATACGCTATCTGTTTGATTGGGACCAAAGTGGGATGCGTAGGTAGGTAACCCCTGAGCACGACTGGAAAACTCCTTACTGACGTCTATGACATCCGACACCGCTGTAGGCGTCCTGATGGCAGTTGCTGCCCTCATCATGTTTGCTACAAATGTCCTCGTAACCAAAGCTGCTTCGAACAAGCTTGATGTTAGCGTAGGATTTCTGATATCTGTAATAGTTAACTGTCTAATAAGCGGGCTAGCATCTGGAGTTCAACTTGTTTGGCAAACCAGTGATTTTAGCTGGAGTCTCAGCGGAGCAATAAGCTTTGCATTTGCAGGGATATTCTCAACCTATCTAGGACGATGGTTCTTCTATGAGTCCGTTGTGCGTCTCGGTTCTGCAAGGGCTAGTGTATTCCAAGTCACAAGTCCAGCTTTCGCAGCAGTGTTCGCTTGGTTATTTTTGTCTGAAAGGTTGTCCACCATTGTTGTAGTAGGAATCGCTTTAACTATATGTGGATTAATTGTTGTGGCATCTCCGGCACGGAATGCAAATCCAAAAAATGGAAATCACCATTCTTTACTCAATATTTTTTCAAAAGGGGCTTCCTGGTTAAAAGGTTCACATGTCCTATTGGGATTAGGAAGCTCAATGGCCTACGCGGTTAGTACAGTGTTGCGAGGTAATGGTATTCGTGAGTGGAACGAGCCTATCATCGGCGCTTTGCTCGGAGCACTTGCCGGATTGCTCGTCTATCTTCTTACCAGTCGAAATACGCACTTGCTGTTCGCAGGAATTCGACGTGCGAACCGGGAGGGTATCTGGCTGTATGCTGCGAGCGGTATGCTTACCATTGTGGCGCAAATCTGTGCGATTGCGTCATTCCGTTTCATTCCTGTCTCACTTTCCAATTTGATTACGTTATGTACTCCGTTCATTGTTATCCCATGTGGTTACTTTCTTCATAAAAACAGTGAACGGATAACAGCCAGAACTTGGATCGGTGCTGGACTCGTTTTTCTTGGTATCGCACTGATGATTTATATGAAAGAGTAAGCTTATAGATCCACCGACGGCGGCCAGGCGAAGCCCAAACAGTCGCTCAAACGGCTGAGTCCGTTCCGTGCCGGCAGTTCAATTGTTTTTACGAACGTGCAAGCGTTTCCCCTGGCTGCGTCGTGCGAATCGGTAAGAGGGTGCTGTAACGCCTATGTGATGTTGTGGTAGCGAAGAGGCAGAAACAGGTAGTTCAGTATTGACTGTGTAATCAATGTTGACCCGCCAATCCGCTATCGTTACTCTGACAATGCCGATACAAGCAACAACATGCGCACGCCCCTTATCGACCAAGCGTATGCAAGCAATCTAGATGTCGTAGCGCCCATGAAGGTGTGGGCTGAGCGACGGCTAGGCATTCGTGAGCGTGATGTCATGCTGGATTCAGAATGGAGAAATTCTGTACTCACAAGAGCTACACTGTTCAAGGCAGCGCCTATCGATGTTTTTACTGGTGACCTCGTTGGTCTTCTTGAGCCGTTTTTTTATACCTTGCAGATAACAAAGGAGATGCAAAATGTTTAAATTGAGTTTGCCAAAAATAATGTCGGTATGCTTAGGTCTTGTAACTACGGTATCTATGCATCATGTCAGCTTCGCTCAGTCTTACCCTTCTAAGCCGGTGCGCTTAGTAGTGCCCTATGCACCAGGTGGTCTTCCTGATACGGTAGCACGTGTGCTGGCGCAGAAGTTACAAGAAGCTACTAAACAATCTTTCATTGTAGATAATCGGCCAGGCGGGAACGGTGCCGTCGCTGCCGCAAATCTTGCTACCTCACCGGCTGACGGCTATAGTTTGCTAGTAACTGACGGCTCGATGCTCACAATTAGTCCCCTTACCAATAAGAAGCTTCCTTATGACGCCGAAAAACAGTTTGTTCCCGTATCGCTAGTTGCTACCTCGCCATTATTTCTTGCAGTCAATTCGTCGGTGAAAGCAAAAAATTTCGATGAATTCATCCAACTAGCTAAGTCCAAACCAGGCGCGTTGAATTATGGTTCATCGGGGATCGGAAGCACGCATCATCTTACTGGAGAGGCGATGAAGGCAGCCCTTGGGATCGACTTAGCACATGTCCCGTTCCGCGGAAGCGGCGCATCAGTACCTGCTCTAGCAGGAAATCAGGTCGAGATGGCTTTCGCTGCCTATCCTTCGCTGGCGACTTTCGAAAAAGCCGGCACAGTGCGGATCTTGGCCACTAATTCACTCAAGAGGTCAAGCTTGGCGCCAAATGTTCCAGCAATTTCCGAGAAGGTGCCAGGATTTGATTTTGCTGTGATCGTTGGCGTTCTTGCACCTGCAGGAACGCCGAATGAAGCGATATCGCGATTGTCTAACGAGCTGGCTAAAATTGCTCAGCAGAAAGACATTGTGGAAAAAATGAAGGCTGCAGGTATCGAAATGGTTGGAGGCGGCCCCGATGCGTTGAAGAAGGCGTTGGACGCCGAGCGTGTTCGTGGCGCTGCGGCCGTTAAAGCCGCAGGAATTCAGCCTGAATGACAGCAATGGCTAACCGCCGACTGAACGTGTAAGCTCGTAGTTTGAGGAGCCGTAGCGATGTACGAAAATTAGCAATGCCTCAATCCGAATATGTGGCGAGACCATAAGTCATGGCCCAGTATTCAGGTGCAAGGGAATGAACGGTCAATCCGTTCATTCCTATTCTTATAACAACCTTAAGTTGAGCGCAGCCGGTTATTAGCAGAAATCCGATACGGAGGCCCATTTTTATGAAATTGGCTAATAGTCAAAAATTGGGTAGCAAGGAGCATGTATGACACTTGGTCCGAATTATGGTTTTTTTGCGAGGATCGGGGTTTTGATTCCTTCTGGAAACATAACTGCGGAGCCTCAACTACATACTCTGCTACCGCCTGGAGTATCTATTCATACGACGAGGTTAAAGCTCACTGGAAGTTCCCCACGGCAGTTACTCAGCATGATAGAGAATGTAGAGGAGGCTGCGTTATTGCTCGCAGACTTGCGCCCGGATCTAATTGTTTTTCACTGCACTGCTGTTTCGACTTGGAATCCAGAGATGGACGCAGCTATTTGCCAGCGCATAGAGAATGTTACCGGAATAAAGGCAATCACGACTGCATCCGCTTTGATAAATGCCTTCCGTACGTTACATGTTCAGCGTACTGTACTAGTTTCTCCATACACGGACGCGATTAATCAACGTGAAGTTGCTTTTCTTGAGCATTACGGAATCCATACAAGTAAAGTTGTTGGTTTGGGTATTGATCATCCCGTCGACATGCACACAGTTGAGCCCTCTGTATGGGAGAGCCTTGTGCTCGAGAACCAATGTAGTGACGCTCAAGCTTACTTTGTCAGTTGTACTGCCGTTCGATCGCTGGAGGTAATACAATCGCTGGAGGACTCCATCGGAATCCCTGTACTCACAAGCAACCAAGTGATGTTGTGGCATGCACTGCGATCGGTTAGGGTTACATTGCCAATTCCTGGTTATGGCAAGTTACTGCGAATATGAAGTATGTCACGAGGAAGTACTGGTGACATACCCAGACCCCAATAGATAAGCGGGTTTTGAGACCTGCTCACTATGCCTACATTGGTGGCAAATACCTGAGCGGCACGCCGGTGATGCGCTGCAGCTCGTCGAAGCTGATGTCGGCGATCATCTCGCGCACCGCCAGTCCTTCCGGCGTGACATCGATCACGGCGAGATCGGTATAGATGCGGTTGACGCAGCCGATGCCGGTGAGCGGATAGCTGCATTGCGCGACGATCTTGCTCTCGCCGCTCTTGGTCTGGTGCTCCATCATCACGAACACCTGCTTGGCGCCGACCGCAAGATCCATCGCGCCGCCGACGGCCGGAATCGCGTCGGGCGCGCCGGTATGCCAGTTGGCAAGATCGCCGGCGGCCGATACCTGGAAGGCGCCGAGCACGCAGATGTCGAGGTGGCCGCCGCGCATCATCGCGAACGAATCGGCATGATGGAAATAGGCGCCGCCGGTCAGCAGCGTCACCGGCTGCTTGCCGGCATTGATCAGGTCTTCATCCTCTTCGCCGGGCGCCGGGGCCGGACCCATGCCGAGCACGCCGTTTTCGCTGTGCAGGAAAATCTCGCGCTCCTTCGGCAGGTGGTTGGCCACCATGGTGGGCAGGCCGATGCCGAGGTTCACGTATGCCCCTTCCGGGATGTCCTTGGCCACGCGTGCGGCGATCTGGTCTCGCGTCATTCGCTTCATGCCTGTTTTCCTTCCGGTACCACGCGTTGAACGAAAATGCCCGGCGTCACGATCGCTTCCGGATCGAGTTCGCCGAGTTCCACCACTTCCACTACCTGGGCGATGGTGCACTTGGCGGCCATCGCCATCACCGGGCCGAAATTGCGCGCGGTCTTGCGGTACACCAGGTTGCCCCAGCGGTCGCCGCGCAGCGCCTTGATCAGCGCGAAGTCGGCATGGATCGGGGTTTCGAATACATAGTTGCGGCCGTCGATGAGGCGGGTTTCCTTGCCTTCGGCCAGCAGCGTGCCGTAGCCGGTCGGGGAAAAGAAACCGCCGATGCCGGCGCCGGCGGCGCGGATGCGTTCGGCAAGATTGCCCTGCGGCGTCAGTTCGAGTTCGATCTCCCCGGCGCGGTAGAGCGCGTCGAAATGATGGGAATCGACCTGGCGCGGGAAGGAGCAGATGATCTTGCGCACCCGCTTGGCTTTCAACAGCGCGGCCAGGCCGGTGTCGCCGTTGCCGGCATTGTTGTTGACGATGGTGAGTTCGCGCGCGCCTTGCTCGAGCAGCGCATCGATCAGCGCCGCCGGCATGCCGGCGTTGCCGAAGCCGCCGATCATGACGGTCGCGCCGTCATGGATGTCGCTGACCGCGGCCTGCAGGGATTCTGAGATCTTATTAATCATGTCAGAAATTCGGAGTAAGGATAATTATGAGGACGCTATATCCATATATGTTCGATAACCGAACGTGAGTTTATTTGCGTATGCATTTAAGTGTAGTGAACCCAATTCTAACGGGTCAAGAATAAAATCCTTATAGTGTTCGGTGAGCGAACTTGAATATTGACTTAACGTGTAAATAGCATATAACTTCTCGATGTCAGTGCAAGAATATTATCTAAGCAATCTATATGAACTATGGAGACATCTAATAAATGCGGATCTTAAGGCCAAAATCTGATGCCGCTAGCGCAGAGGCGGCCTTCTTCATCGTAAAGGCAACTGGTTCGGCGATACCGGTTAACTCAAGTTTCGAGTTCTTTCGAGTTAGTGACTATCGGTAAATTCAGCAAATCGGGGAACACGTAGCGCCCGCTTAGGAACTGTCGTGACAATATGTTTAAGTAATGGAAGTCGTTGACAGACGATGCGTCTTTTGTGTGGAGCATCGTGCAATGACAAAGGAAATTTATACGCGTTGTTGACTTTTGTAAAAAAGGTTTATGTACGTCCTTTTGTCTTAGGTGAAACCCCAGAAGTGCACAGTTCAAATGCTAATGGACAATTAGTCTTTTACTTGTCTGCAGGGAGTCTTGCTATTCGCTTGTTGCTGTCCGGATTGTAATGGTCATACACGAGCGTTGTACTTGAAGGTCTACCAAAAATTGTATCCAGTGAAAAGGTTTAAGCATGAGAGTACTTATTTCTAACCCCAAGGATTTTTGGTCAGGGGCCATCTTCATCGGCTTCGGGCTGACCGCCGTGTTGATCGGCCGTGATTATTCAATGGGAACCGCCGGCCGCATGGGACCGGGCTACTTCCCCACCATACTCGGCGGCCTGCTGGCCACCATCGGCGCCGTCGCCGTCGTGCGTTCCATGCTCACCCAAGGCGCTGCCATCTCCCGCTTCACCCTCAAGGGGCTCGGCCTGGTGCTCGGCGCCACATTGCTCTTCGGTGTCCTGGTGCGCGGCGCCGGCCTGCCCATCGCCATCGTCGTCATGGTCCTTCTGAGCGGCCTGGCCAGCATCAAGTTCAAGCTCGTGCCGTTTGCCATCGTCGCCATCGGCATGGCCATCTTCTGCTCCCTGGTCTTCGTCAAGGCCCTGGGCCTGCCGATGCCGCTGATCGGCACCTGGTTCGGTATCTAAGGAAAGACGCAACATGGAAATTCTCAGCAATCTTGCCCTGGGCTTCGATACCGCCCTGACCCTGTCCAACCTGCTGTACTGCCTCATCGGCGTGTTTCTCGGCACGGCGATTGGCGTGCTGCCCGGCCTCGGCCCGGTGGCCACCATCGCCATGCTGCTGCCGGCGACCTTCTCGCTGCCGCCGATCTCGTCGCTGATCATGCTCGCCGGCATCTACTACGGCGCCCAGTACGGCGGTTCCACCACCGCCATCCTGGTCAACCTGCCGGGTGAATCCTCGTCAGTGGTGACTGCCATCGACGGCTACCAGATGGCGCGTCAGGGCCATGCCGGCAAGGCGCTCGCCACGGCCGCGCTCGGTTCCTTCTTCGCCGGCTCGGTGGCCACCGTGCTGCTGGCGCTGTTCGCGCCGCCCTTGGCCGAACTGGCGCTGAAGTTCGGTCCTGCCGAATACTTCTCGCTGATGGTGCTGGGCCTGGTGGCCTCCGTCGTTCTGGCGCACGGCTCGCTGCTGCGCGCCATCGGCATGATCATTCTCGGTCTCTTACTGGGCATCGTCGGCACGGATGTCAACTCCGGCACCCCGCGCTACACCTTCGACCTGCCGCAGCTGGCCGACGGCATCAACTTCGTGGTGGTGGCCATGGGCATGTTCGGCCTGGGCGAGATCATCGCCAACCTCGAGCATGAAGAGACGCGCACGGTCACGGTCAAGAAGATCCAGGGCCTGCTGCCGAGCAAGGACGACTTGAAGCGCATCGTCGCGCCGGTGCTGCGCGGCACGACGCTGGGGTCGATGCTGGGCATTCTGCCCGGCGGCGGCGCGATGCTGTCGTCGTTTGCGGCGTACTCGATCGAGAAGAAGATCTCGAAGAACTCGGCCAATTTCGGCAAGGGCGCCATCGAAGGCGTGGCCGCTCCCGAGTCGGCCAATAACGCCGGCGCGCAGACCTCCTTCATCCCGATGCTGACACTGGGCATTCCGTCCAATCCGGTGATGGCGCTGATGATCGGCGCGATGATCATCCAGGGCATCCAGCCGGGTCCGGCGGTGATGACAGAGCAGCCGGCGCTGTTCTGGGGCATCATTGCCTCGATGTGGATCGGCAACTTCTTCCTGGTGGTGCTGAACCTGCCGATGATCGGCCTGTGGGTGCGCATGATCATGGTGCCGTACCACTTCCTGTTCCCGGGGATTCTCGTGTTCTGCTCGATCGGCGTGTTCAGCCTGAACAACTCCGAGTTCGACGTGTTCATGATGGCGCTGTTCGGCCTGTTCGGCTACATCTGCAGCAAGCTGGAAATGGAAGCCGCGCCGATGCTCCTGGGCTTCATCATCGGCCCGATGATGGAAGAGTACCTGCGCCGCGCGCTGCTGCTGTCGCGCAGCGATCCGATGGTGTTCCTGCAGCGCCCGATCAGCGCGACCATGCTGATCCTGTCGGCGCTGGCCTTGGCGGTGGTGTTGCTGCCGTCGTTGCGCAAAAAACGCGAAGAAGCTTTCGTGGAATAACAACACGATTAGGGAGGGAAGGGCCGGAAAAGCCCTTCCTTGAGGTAAGTAGAACCGAGGGAATTTCGCCCCCAGCCTCTCCCAGAACCGTACGCGAGACTCGCGCATCATACTGCTCTCGTAAGCCGATCGTTACCAACGGGCCGCCAGTGGAAGCACCTCCATGAATAAACTGTTTTCATCTTACGCACCCACACCAGACTACGTTATTTGTGCCTCGCGAACGTTCTGTACTTGTGCCGAGAACAATGCCTTATACCAATCCCACGGTTAAGCGAACCGCGTGTGGTGGTTAGGGTCTGAAGAAGACACGGTTCTGTCCTGGAGGCGACCATGTTGACGCCAGAAGCATTGCAGCGACTGCAACAGTACAACTTCGACTTGCTTGCTAGGGAAGAACCGAACGGGCGACGACGGCTGCGCTATATCGCCCTGGCGCATTTGAAGGAAGGCAAGAGCTTTACCGAGGTGGCCGCCGCCCTGCGTACCACCCGTCATACCGTCGCCCGTTGGGAGAGATGGTTCGAACGCGATGGCCTCAAGGGCTTGGGTAGCAAACCTCGCTATTGGAGCAATCAACGATTGCCAAGGGAACAGGAAGAAGCTTTTCGGGTGGCCATCGAGCAGCTGCAGCAGAAACGTGCTGGCGGTCGCATCCGTGGCGAAGACATCCGCCAATTGCTGGCGCAGCAGTTTGACGTGACCTACTCGCTCAACGGCGTCTACGAATTGCTCAAGCGCCTGGGGCTTGTGTGGATCTCGGCACGCTCACGAAGCCCGTGCGCCGATCCCATCAGGCAAGCGGATTTCCAAAAAAAAGTGCTCCAGGAAGTGCGAGCAGTCCTGCCCGCTGAAGTCCGCCTGGATCAAGTCGATATCTGGTTCCAGGACGAGATGCGCATCGGCCAGCGTGGTACACAAACACGCCTTTGGGCCCGAAAGGGAGCACGGCCGAGAGTTGTGCGGAAACAGCAATCGGAGTCAGCGTATATCTTTGGTGCCGTCTGTGCCGAAAGAGACACCGCCGTCGGTCTGGTACTGCCTCATGCTGACACGCAAACCATGGCACATCACTTACACGCCATCAGTGCCGCCGTTCCCGAGGGGCGTCATGCGGTCGTGGTGCTTGACCGTGCTGGCTGGCATACGACAACCAAGCTGCCGCGCTTGCCCAACTTAACGCTGTTGCCGCTTCCGGCGGGCTCGCTTGAACTCAATCCTGCAGAGCAAGTATGGCAGCAGCTGCGTGACCGCAGTTTAGCCAACCGATGTTACGACAGCTATGACCAGATCGTCGATGCTTGCTGTGATGCCTGGAATGCCTTCACTCAGATACCCGGTGCGATCCGTTCGCTATGCACCCGCACTTGGGCCAATCTCGGTGTCACCGACGGCATGGTATGACTTGGGATCAGTATTAGATGCCCGGACCACTATTCAGGAACTGGACGCGCGTATTTCATCATGGCCTGGCTGTAACAACGGCCCACTCGCGAGAGGCCGGATACATTAGGGAAAACTGTTCACGTCAGCGGTGTAGAGTCTTGCAAATACGGGACGGACCATACATTTTTTTGATGACGTCAGCCAGCATTGCCTCGTCCAGGCTCAGTTCAGCGACGATCTTCTTTAAGCGCTTATTCTCTTCCTGCAGCTGCTTAAGCTGACGAACCTGATCACTGTCTAGTCCTGAATACTCCTTCTTCCAGCGATAAAAATTCCGCTCCGTGATGCCGATGCGGCGGATTAGGTCTGCGACCGGCATTCCAGCTTCCGCTTCCTTGAGCAGCGCCACGATCTGTTCCACCGCGAATTGTTTCTTTTTCATGCAAAACCCCTTTCTATAAAGGCAAGTTTCGCTGAAAACTAATTATGGCGCTGGCTACGTTTTTCCAGAGTCGATCACATGCCAAATCATTCAAGTGCCATCTACGAAATTCGAAAAGCTGCCCTTTATGGGCAGCTTTCCAACCTTTCTAGAACGGCAAGCGGCCAGCGCCACCTTCGGCACGGGGATTGTTATTCGCTGATGCGGGGGGG
The DNA here is from genome assembly GCF_035916955.1 of Noviherbaspirillum album. Taxonomy (NCBI): domain Bacteria; kingdom Pseudomonadati; phylum Pseudomonadota; class Betaproteobacteria; order Burkholderiales; family Oxalobacteraceae; genus Noviherbaspirillum; species Noviherbaspirillum album. The sequence continues at coordinate 16,859 of NZ_JAWIIV010000052.1, read as the reverse complement.
CTTGATTTCGCATAACGATTCAGTGTCCACGTGTTGATGTAATCGAACATATTTTTAACGCTGTTCGAATATTCGGATGCCCCGTTAGCGTTAATACAGTTACCGCACGGGGTAAATCCATGTGTGGCCCCTTCAATGTAAACAAGATCTTTATCTGTCGCCTTGGATGCTTCAAACTCCTCCTCTGAATCCCTAATGAAAAGATATCCGCCCATACCCATTACCAAAGTAGGGACCGAAATAGACTTCACAGCGCAAATAGTAGAGTTATTGCTGGAACAATGATCAATACCGTTTAGGGAGTTTGTCGATCGGACTGCCTGTGTTGAGAGGAAAGAGCGCAGGGTAAGCTGCTTTGTTCCGCGATCAAACGACATGGTGGAACTCATCGTTCCCAGTTCGACTGGACTAACAGATGTAACTATTTGGGTTGAGACCGAGCCATCGTTTTTTAGGAGCTTTTGCGGTGCGTTGGTTTTACGAAGGCTTATGTTCAGGTCTAGACTGTGTAACTGCGATGCTCCACCCGGGCCAGCACCGGGATTGCCGCCGTGTGGAATAAAGAACATGTCGTTATCCGGATAAGGACCGTTGCCTGCTTTAATTTCCTGTGCCCGTTTCAATGCGGAATCGATTAATGCATTCATGCGGGCCGACTGAGCCGCGTAGTAGCGAGCCTGAAAATCAGCAGAGTAGTTCGATGGCCCGTTGGGGTTGTAGCCGTTTGCTGTATTGTATGGATCAAGTTGCGGATTAAATTTTTTGGGTGTCTCTTCGATCACTGAACCATTCAAGCTACGCAAAAGGATAACTGGTACTCCTGGATGTGCGTCCGCCAGAATCAGACCGTCAGCTTTTGGCAATTTGGATAGATCATCACTGCAAGGTACAATCTTTCTCGGGTCCTTACAAAATGCGATACCATTTTCGGCGACTGCTTGATAAAAGCTTAGAGTTGGGCCGCCTCCACTATGTCCGAAAAGAATGACCTTTTCCATTCCTGGCTGCTTGCGGAGATAATCGACGCCGACCTTCACATCTAGTGCGATTCTATCCCAATCAACAAGGAGTTCATTATTCTCGTAACGGGTATTCATGCAAAATACGCCGTAACCACGTTTCGAAAGCTCAGTGCATGCCAGCGCGGAGAGGTAATTGCTGGTTCGGTGAACAACAAGAACGCCAACACGAGGCTTTGGATTGGAATCAGGTTTGTAGTATAGGGCCTTGACTCCGCCGCTGGTGAAGTAGGTCGGTTCGCTTTGAGCGCTTGCGACGGGTGAAGCAAGCGAAACAGCGGACGCGAGTAAAACGCTTGAAGCTATTCCAGAAAACTTGATCATATATATCTCCTCTTATCTCATTAGTTAGTTACATCGCGATATTTATCTTTCTTGCCTTGCGTTAAGAAACATACGTCATGCCCAAGAACGTGGATGTAACTACAGAGATCCTATCCCGTCGGATCAGCCCGTCAATCTTGATTAGAAAATCAATATTAGTTTTTTACGATATTTGTTGTGTTACCTTAAATAAGCGAAAATCATTTCGTCAATACGCGAGATTGGGAGGGTCATGATATCGCCTTGAGGAATAGAATTGCCGCCTCAACTTGGTAGTGCAACACTATGAACTAACGGTAATGGCATGGATCCCCCACCTCCGAAACTGTATACATTGCTGGTTAAGCTAACGCTAGACTGAACAAGTTATGGAGTTTTGGATTTCCGTCGATTTGATCAAGGGGTATCGGCGAGTCGGCATGTTCAGTCCGGTCTTCATCCCCCTTGACGGCAAGTTGGCGGGCGTTTTCCGTGCGCAATCGCCCATTGTGGGCGCGCCTGTGGCATCAACCGATCACGCGCCAGATAAATGTTCGCTAGGGCGAGCGCGGTAAAAGCGCGGCAGGCATTCTTGGCCAAGCCACGATAGCGCACCTCGGTAAAGCCCCAAAAATCGCTTAACCACCGCAAACACTGCTCGACCCGAGCGCGAATCTTGGACTTATCGCGGCTCTTCGCGCGCTTGCTTTTGTCGGCCGGTTCATCCTTGCGCCGGCGTACCCGTTCGTTCGTGAAGTCTTTGGCCTGCGGCGCTTTGCCGCGGATCACGTTCTTCTGAGCGCGATACGCGCTGTCACCGTACACGCGCTTCTCTCGACCATGCAGCAGGTGCGGCAACGGGTACTTGTCATACACATTGGCCGGCGTCACCATTGCACTGTGCGCCAGCCCGTTTGGCTGTCCACGCCAATGTGCAGCTTCATGCCGAAGTACCACTGCTTGCCTTTGTGCGTCTGGTGCATCTCCGGATCGCGCTTGGCGTTAGAGTTCTTGGTGGAACTGGGCGCGACAATGATCGTCGCATAGACGATCGTGCCGGTCTTGAGCGTCATGCGGCTATCTTGTAATGCCTGCCCGGCCTCGGCAAACAATTTCTCGCCTAGCTGATGTTGTTCGAGCAGGTGACGAAAGCGCAGCAGACTAGCTGCATCCGGCGCCGGCTCGCGTCCGAGGTCAATAGAGGCGAAGCCGCGCAGGCTGGCACTGCCGTACAGCGCTTCCTCGCAAGCCAAGTCCGCCAAATTGAACCAATGCTGAAAGAAATGGATCCTCAACATGCGCTCCAGTCCGATCGGGTGCGACCTAAACAAAATGTGGTAGCCGATATCGAAGTCCTATGAAGGCGATGCAAGGTGGCGATCATGGCGGCGCGAGTGACGAAGAGCAATAGCACGGTGGTGACGATCGAACTGACAGTCGACATCGGCGGTACGATGCTGCAGGCCGAAGAGGCGATTTGCGCAGCCCTCAATGAAGCAGGCGTGGCCGCGACTGCGACGGCGCTGACACGCTTCGATGCCGATGGCGAACCGATCGACATTGGCGGCGAGAAGTAGACGACCAAGACACCGGAGGCAAAGTACTATTAGACGCAATATGGTGAAACCCATGTGAGCCGCTACGTGTACCAGCGCAGCGTTGGCGGCAAGACATTCTTTCCGTTCGAGCAAGGGGCGCGCATCCTGCGCCACGCCACACCGCGCTTTGCCAAGATGATGGCGCATAAGCTGTCGCTGGGCTCGGCAGCTGACGTGCAGCGCGACATGCAGCAGAACCACTCGAAACAGTTGGCATAACATGCCAGTAAGGTCTCAAGTCGCATGTCGGAAACGAACTCGACATAGCTGGCTCGGCTATAGCCCAATGTCGCCACGAAGGCGAACAGGCTCGCTCCTTTGCGCTTTCTGAACTCAATCCAGTCGGCTTGCATCTGATCGCCAGGCTCTGTCTCAAAGCGTACGACCGGATCCGGTGCCGTTGTGGGGTGCAATGTGGAGATGAAATTGCGCACGGTGCGTTCGCAACCGGCAAAGCCCATTTGCTGAATCTCCCGCCATAGTGCGGTAGCCGGAAGCCAGTCCAGGGTCGCCGAGGAGACTCGGTTCCGCAGATAGTCTTCGAACGGTGCGATCTTGGTCGGGCGTGGCATCCGCTACTTGAAAGCAGGGGCAGCGTCGTCAGCTAGATACTTGCGCACCGTATTGACTGAGCAACCCAATTCGCACGCAATGGCACGCAGGCTCTTACCCTGCTTGTGCAATATCCTGATTTGCATGTACTCCTCGTATGAAACCATTGCCGCTCACAAAGCGACAATTATCCCTATGTCGAGGTGTATCAATTCTCACCTGCCGACCTGTATCAATTTACATTTGCCGGTGACACCTGCGGACCCAGTCACCCAGCGTTGCTACCGGTACGCCAAGTCGACGGGCAGCTTCATGCTGGCCAACAGACTCGGCCAGGCGCGCCGCTTCGGTCTTGAACTCTTCTGTGTACTGTCGTTTCGGTACTGACTTATCTTCCATCGCATCTTCAGTACAAGCAAGAAATTATCAAATTTCCTGCTGTACGTGAAAGCGAGGCACGGTCAATGTGTGGCTGCATGCGCCAGCATTCGTAGTTGGGCACTACTGCGTTGTTGCAGACACTTACTTCCACTCTCCAATTGCTTGCCAAGCGATGGCTGATGCTTGCTGCTGAACTAAAAGAGCTGGATGACCCCCTCGAGAGCCTTACCAGCAGGTCTGCAAAACGTTTGCGGCAGCAGTTTGGCGTAGGCCCCCAGACAGCAGCAACGCTCATGGCCGTAGCGGGGGATAATCCAGAAAGGTTGCGAAGCGAGGCTGCAGCGGCAGCTTTGTGCGGCGTCAGTCCATTGCAGGCATCGTCTGGCAAAACGACTCGACATCGCCTCAACCGTGGCGGCGACCGTTCTGCAAACACTGCACTATGGACTATTGCGATGGTGCGAATGCGCAGCGATCCGAAAACCCGAGCCTATGTCGAACGTAGAACGGCCCAAGGCATGCGCAGCAAGGAGATCCATTGTTGCCTCAAGCGTTATATTGCAAGAGAACTCTATCCACTACTGCTGGCCGATTTGGCAGACTTTGAATAGCGTGCTTGACATAGGAGCGTCAATGCTGCGATGGAAAGTTTTTTCAGGACCCTCAAGGTCGAGCGGATTTACCAATCACGCTATGAAACCAGGCCTCACGCCAGACTAGTTATGGTGGATTGGATTGAGGGATATTACAATCGCCAGCGGATTCATTTTTCGAATAGGTATCGCACCCCCGTTCACGCGGACGAAACGCTTATGGCTGCATGACTTGCTGTACGTTGAAACGAGGCAGGGTCACCAGGTCACGCTCGCCCTCTACGTTCTTCGTGGAGCACGCGTGCGGCAATGATGGTGGCGTCCACGATGCTGCCGCGCTTGAGTAGAAGGCCCTCGCGAGCCAAGAGCGCTCTCTGGTGAACATCGTCCGCAAGCAGGGGCAGGCCGACCTGCTCAAGGCGACGGGCGCAACCTGGGTGTGCATAGCGTGTTCGCCCAGCTTCCTGCAGGACCTCACCGAGGCCCTGGCCGCCACCGGCGCCACGATCGCGTTTAACGCGGGTGGATGAGCCAGCTTCCGGCGAAGCCGATCAGCTCAAACCTTGCCTATTGAAAGTGTTCCCGCAGCTTGCGCCGCAGAATCTTGCCCGTACTCGTTTTCGGGAGGTCTGTTACCACCTGGTACAGCCGGGGGACCTTGTAAGCCGCCAGGCGGCTGCGGCAGTGCGCATCCAGCGCCTCGATGTCCAGGCTCGCTCCTTGGCGGGGAACCACATACGCCTTTGCCAGCTCGCCCTTGTGCTCATCTGGGACATTGCCGACCGCCACCATCGCAACCTCGGGGAACTCCGCAATGACGCGTTCAAGCTCTGCCGGATAAATGTTGTAGCCCCCGGTGATGATCATGTCTTTCAGGCGATCAACCACGTAGAGATAGCCCTCCTGGTCCTGCCGGACCAAGTCGCCGGTGTGCAACCACCCATCTTGGTCCAGCGCTTCCTGCGTGGCTTCGGGTCGTCCGATGTACTCCTTCAGCGTCACAGGGCCGCGAATCTGCAACTCGCCGACTTCGCCCCGCGGAACCACCACGCCATCCGCACCCATGACGCGGGCTTCGAGGTGAGGCAGCGGCACGCCAATCGAGCCGTGGCGGGTTGGACCATAGACGCTGTGCGTCGTTCCCAGTCCCCCCAGTTCCGTCATCCCCCAGAGCTCAATCAACGGGCACGCAAAGGCGCTCTCGACCTCGCGCATCTTCGCCTCCGGCATCGTCTGGCCACCCACCGTGCACCGCGTCAATGTCGAGACATCGTACGCAGACCGGCGTGGGTGATCGAGGATGTACATGTACATCGTCGGAACACCTTCAAGCATTGTGGCGCGTTCGGATTGCACGCTCTCCAGCACCTTCTCGACATCAAATATCGGATGAAGCACCAGGGTGGCTCCATAGGCCATGGCACTGTTCATGATGATGTTGCCGTAGACGTGCGAGCATGGCAAAGCGCTGACGATCGTGTCGGCACTGGTGCGCATGTGCATCGTCGCCGTCATGGCTGTGTTCATTAGGATCGCCCGATGCGTTAGGACTGCACCCTTGGGGTGGCCCGTCGTGCCTGAGGTGTACCCGATCGTGCAAGGCTGATCAAGCGTCAACGACTCGGCAATAGCGAACGGTTCACGGGTCTCCGAGCGCAGATCCTCGAATCGCAGCGCGCCGGCGCACGCTCCTTCGCCAAACGAAATAAGGTGCCGCAGGCGGGTCTGGTCCTTCACCTTGGCCAAGCCTGCGATACGGTCGGCTGAGCCGAAAACTGCCACCGCCGCGCAGTCGTTCATGGCGAAGGCCGCTTCTTCTGCCGTCAGCATCAAGTTGAGTGGATTGGCCACCGCCCCGATCTTCATCACCGCGTAGTACGAGATGATCCACTCTGGGCAGTTGGGCGAGAACAGGCTGACGGCGTCACCAGCCCGAACGCCAAGCTTTTGCAGCTGCCAGGCAACGTTCGATGCATCAAGCTCAAGATCACGGAACGTCCATCTGCGACCTTCGAAAACGAGTGCCGTCTTGACGCCGAAACGTTGGGCCGCCTCGCGCACAAGCGCGCCAACGGATTCCTGCATCATTGCGGCTCCAGCTTGATGGACTGAGCAACTCGCCTGATTTTTTCGCGCTCGCTTTGGTAGAAGGACGCCGCTTGCGCCGGAGTCATGGGATCGAACGACAAGCTGCCCGACTCACGAATGAAGCGTTGGTACTCATCACGCTGCATCGCTTCATTGATGCCCTTGTTCAACCTGTCGATCATTGCATCGGGCACCCTGTTGGGGGCAAAAACGCCCGTCCATAGTCTGTGAGAAAAGTTCTTGACGTATTTGCCCTCGTTAATTGTCGGCACGTCCAGCAACAAGGGGTGGCGCCTGTCGCTTCCGACGCCAATGATCCTGACCTTGTTGGTGCGGATCAGGTCAGGAAGGTTTCCGGACACAGGGGCAAGCGCCAAGTCGATTTCCCCGCTCATCAACGCCTGGGCGACGGGCGCCGCGCCCTTGTAAGGGACATAAAGGAAGCGCACGCCGCTCTTGTCGCTGAAGTCGGCGCCAATCAGGTGGGTAGCGGACCCGTGCCCCCAAGTGCCGATGGTCAGTGGCTTGTCGTTGCGCATTCGTGCTTGCTCGATGAAGTCATCGATGCTCGTGAAGTTGTGCGTTGTATTGGTGACCAGTGCGACACCTGCATCGAGCACGGGCGAGACGAGCTTGTAGCCTTCTGGCTTGTACTTAACCCCCTTCATGGCAAGCGGAGCACCGACCAGATCGTTAACAGTCGATACGAGCAAGGTATTTGCATCAGTCGCATTGGCGACGGCCGCCGCGGCAATTGAGCCGCTTGCGCCTGGAGCGTTCTCCACAATGACCGTCTGGCCGAGCAAGCCTTGTAGCGAGGCCTGTATGTGCCGCGCAACCGTGTCACTTGGTCCACCAGCGGGATACGCCACTTTCAACGAGAGCACGCTACCACCCTGCGCATGGGCAAACTGGGTGAAGAGGGCGGCAAATGAAAAGATGGAACCTGCCAAGATTTGCTTGGATCGTGCGGACTGAATGAATTCCATGAATGTCTCCGGTAGTGCCGGCTCTATGGCTCGGTGTAGGACGAAAAATAAACTTCGTTACTTGAGATGGCGACTCAAAAACTTCAGCACTTCACTGTTGAAAATCGCAGGCTGTTCGAAGTAGGGCGAGTGCCCGGCCTGGTCGATTTGGATCACCTCCGAGGCCCGCACGTAACTGGCAACATCTCGCACCACTGCAGGCGTAACGACGGGATCCTCGCTACCGACGATGAAGAGCGTCGGGCGTTCGAGCTCCTGCAACTTCTGCAGGGACAGTAGATACGCCGGCGCCGACAAAGTTGAAAGCCGGGCACCCCAGCCAAGTCCATGGCTGGGCCCATATACTGCCGGGTTGAATCTGTTGATTTGCGCGTACAAGAACGCAAGCTCAGGCCGGCTGCGCACAAATTGGGGACTTAAAGTCCGATCTTCCAGCTCGGTGGCCTCCACTCCTGCGAGGAAACGCTCCACGTTCGCTAGCATTTCTGGATGGTCAATCGCCAGAGGTGAGTCGCAGGAGACGAATGCGGAAACCCGTTGCGGATAACGAAGCGCAAAACGTAGCCCCGTCATCCCGCCCATCGATTGGCAGATCAGTGCTGCGCGGTCGATGTTTTCATGATTCATAACACGCAGAAGATCTTCAACAAAGAGTTCCGGCTCGAACTTCTCAAGACCCGCGGCAGAACGGCCGAAACAGCGGTTGTCGATCGTGATGCAGGTGAACTGGCGCGCGAACACCGGAATCTGCTGCCACCACGTTGCAGCGTTGGAGCCTGCACCGTGGCAGAAGACAACCGCAGGGCCGCTACCGTGCCGCTCGTAGTAGATGTGAACGCCTTGTGATTCGATGAAGCTCATGGGATGTGAACGCCTTGTGATTGATGAAGCTCATAGCGCCATGGTATAAGTCTACGCCCAGAGTCGGTAGAGCTTATTCTGCCATTCGTCGGACTATTTTTGCCAGGCCATAACTATGATCCTTTTCGAAATACTTGCGCCAAAAGGCTGCCTAATGGGGTCGGTGATGGCTGCGGTCGATGTGCTGCGGGAGGCCAACATGCTGTCGCGAGCACGTGCGGGGCGCCGCCTCCACGGACCACTAGCGTGGCGCGTCGTCAATGAGGCGGGCAGATCCCTAGCAGCGGTCGTACATTGCTACACGTCACGTGAAGAGAGCGACGCAGCGCGGCGCAAGCCGACGCAACGCGTCTTGGTGGTTCCGCCGCTGATGTGGATTACCATCCCAGGCTTGCGACGCTTGGTCCAGCAGAACGCGGCAGTAATCCCGGTAGTGAAAGAGGCTTACGCACAAGGAAGCTGGGTTGGCGCTTGCGGCACCGGTTTGTGGTTGGTGGCTAGAGCAGGCATCGTCGACCATCAGCCTGTTCCCTTATCGTGGTTGTTGCAATCGCGTTTCGCCCAGGACTTTCCTGCTGTGTCAATCGCAAGCGAGAGCCCGCTCTTGGTCAGCAGTCATATGGTGCTTGCCAGCGCGCCTAACCTGATGCACGAGCTGATGCTTAGGCTGCTGGACGGAGTTGGACTGTCCGATTTGGCGTCCGCAGCGCAAGAAAAATTGGTAGTCGATCCGGAGCGCCAGCGCCTGGTCGTGAATATTCCGGAACAAGTGGTCGGTGTGTCGCGTGACGCGCCGTTGTACCGAGCGATCTCCTGGATGGAATCGAATGCAGGCCGGGCGTTCTCGATAGCCGAAGTTGCGGCCGTGGCAGCAGTGAGCGAACGGACACTATCCCGGCTCTTTCACGAGTATCTTGGACGCTCGCCGCTGCGCTACTTGAACGAACTTCGGGTCAAGCGCGCTCAAATGTGGCTGCAGGCAACATGGCGATCCGTTCACGAAATTGCGATCGCGTCCGGGTATTCAGAACCCGCTGCGTTCCGCCGCATGTTTCAGCGGACCTCGGGCATGACTCCGAGTGAATATCGGCGCAGATTCACTCTTCGGACCCCGCGGGCGATTTGGCAGGTTCCGCCCTTTGAGGAGGTCTTAGAGTGATAGGGAAGCTCTGGTGAGGGCGAGGCCCCGCATGTCGGCAACCTGGTGATCGAGGATGATAGCTGCACCGCGGATACACTGGTTGTAGAGGCTGATTGCGAACGGGAACCGCTCCGCTAGGATGCGAAAGCGTTTTAGGCTGACCATGACATGCTCAATCCGCATCCGCTTGCGCGACAGATCCCAATCGACTTGCCTGGTACTACTCTCGTTTTCACGGTAAGCCAGTTTATTGTGTTTGCTCGGTCGCAATAGCAAAACACTTTCCTATCGCGCTCCGGGGCCTAAAACTGTCCGTTAATTCTTTCACCAATGACAGTCCACCGTCCAAAAAACGGTCGTTTTCAAGACACAGCAAACTCTTGTCTTGATGTCATTTTCAGAAGACGACTGCACCAATTGACGGGGCGTAACGCCAGATGTGCAGGCGACTCCTGACAACGCAATATCAGAAGTCATCTGCACCAATCTCGACTATGCTCAATACTCGTGTGCACCAAAGCGAGGTGTGAGCATGGCGTCAGACACATCATTGATTGCCGAGCAAGGCGTGGCCACCCTGCCCGATGCGGCTTGGGCGCAGGCCCGGCAACGGGCGGAAATCATCGGGCCGCTGGCAGCGCTTGATGTGGTCGGGCATGAAGCCGCCGATGCCGCTGCTCACGCGCTTGGCCTGTCCAGGCGGCAGGTGTATGTCCTAATCCGCCGTGCCCGGCAAGGTGCTGGGCTTGTGACGGACCTGGCTCGCAGCCGATCCGGCGGCGGAAAAGGCAAGGGACGCTTGCCGGAATCAGTTGAGCGCATCATCCGCGAGTTGCTGCAAAAGCGCTTCCTGACCAAGCAGAAGCGTAGCCTGGCAGCGTTCCACCGCGAGGTCGCGCAGGCTTGCAAAGCGCAAAAGCTGCGGGCGCCGGCGCGCAACACCGTGGCTCTGCGGATCGCCGGCCTCGATCCGCTCAAGGCCACTCGCCGCCGGGAAGGTCAGGATGCGTCCCGCAGCCTGCAAGGTGTCGGTGGTGAGCCTCCCGCCGTGACCGCGCCACTGGAACAAGTGCAGATTGATCACACGGTCATCGACCTGATCGTGGTGGACGAGCGCGACCGGCAACCGATTGGCCGTCCGTATCTGACCATCGCCATCGACGTGTTTACCCGCTGCGTGCTCGGCATGGTCGTCACGCTGGAAGCGCCGTCATCTGTTTCGGTCGGCCTGTGCCTTGTGCATGTCGCCTGCGACAAGCGTCCCTGGCTGGAGGGTCTGAACATAGAAATGGAGTGGCCGATGAGCGGCAAGCCCAGGCTGCTCTACCTGGACAACGCGGCCGAGTTCAAGAGCGAAGCGCTACGCCGAGGCTGCGAGCAGCATGGCATCCGGCTTGACTATCGCCCGCTCGGGCAGCCGCACTACGGCGGCATCGTGGAACGGATCATCGGCACGGCGATGCAGATGATCCACGACGAATTGCCAGGGACGACCTTCTCCAACCCTGACCAGCGCGGCGACTACGATTCCGAAAACAAGGCCGCCCTGACGCTGCGTGAGCTGGAGCGCTGGCTCACATTGGCGGTCGGCACCTACCACGGCTCCGTGCACAACGGCCTGCTCCAGCCGCCGGCAGCGCGCTGGGCCGAAGCTATCGCGCGGACCGGCGTGCCAACCGTCATCACTCGCACCACGGCTTTTCTGGTCGATTTTCTGCCCATCATCCGCCGCACGCTGACCCGCACCGGCTTCGTCATCGACCACATCCATTACTACGCCGATGCGCTCAAGCCGTGGATAGCTCGGCGCGACCGCTTGCCTGCGTTCCTGATCCGGCGCGACCCGCGCGACATCAGCCGCATTTGGGTGCTGGAGCCGGAGGGGCAGCACTATCTGGAAATTCCATACCGCACCTTGTCGCACCCGGCTGTCACCCTCTGGGAACAACGACAGGCGCTGGCGAAATTGCGGCAGCAAGGGCGCGAACAGGTGGATGAGTCGGCGCTGTTTCGCATGATCGGCCAGATGCGCGAAATCGTGTCCACCGCGCAGAAAGCTACGCGCAAGGCGCGGCGCGACGCGGATCGACGCCAGCATCTCAAGGCAACGGCAGTTCTTTTCAAAACCACGCCACCACCGGACGCGGACATGGCTGACCCGCAGGCAGACAACCAGCCACCTGCCAAACCGTTCGACCAGATTGAGGAGTGGTAGCCGTGGAAGAATATCCCATCATCGACTTGTCCCACCTGATGCCGGTGGCCCAGGGCTTGGCCCGTCTTCCGGCGGACGAACGCATCCATCGCCTTCGCGCTGACCGCTGGATCGGCTATCCGCGAGCAGTCGAGGCGCTGAATCGGCTGGAAGCCCTGTATGCGTGGCCGAACAAACAACGCATGCCCAACCTGCTGTTGGTCGGTCCAACCAACAACGGCAAGTCGATGATCGTCGAGAAATTCCGCCGCACCCACCCGGCCAGCTCCGACGCCGACCAGGAGCACATTCCGGTACTGGTCGTGCAGATGCCATCCGAACCGTCGGTAATCCGCTTCTACGTCGCGCTACTTGCCGCGATGGGCGCGCCATTGCGCCCGCGCCCACGGCTGCCGGAAATGGAGCAATTGGCGCTGGCACTGCTACGCAAGGTCGGCGTGCGCATGCTGGTGATCGACGAATTGCACAACGTCCTGGCCGGCAACAGCGTCAACCGCCGGGAATTCCTCAACCTGCTGCGTTTCCTCGGCAACGAGCTGCGCATCCCGCTGGTCGGGGTCGGCACACGCGATGCCTACTTGGCGATCCGCTCGGACGACCAGTTGGAAAACCGCTTCGAGCCGATGATGCTGCCGGTGTGGGAGGCCAACGACGATTGCTGCTCACTGCTGGCCAGCTTCGCGGCTTCGCTCCCGCTGCGGCGACCCTCGTCGATTGCCACGCTGGATATGGCCCGCTACCTGCTCACGCGCAGCGAGGGCACCATCGGCGAGCTGGCGCACCTGTTGATGGCGGCGGCCGTCGCTGCCGTGGAGAGCGGTGAGGAAGCGATCAACCATCGCACGCTCAGCATGGCCGATTACACCGGTCCCAGCGAGCGGCGGCGGCAATTCGAGCGGGAACTGATGTGAAGCCAGCGCCACACTGGCCACTGCATCCGGCTCCCAGGGAAGGCGAAGCCTTGTCTTCGTGGCTCAACCGCGTGGCCCTTTGCTATCACATGGAGGTGTCCGAGCTGCTGGAGCACGATCTTGGTCACGGCCAGGTTGATGACCTGGACACCGCGCCACCACTGGCGCTGCTGGCGATGCTCTCCCAGCGGAGCGGCATCGAGCCGGACCGGCTGCGTTGCATGAGTTTCGCCGGCTGGGTGCCTTGGCTACTGGACAGCCTTGATGATCAGATTCCAGATGCATTGGAAACCTATGCGTTCCAGCTCTCGGTGCTGCTGCCGAAACTCCGCCGTAGGACGCGATCCATCACGAGCTGGCGTGCCTGGCTGCCCAGCCAGCCGATACATCGCGCCTGCCCGCTCTGTCTGAACGATCCGGAGAACCAAGCCGTACTGCTCGCGTGGAAGCTGCCCCTGATGCTGAGCTGCCCACTGCATGGCTGCTGGCTGGAATCCTATTGGGGCGTGCCAGGGCGGTTTCTCGGCTGGGAGAACGCCGACGCCGAACCGCGCACTGCCAGCGACGCGATTGCGGCGATGGACCAGCGTACCTGGCAGGCACTGACGACCGGCCACGTGGAGTTGCCGCGCCGACGCATCCACGCCGGATTGTGGTTTAGGCTGCTACGCACGCTGCTCGATGAGCTGAACACCCCGCTTTCGACGTGCGGCACCTACGCGGGGTATCTCCGCCAAATCTGGGAATGCTGCGGGCATCCGCTGCGTGCTGGGCAAAGTCTGTGGCGACCGTATGAAACCCTGAACCCGGCAGTACGGTTGCAGATGCTGGAGGCGGCGGCAACGGCAATCAGCTTGATTGAGGTGAGGGATATAAGCCCGCCAGGCGAGCACGCAAAGCTATTCTGGTCCGAGCCCCAAACCGGGTTCACCAGTGGCCTGCCGGCGAAAGCGCCGAAGCCCGAACCCGTCGATCACTGGCAGCGTGCAATCCAGGCCATTGATGAGGCCATCATTGAAGCACGACACAACCCCGAGACGGCACGCTCGCTGTTCGCGTTGGCTTCCTATGGTCGGCGCGACCCCGCTTCCTTGGAACAGTTGCGCGCCACCTTCGCGAAGGAAGGCATCCCCCCGGAATTTCTGTCACATTATGAGCCTAGCCTACCCTTTGCATGCCTTAGACAGAATGACGGGTTAAGTGACAAATTTTGACGTGCAGAGCTTCCCGATGCAAACTGTCACATAATCGAACGTATATGTGACAGGTACAAGATGCTGATTGGCTACATGCGAGTATCGAAGGCGGATGGCTCCCAGGCGACGGACTTGCAGCGCGATGCGCTGGTCGCGGCCGGTGTTGATCCGGCGCATCTCTATGAAGACCAAGCGTCCGGAAAACGCGAGGATCGTCCCGGTCTGGCGAGCTGTCTGAAGGCACTACGGCCAGGCGACACGTTGGTCGTTTGGAAACTGGATCGGCTCGGGCGCGACCTGCGCCATCTGATCAATACCGTCCATGACCTGACCGGACGCGGCATCGGCCTCAAGGTGCTGACCGGGCACGGCGCGGCCATTGACACCACGACCGCCGCCGGCAAGCTGGTCTTCGGTATCTTCGCCGCGCTGGCCGAGTTCGAGCGCGAGTTGATCGCCGAGCGCACCGTGGCGGGCCTGGCCTCAGCACGGGCACGCGGCCGGAAAGGCGGCCGGCCGTTCAAGATGACCGCCGCCAAGCTGCGGCTGGCGATGGCGGCAATGGGGCAGTCAGAGACCAAGGTCGGCGACCTGTGCCAGGAACTTGGCATCACGCGGCAGACCCTGTATCGGCATATTTCACCCAAGGGCGAGCTACGTCCAGATGGCGAGAAGCTACTCAGCCGAATTTGATGCCGACATGAGGCGACGTAGCGAAAGCGTGGTTTGTCTCAATTTGACGGCGGCGAACCGCAAGCGTTCGGTTCGCCGCTCGTTTCGGTCGCAGTGCTGGCCCGCGCCTGGAAACGTTGATAACACTCCAGCCCGCAGAAGTGCTCGACGTACTCCGCGCCTTCCGGTGTGAAGGCGGCATCGAGCGGAATTTCCTTGCAGCACACGCAGCAACTGGTGGCGGTCGGATCATTTGCATTCATGGTGGCACCCCTCCATTGACTGACGAAGACGGCGAATGCCGCCGCCGGCATCGGCTTTGCGAACAGAAAGCCTTGCCCGCGCTCGAACGCTTGGGCCCTCCGCCGTAGTCCATCCATCCGGCCGGGAAGCGCTCATGATCTTTCCCTGAATGCCCGCAACGCCCGCGCCAGTGACAGAAGAAACAGGCCGGTCAAACCGAGCGCCGTGATGACCCAATACTCGACAAGGAATGCACCGGCGGTTGTGCCGGCCAGCACGGCAGCGAGGATGGACAGGTGGCAGGGGCAAGTCAGCACGGCCAGCGTGCCCCACAGGTAGCCGGTGAACGGTTTGTGCGTCTCGGCCGGCATGCGCTCGGGGCTGTTCATGGCAAACTCTCCGCATGCTGTGCCGGCGCGGTCGGCATGGCGGCCAACTGCACTTCCAGATTGGCCAACGCTTCGCGCCGGCGTTCGACGAACTGACGCAGCACAGCAAGCTGCGCGGCAGTTTCATCGCAGTTCGCCGCATCCAGCGCCCGGCACAGCCGCGCCAATGCGCCGAGGCCGATGCCCGCCTCGAAGGCGGCCCGCACGAAGCACAGTCGCTGCAAGGCGGCGTCATCGAACAGGCCGTAGCCACCCGTGGTGCAGGCGACTGGCCGCAGCAATCCGCGCAGCAGGTAGTCGCGCACGATATGCACGCTCACCCCGGCATCAAGGGCCAGCCGGGACACCGTGTAGGCGTTCATCGAACACCTCCTTTTGGTCGGTTCACGGCAATGCATATACCGTTTCGCCGAGTTCAATCCGCGCGCTGCGAATCCGATGCCGGTGCCGTAGAACATTGGGTCGATATCCGATCACGGTGTCCTAGATGACATGGTCTGCAACAGATGTCGATTAAACTCCTGGCCCAAGCCGAAAGCCTCGTGGACACTGACGATCGCCAATCCTTCCAATCCTTGATGCTTGGAGGCCCAGTCTTCCGCCGTCGGGACAGATGCAAAGAAATGTACATGGCAACAGAAGGACTGACGAACGTCGGCTGCTTCCTGCGGCAATACCAAGGACACCGCCATGCCGGCAGGTTCGACAGCCTGTATCTCGCTGGGTGAAACCGTGAGTGAAACGGGTGCTCCGGTTGCAGCGCAATGCGATGAGACGCGAGCTGTACGGCCGATCAGCGCCGGAAATATCAAGGTGTCCAGCGCGCACCAGGCATACAGACGGCGGTCGTCAATTTCAAAGACATACGAAGTCTCGCGCAAGGTGAGGCCGTAGCCGATGATGTTCCCATCTTTGTCATATTCGGTACTGGTGGCCTGTTCGAGTACGGCGGCCACTCGCTCAGCGGGCCAGTCGAGAATCCCGGCAAGTGTCGTTCGTGAAACCGGACGCCCCTTGGCGAGTTCCCGCAGTAGCGGGACCAAGAGATCCGCAGTACCATTGGTACGATTGACCGAAGTGAGACGTTCTAAAATATATGGGGCGAGCTTCATGGTTCCATCTCCTTTCATCCTGCGCAGCAGGACAATTGTTTGACATCCTTGGTGAAGGTCTGCGCCGCGAGCTTCAGCCCCTCGACCATCGTCAGGTAGGGGAACAACTGGTCAGCCAGTTCCTGTACGGTCATGCGGTTACGGATCGCGAGCACCGCCGTCTGGATCAGCTCGCCCGCTTCCGGGGCCACTGCCTGTACCCCAATGAGTCGTCCGCTACCTTCCTCGGCTTGTCCTTTCGAATTTGAATTGGATAGCGTAACCTTACTTCCGTACTCATGTACGGAGTCAAGCGGTATGGAAAATAATTTGGAGAACCTGACCATTGGCGTTTTTGCCAAGGCAGCCGGCGTCAACGTGGAGACCATCCGGTTCTATCAGCGCAAGGGCTTGTTGCCCGAGCCGGACAAGCCCTATGGCAGCATTCGCCGCTATGGCGCGGCGGACGTGACACGGGTGCGATTCGTGAAATCGGCCCAGCGGTTGGGCTTCAGCCTGGATGAAATCGCCGAGTTGCTGCGGCTCGACGATGGCACCCACTGCGAGGAGGCCAGCAGCCTGGCCGAGCACAAGCTCCAAGACGTGCGCGAGAAGAT
>NZ_JAWIIV010000051.1:0-35294 GCF_035916955.1 Noviherbaspirillum album | reverse complement strand
GTAAAACGCTGTTTCATGGCTGCCTCCAGGGCTAGGCAGACTCCATATTAGCGCCGTACTAATTCAAGGGGACAGGTCAGTCATTACCCAGATCGATGGAGAGATGGTAGATCGCCTGGCGACCATTATTGAAGAGGCACCTAACACCTGGGATGGCTTTATCAATGAGAACATCGCTTACATCAACATGGCTCTCGAGCCGGAAATCCAGCGAATCATGTTTCTCGAGGGCCCGGCAGTATTGGGCGACCCTTCGCAATGGCCCAGTCAGAATTCCTGCATCCGTAGTACGCAGCGAAGTGTTCAGAAGCTGATTGAGGAGGAAGTCGTGTATCCGATTGACCCTCTGGCGGCGGCTCACCTTATCAATGGCGCCCTGCGAGGCGCCTCCTTGTGGATCGCAAGTTCCGACGACCCTCAGGCGGCATCCCAAAAAGCGGTGGACTGCTTCCTGGCCTTGGCTTCAGGCCTGCTCCGAAAAAGAGACCGGCCGGATGAGCCGTAGTGGCATTTTCAGCCCTTTTCCGGCGATCCTTCAACCATTATTATTTCAAAACCGTTGACCAACATCGATGGCCGAGTCCCACGGTGCTGGAGAACCGATGCAGAGGCACATCGGAATGGAAGTTCCGATAGCTGCACCCGCAACGATCCCGGGTGCCGAAGATGAATTTCCGTAATGCAACTATAATGGCGGCCCGTTATTGAAACGTCCATTATGAAACTCAGCCGAAAACTCCCCCTCGCCTTTGCTGCGGTCGCATTCCTGATTGCCTTCGCCGGCCTGTTCGGCGTCTACAAGTTGAATCGCAGCCTGAATATCTACTCGCAGGAGATCAAGACCGACTTCGCCGCTCAGCAAGCAGTCGCTGTCATGCACCTTGATTTCAAGACGCAGGTGCAGGAGTGGAAAAATGTCCTCCTTCGAGGGAAGGACCCACAGCAGCTTGACAAGTACTGGTCATCTTTCCAGAAACATGAGGACAAGGTGCGGAAGTCGGCTATGAAGCTGCAGTCAATCCTGGCTTCTGGTGAGGCGCGAGATATCGTCCAGCAGTTTGCGCAAGCTCATGCAAAGATGGGTGAAGGCTACCGCAAGGGGTTTGAAGACTTCAAGGCCGCTGGTTTCGATGCCGCGGCAGGCGACGCAGCCGTCAAGGGTATGGATCGTGCCCCCTCGGAATTGCTTACTGCCGCGACCGGAAAGATTGATGCGGTCTCACAGGAAAAGGTTACCCAAGCCGAGAAAGGCAGTCGCGATGCGATTGTCATCAGTCTGGTATTGATGGGAGTTGGCTTTGCTAGTGCTGCCATCGCAGGCGTCCTTATTTCACGTGCAGTAACGCGCCCCTTGCACCACGTCGTGGACATGGCCCGCCATATCGCTTCGGGCGATCTGACCCATGAAATCATGGTGAACACGCATGACGAGAGTGGCCAAATGCTACAGGCACTCAAAGACATGAACGCGAGTTTAGCGAGTACAGTCGCACAGGTACGCCTTGCATCCGATGCCATTTCCACGGCGTCGACACAAATCGCCTCCGGGAATCTCGATCTTTCATCCCGCACTGAACAGCAATACGGAGCGCTGCAGGAAACAGCAGCTTCGATGGAAGAACAGACCGCCGCGATCCGGCGTAATGTCGAAAACGCGCATCAGGCGAATCAGCTCGCCGAGAGCGCTTCCGACGTCGCCACAAAAGGGGGTCAGGCAGTGGCCAAGGTGGTGACGACCATGGGTTTGATTGAACAGTCTGCAAAGCGCATCTTCGACATCATCGGAGTGATCGACGGCATCGCGTTCCAGACGAATATCCTGGCGCTGAATGCGGCGGTCGAAGCTGCCCGAGCTGGTGAGCAAGGACGGGGCTTTGCGGTCGTGGCAAGCGAGGTGCGAACCCTGGCCCAGCGTAGCGCAGCAGCAGCAAAGGAAATCAAGGGGCTGATTGAGGAATCCGTCCAGAACGTTGATGTTGGCAGCCACCTCGTTGGCGAGGCGGGTGAAACGATGGAGCAGGTGGTGCAAAGTATCCGTCAAGTTGCTGAAATCATGCGGGAGATTACCGAAGCGACCGCAGAGCAGAGTCGTGGAATCGAAAATGTCAATAAGGCAATCTTCGAAATGGATCGGGTCACGCATCAAAATGCCTCCCTAGTGGAAGAAGCCGCTTCTGCTGCATCTTCGCTGCAGGACCAGGCAATACAGCTATCTCAAGCGGTAGGCATATTTAAAGTCAGCAATCGCAACTGAGAGGTATTGCGGACAGTAGCCGTCGGGCCGGCAGCTGGCGCAATTCAGACCAATGCGGACACAGGCGCACCTTGGCTAGGACGCCGTCCGCGCGATCGCCTCAGCGTAAATAGGCTTGGCTAATCTGTTGCCGCAGCCAGCTGTTTGCGGGATCGTTCTCGGCACTGGCGTGCCAGTACAGGTACAGGTCTGTCGCCGGCAGCTTGAGCGGGAAAGGTGCAATCCGATTGTCCAGCGATGCATTGGTGATGTGTGCATAACGCTCCGGCATGGTCAATAGCAGGTCGGTTTTTGCAACGACCCTGCACGCGGTCCAGAAATGCTGGCAGCGCAGCTTGATCTTGCGCTGCAGGCCCAGCCGTGACAGCGCCAGGTCTTCGGGGGCCGGTCCGGTCGGACGCGAACTGGTCAGTATGTGCTCGTGGGCCAGGTAAATATCCGTCGTCAGTTCGCCGCACAGCGCCGGATGGCCCTTCCGCGCGACGACCACCATGCCCTTGCCTGCCAGGTGCTGCTGCTGGATACCATGCGCGAACGGCACATGCACATCGATCACCGCGGCCAGTACGCCGCTTGCGAGCTGCGTTTGAAACTCGCCTCGGCTATGCTGGACCGATGCAATCCTTACTTTCGGCGCGGTGTCCTTGATTTCATCGATCAGTGCGGGAATCATCGTGCTTTCGACAATTTGCCGCATTCCTATTCTGAATTCCCGGTCCGATAATGCGGGATCGAAGACCGAAAGGCGGTTGAGCGAGCCTTCTATTTCGCCGAGCGCACGTCGAACCGGCACGATCAGTTCGTGTGCGACCGGAGTCGGCTTCAAGGAATTCCCGTGCCGGACGAACAGCGGATCGCCTACCATTTCACGCAGCCGCCCCAACGCATGGCTGACTGCCGGCTGCGAAAGGCACAGTGTTCGAGAGGCGCGCGTGATGCCGCCCTGCGTGTAGATAGCGTCGAATACCGCGAAGAGATTGAGGTCGATGCGATTGATGTTGATCATGTTGCAATTGACGGCTAATACCAATCCCAAGTCATAACATGACAAATGAGATCGATGGATTTCTTCGCCTGGCGAGGCCGAGGTGCGGATCAGGAATCCATAGCGGGCTATGGATGACGAGCGCAACGCGGCCACACGGAAAAAGACGTGATCTCATGTCATGGAATGACTTGGGATCGATATCGATACTCAGGCATGCTACCACTCCCCCGCCAAGTCATGCATGGAATGAATGACCTTGATACAAACAATGCATTTGCCCACCCTACTTCCCTTCCATAAGCTTTCATTATTTGCGCCGATATCCGGCGAGAGCAAGCGGCACGCGCTGGCATGACAGTACACGCACTCGAGATCAGGCGGGACTCAAGGCAGCCGCATTGCCCGGCACCGCATCCGCGACCGGCAGGTGCCAGAAGTCCCGCCCCGTTTATGCGGTGTGAATCACGATCATCATTAAAAACCGGCCGGGTGCGAGCACCCGCCGTCAAGGAGAAAGCGGCATGGAATTTGAATACTCTGATCGTTGCAAGGAACTGCAAGGCAAGCTGCTGCGCTTCATGGATGAGCACATCTATCCGAACGAGAAGGCGTACAAGCAGGAAATCGAACGCAACGGCAGCGAGAAAGGAAATCGCTGGCTCGCCACCGAGACCATCGAACAGCTGAAACCCAAGGCCCGCGCCGCCGGCCTTTGGAACCTGTTCCTGCCGAAATCTCCACGCGCGCCGGAAGGCTTATCCAACCTCGACTATGCTCCGCTGTGCGAAATCATGGGCCGAGTGTACTGGGCATCGGAGGTCTTCAACTGCGCCGCACCGGACACCGGTAACATGGAAACCATCGAGCGCTATGGCACCGAGGAGCACAAGCGCCAGTGGCTGGAACCGCTGTTGCGCGGCGAGATCCGTTCCGCCTTCGCGATGACGGAGCCGGCGGTGGCTTCGTCCGACGCGACAAACATCTCCACCCGTATCGAGCGCGACGGCGACAGCTATGTCATCAATGGCCATAAATGGTGGATCTCGGGCGCCGCTGATCCGCGCTGCGCCGTTTTCATTCTGATGGGCAAGACGGATCCGGATGCGCCGCGTCACTCCCAGCAATCGATGATTTTGGTACCGCGCGATACGCCCGGC
Organism: Noviherbaspirillum album; assembly: GCF_035916955.1. Lineage (NCBI taxonomy): Bacteria > Pseudomonadati > Pseudomonadota > Betaproteobacteria > Burkholderiales > Oxalobacteraceae > Noviherbaspirillum > Noviherbaspirillum album. Next base: position 30,895 of record NZ_JAWIIV010000051.1, on the reverse strand, counting down.
ATCACTATCAAGCGCCCGCTGCCGGTATTCGGCTATGACCACGCGCCGCACGGACATTGCGAGATCCTGTTCGAGAATGTGCGCGTGCCGGCCTCCAACATCCTGCTGGGCGAGGGCCGCGGCTTCGAAATCGCGCAGGGCCGTCTCGGTCCTGGCCGCATTCACCATTGCATGCGCGCCATTGGCGTTGCAGAGCGCGCGCTGGAACTGATGTGCAAGCGCCTGAACGAGCGTGTCGCTTTCGGCAAGCGAGTATCCGACCAGAGCGTATGGCACGAGCGCATCGCGGAGTCGCGGATTCGCATCGATACCGCGCGCCTGCTGACACTGAAGGCCGCCTACATGATGGATACCGTCGGCAACAAGCACGCAAAGGCGGAGATCGCCATGATCAAGGTGCTGGCACCCAGCGTGACGCAGCAGGTGCTCGACTGGGCCATCCAGGCCCATGGCGCGGGTGGGGTATGCGACGACTTCCCGCTGGCTGCCCAGTGGGCGAGCAACCGCACGCTGCGCATTGCGGACGGTCCGGATGAAGTTCACCGCAACGCGATTGCCAAACTCGAGCTCGCCAGGCACATGAGCATCCCGAAACACGAGACGGAACTGCCGATCACGCGCTCCTGAACCGCCCTTGCGCCAAGGAAGCATCTTTCCGGACAAGCCGCGTCGATCCGCGATAAGACATCGCGAATTGATGCGGCGGCGACGCATTTCCCGCCGGGTCGGTTCGGCGTGTCAGTGCAGGACAGGCGCCGCAGTTGCAGCGCGCGTTTCACCCGCCACGGATCATGTTTCTTTCATCAGCCCGGGGCGCCTTCACTCCACGGTGGGAACTGTTAAACAATATCAAGGAGCGGTTGCGCGGAGCTTGCAACACTTGCTGCACCAGTCGTTTCCTGCACACCGCCACAAACCCTGATGCCGCACTGAAATCCATTTTCGCCAGGAGGCCCATGAAAACACGTATCACTGAACTGTTTGGCATCGAGCATCCCATCATTCAAGGGGGCATGCATTATGTCGGCTATGCGACGCTTGCTTCCGCCGTTTCGAATGCCGGCGGACTGGGCATCATTACCGCGCTGACCCAGCGCACGCCCGAGGCGCTCGCCGCGGAGATCCGGCGCTGCAGGGAACTGACGGACAAGCCTTTCGGAGTGAACCTGACTTTTCTTCCCTCGGTGACTCCGCCCGATTATCCCGGATACATCAAGGCAATCATCGAAGGCGGCGTGAAGGTCGTCGAGACGGCAGGAAACAATCCGCAGAAATGGCTGCCCGCGCTCAAGGAGGCCGGCATCAAGGTGATCCACAAATGCACCGCCGTCAGGCATGCGCTCAAGGCGGAGACGATCGGTTGCGATGCGGTGAGCGTCGATGGCTTCGAATGCGGCGGGCATCCGGGCGAAGACGACGTGCCGAATTTCATCCTGCTGCCGCGCGCGGCCGAGGAGCTGAGCATTCCGTTCGTCGCCTCCGGCGGCATGGCTGACGGCCGTTCCCTGGTGGCTGCCCTGGCGCTCGGCGCCGAGGGCATGAACATGGGCACCCGCTTCATCGCCACCAAGGAAGCGCCCGTTCATGACAACGTCAAGCAGGCTATTGTTGCCGCGAGCGAACTTGATACCCGTCTCGTCATGCGTCCGCTGCGCAATACCGAGCGGGTGCTCGGCAATGCCGCCGTCGACCGCCTGCTGGACAAGGAACGCCAGCTCGGCGCGTCGCTGAAATTCGAGGACATCGCCGCCGAAGTGGCCGGCGTCTATCCGCGCATCATGCAGGACGGCGAAATGGATGCCGGCGCATGGTCCTGCGGCATGGTCGCCGGCCTGATCCGCGACGTGCCTACGGCCAGGGAACTCATCGATCGCATCATGGCGGAGGCCGAGGCCTTGATTCGCCAGCGTCTGACGGGAATGCTGGGCACCTGACCCTCGCCATCGTAAATGGCGGACCGCGAGCATGCCCGCATCGTGGTCGACACTCTCAAGGCGGGCATGCTTTTCCCTGTCCGGAGGACATATGACTTTGCCGACTCTCGAAACGACGTCCTACAACGTGGATCAGGGCATTGCCACGATCACCCTCAACCGCCCCGAAAAGCTCAATGCCTACAATGCGAAGATGCGCGAGGAGCTGATTGCATTGTTCGACGAGACCGACGCCGACGACAACGTGCGCGTAGTGATCGTCACCGGTGCCGGCCGGGCGTTCTGCGCGGGCGCCGACCTGTCGTCGGGCGGTTCGACCTTCGACCGCCAGGCGAACCCCGGCAATCTTTCCCGCGAATCGCTCAAGGTGGGCGAGGTGTACCGTGACGGCGGCGGCACCAATACGCTGCGGATCTACCAGAGCCTGAAACCGGTCATCGGCGCAATCAACGGACCGGCAGTCGGCATCGGCGCAACCATGCAACTCCCGATGGATGTGCGCATGGCCTCCACCGAAGCGCGCTTCGGCTTCGTGTTCGCCCGGCGCGGCATCACCCTTGAAGCAGCTTCATCCTGGTTCCTGCCGCGGCTCGTCGGCATGCAGACCGCGCTCGAGTGGTGCACGACCGGCCGGGTGTTCGGCGCTGACGAAGCCCTTGCCCGCGGCCTTGTACGCTCGCTGCATGCCCCCGATGAACTGCTGCCCGCCGCACAGGCGCTCGCCCGCGAGATTGCCGACAACACCGCCCCGGTGTCGGTCGCACTTACCCGGCAGATGCTGTGGCGCATGGCCGCGGCGCCGCATCCGATGCATGCGCATCGCATCGACAGCCGTTCCATCCAGGCGCGCGGCCAGTCCGATGATGCGCGCGAAGGCGTGACCGCCTTTTTGGAGAAACGCCCCGCCGTCTTCCCGAACAAGGTGTCCACCGATATGCCGCCCTTCTTTCCATGGTGGGACGAGCCGCCGTTCGAATGAAATTCCCTTCCATGTCAACGCACTTGCATATCACACGCCCATGAGCTTCAACACACACCTTTCGCTGTGCGGCCCGTTGCGGCAACCGCACCAGATGCTGGCCGAACAGGAATACAGCGGCCACACATCCATCCATGACGACGCCATGGCCGAAAAACTGGGTTTCCGCGCAGGTCCCATCGAAGGACCGACGCACTTCAGCCAGTTTGTGCCGCTGCTGGCGCAGGTTTGGGGCAAGGACTGGTTCGAGCGCGGCTGCCTGTCGGCGCATTTCCAGAACATGGTGGTCGAAGGGGAATCGGTACGGGCCTTCGTCGAGCTACCCGCTTCCGGCGCCACGCGAACGCGGGCCTGGGCGGAGAAGGCCGACGGCACGCCGGTGCTCGAAGCCAGCGCCAGCATCGGTCCCGACCATGGACCGACGCTGCTGGAAGAGCGCATGGCGCAGCTGCGGCCTCCGGAAAAACTCGTGATCCTGTCAGACCTGAAGCTGGGAATGACCGGTGCCGTGGATGAGCCGGTGCGCATGGACGCCGACCAGCACATGGGCAAGCTTTATCCGTTCTCGCTCAGTCAGAAGCTGGAGAAGATTACGGAAAATTCAGCTTGGTATGCGGATGCATCATCTTCGCCATGGGGCCGTCCGATCATTCCGCTGGAAATGATCAGCGTGCTGGTCGAATACACCAGTCCCAAGGCAAGGTTTCCGGTCAGGCAACCCGTCATCGGCCTGTTCGCCGACCTGGAAATCCGCATTATCGACGGACCGCTATTCGTCGGCGAAGATTATCTGCTCCGGCGCGAAATCGTCGCCCTGTCGGAGAGCAAGCGAACCGAGTCCTACTGGGTGCGCACCCGCATCTATGATGCCGGCGGACAGCATCTCAAGGCCGAAATGCTGCTTAACCATGCGACATTGAAGCACTCGCTACCGGATTATGAATCGCTGCGACAGAGCGGCTGAATAAAATGTCCGCGTACTCGCGTGAATCGCCGTGAAATCTTGCCTACGTGAGGAAACACAAGCCCGAGCCGCGAGCGGACATTGACGACCGATCTACACTCAAAAGCGCAACAGGACGTTATACCAATCCCAAGTTATGACATGACAGATGAGATCGATGGATTTTTTCGTCTGGCAAGGCGCGGGAAGAATCCATAGCGAGGCTATGGAAGACGAGCGCAACGACGCCAGGCGGAAAAGACGCGATCTCATGTCATGGAATGGCTTGGGATTGGTATTAGCTCCATACGAAATGTTGCGTTCTTTCGTTGAAAAGTAGCTGGAAAGTGAAATGCAGCGAATAGCAATTGATGCAGTCCTGATGAGGTGTACAACCACATCCTCGCCCTTCTTACGCCAGGCCCGCTGCATGATCTATGCTCACATCCCACGGCGCAGGCGTGGGAAAAATCTCCCGCAGGAAGTCCAGGAACGCCCTGACGTTTGGACTGGCGCGGCGGCTTTCCGGCCATAGTGCGGTGACTGCGTAACGTTCCCTTGCCCATTAAGGTAAAACCGGTACCAGCTCGCCTCTTCTTACATGACATGCCGCCGCATACGTCGGACTGATTCCGATACCGCCGCCCGCCGCCAGTACCGCGAGCACGCCGTCACTGGCGTCGACTACGATTCCCGCATTCGGGGTGAATTCCATCATCCGTTCCGCAACCTGAAACGGCCAGCACAGCGATTGACCGGAACTCTGGTAGCGGAAATTCACGCACTCATGTCCGCTCAGCTCCTCGATTGATTGCGGGATGCCCATCCTTTCCAGGTAGCCAGGGGAAGCGAACGCGCACAAGCGATGCGGCGCCAGCCGACGGGATAAGAGCCGGGAGTCGGCCAGGTTCCCTACCCGCAACGCCACGTCGATACCTTCCGCAATCAGGTCGGTCTGGCGATCGGCCAATCGCAAGTCGACTGCCAGTTTCGGGTAACGCTTGCGAAATCTGGGCAAGGCAGGTGCAAGGATATGTATCCCGACAGGAAGCGGTGCCGTGACCTTCAACATGCCGGCCGGCTCTGCGCGCAGTGGCAGCGGTCTGCTCGATGTGCTCAACCTCCTGCCACGCCGCCAATGCACATCGATTTGACGGCTGCCGAATGCGCAGGGCACGGCCGTGCTCGCAGCAGCCTCGGCCGCCATGGAGGCGCTGGCACGCAGCCACGCATTGGAGGTGGCCCCGATCCGTGTCAACACCCTTTCCCCGGGACAGATCGAGACTCCCATGCTCCACAAGGTCCTGGCCGATGCCCGCGAAACCATCTTAGAAGCAATGCGCCGTGCCGCGCCCTTGCAGCGTCTTGGTACGGCCGATGAAGCCGAAGCGGCGCGCTAACACGCTGAGCAGCTAGCAGGATACCGGCTTTGAAGGCGGCACCATGCACAATGGTGGAACCGCTCCCCCAACTTCTCGCCTCACTCCAGTGTCCGCCTATCAGTCCAATTGCAACGCCAGGGACACGGATCTCAGGAAGACTTTCAGCGAGTCAGATCAAAAACCCTGAAGAAGGCGGACATTCAAAGTCGAATCGCGGATTGGCGGAACCGTGTTGATGACAGGTTTAGGGCAATTGCGGGCATTTGGAGTAATCGAGCTTAGCCACCCGCGCGCTTAGGATCATGACCATGCTTTCTTAACTCCGAAATGATCTGCTCGCAGTGGTCCCCCTGGACTTCAATTACACCATCCTTTACTGTTCCGCCAGAGCCGCATGCCGTGCGCAACTGCTTGCCCAACAAAGCCAGTGCAGCAGCATCGAGCGCTAGCCCCTTGACGATCGTTACGCTCTTCCCGCCCCGGCCTTTGGTCTGGCGTGACACACGTACCACACCATCACCGACGGGCACGACCTTAAGACGGCAGGCGCACTCAGATTGTGCCCGTCGGCATTCAGGACACATGCGTCCGCCATCAGTGGAATAGACGAGGCCGCCGTTTGAACGACTCTTCATGTCTTGCACGGTAATGTTTGAATTGTGAATTGTCCGAGTTTAGCATCGCGTGCCTGTCCACTGCGCGACCTTGACGGTGCAGAGTCATTCGTTGCTACCTGTTACGTGCACTCTACTGTCATCCGCTCCTCATCCTTGGAGGCTGACAATCGCCGCAGAAGGTCGCTTTTCCATTCGAAGCAAATCTTTGGCCGAAGCCGTGTCGGCTGGATACACTTGCATTACTGAAAAGGTGACTGCCTGCAACGCCAGTCACCCGTCCAGTTTTCAACTCTTTAATAGGTGAACTCAGAAATCGAACAGATCGCTAAGGAATCCCTCTTTTTTCTTTTTCTTGTAATGTCCTTGTTGATGCTCTGGATAATTTTGCCCCTGGTGCGATCGCCCAAATCCATCAGGCTGGCGCGGTTGCGATCCAAAGTGGTCGTTGCCTTGAGTAACTGGCGGCACCACTGCACCAGAAGACCTTTCAATGATTTTATCCAACTCACCGCGGTCAAGCCAAACACCACGACAATTCGGACAATAATCAATCTCGATACCTTGACGTTCCGACATTACGAGCTTCGTGGTTGGGCATACTGGACAATCCATATTTTCGCTCCTCAGTGAGTAACATGTAGATGTGTCGCGCTAAAGCAAGAGGCGAGACAATCAGATTACATATAGATATTGGGGCGGAAAACATTCTTGCAATGGGCAAAGCAATCCTTGCCGCATATCGCATGACCTGATGTAGAAATTTTCCGCCAGCATGAGGACGACTCTTCATGTTGCTGATCGGCCCGGAATTTCTCGGAAGCATCATACTGGTGGAAGCACCTGTCAAATCAAATTTTACCAAGGTCATGATAATGAACTGACAATAGGCTAGCGGTGTCGGAGTTGCATATGACGCAACTTGTGGGGAGGAGAAACCGTGGATGCCGTAATCAATGCAGTAAACGACATCTTTTGGAGCTATATCCTTATCTATGGCTTGCTGGCTATCGGATTATTCTTCACCTTAAGGCTAGGTTTCGTACAATTTCGGATGTTTCCGGAAATGTTTCGCGCAGTCATCGGCAGCGGCGAAACGGATAGAGCTGGCATTACGCCTTTTCAGGCACTTTGCACCAGCCTTGCTTCACGAGTAGGGACCGGCAACATCGCCGGCGTGGCAGTAGCCATTCATCTCGGCGGCCCCGGTGCGGTGTTCTGGATGTGGATGGTTGCCCTGGTAGGCATGGCCACTGCCTATGCTGAGTCAACTCTTGCCCAGCTCTATAAAACCCGTAATGAAAACGGAGAGTATCGCGGCGGCCCTGCGTTCTACATGGCAAGGGGACTAAGGGCTCCGTGGGCCGGTGCCATTTTTTCGATCAGCCTGATCATGACGTTTGGACTGGCGTTCAATGCAGTGCAGGCAAATTCGATCGCCGCGGCAATGGAAGGCGCGTTCGCCGTTCCCAAGCTGTGGGTAGGGATCGCGATTGCAATCATCACCGCCATCGTCATCTTCGGAGGCATTCGGCAGATTGCACGCGTAGCCGGGATCATTGTGCCATTCATGGCGTTAGCCTATCTGCTGGTTGCACTCTATGTCATTGCAGTTAATTTTACTGAAGTGCCGGGCGTGTTAATGAATATTGTGACGAGCGCGTTCGGCATCGATGCTGCCGTCGGGGGCGTTGCCGGCGCGATGCTCAACGGCGTCAAGCGAGGCTTGTTTTCGAACGAAGCGGGCATGGGTTCGGCTCCCAATATCGCGGCAGTAGCGACTCCCGACCCACATCATCCCTCTTCGCAGGGCCTGGTCCAGTCGCTCGGCGTCTTTATCGATACCCTGCTGGTCTGTACAGCGACCGCGCTGATGATCCTGCTGTCCGGCGCTATCGTCCCGGGTTCTGAACTGACTGGCACGCCACTTACTCAAGCGGCGCTGCGGGAACACATCGGCGTCGCCGGCGAATGGTTCGTCGCGGTTGCCATCCTGCTGTTTGCCTTTACCTCCATCATAGGCAACTATACGTACGCTGAAAACGCCATGGTTTTCCTCCGGCTGGGCGGACGTGCGTGGATCAGCCTGCTGCGCATCGGTGCTCTATCGATGGTGGTATGGGGGTCCTATGAAAGTGCCACCACCGTATTCAACGCGGCAGACGCATCAATGGGACTCATGGCAACGATTAACATCGTTTCAATTGCCCTACTGTCCGGCACTGTTGTCAAGCTCACCCGTGATTACAGTACGCAGCGCAAGGCGGGGCGCCGGCCTGAATTCCATCTTGGCGATTATCCGGAATTGGCAAAGGGAGTTGACGCGTCCATCTGGTCGCGGCGTTCATGACAAGCTCCGAACGTGGGCGTAAAGCTTGATGCAACACTCATTGCTTTGAGAGTCCTTGATGCCGAAGCAGTGGTTCCGAACAGAAATATAAAGGAATACGCGTGTTTTCCTTACCTCAATTAATAGTCGCCCTCCCCCTGGCTTTATTCTGGATCCCAGCGCTTGCGGGGCGCCTGGGCCGAAGCGCCGCGTCCTGGAGCACGGCGGCGATAATGGCTGGATCGCTTGTGCTGCTGCTTTCCCAGAGCGGAGCGGTCTTTTCCGGGGAGACACTTCATGGTTCGATGGCGTGGCTCCCGCAGGCCGGTCTGCAAGCGTCATTCCGCCTTGACGGCCTAGGCCTGCTGTTTTCCCTTCTTATTTTGGGTATCGGACTGCTGGTAGTGCTGTACGCACACTACTATCTAGCCGAAAAGGATCCTGTCGGACGCTTCTATTGCTACCTGCTGTTGTTTGCGGCCGCCATGCTCGGCGTGGTCCTGTCCGACAACGTGATACTCCTGGTCGTGTTCTGGGAATTAACCTCGCTGAGCTCTTTCCTGCTGATCGGCTATTGGGATTACCGCTCCGATGCACGCGCGGGCGCCCGCATGGCATTGACCGTCACTGGTGCGGGCGGGCTTTGCCTGCTGGCCGGCATGCTGCTGCTGGCGCAGGCCGCGGGCAGCTATGAATTGTCCGACATCCTGCAGCGGCGGCAACAGGTACAGGCTAGTCCTTATTATCTGCCAATGCTGATCCTGTTCCTGCTCGGGGTCTTTACCAAATCCGCCCAATTTCCTTTCCATTTCTGGCTGCCTCACGCGATGGCGGCGCCGACACCGGTCAGCGCCTACCTGCATTCCGCAACCATGGTCAAGGCCGGAATATTCTTGCTGGCCCGCTTCTATCCGGTACTCTCCGGCACCGATGCATGGTTCTATATCGTTGCCACGGTCGGCTTCGTCACATTTGCATTCGGTGCGTACGCAGCACTGTTCAAGCATGACCTGAAAGGCTTGCTCGCCTACTCAACCATCAGCCACCTCGGGCTCATAACCCTGTTGTTCGGTCTGCAAACCCCGCATTCGGTGGTTGCCGCCGTCTTTCACATCATCAACCACGCCACCTTCAAGGCCTCGCTCTTCATGGCGGCCGGCATCATCGATCATGAAACCGGAACGCGCGATATGCGCAAGCTGGGCAGCCTTTGGAAATACATGCCCTATACCGGGGCGCTGGCCCTGGTTGCATCCGCCGCGATGGCCGGCGTCCCGCTGCTCAATGGTTTCCTGTCAAAGGAAATGTTCCTGGCGGAGACGCTGCAGGTTCAAGCGGGCGGCATCTGGGGCGTCATGATCCCGGTGGCGGCCGTCATCGCCAGCGTATTCAGCGTCGCGTACAGCGTGCGTTTCGTGGACGACGTATTTTTTCGGGGCGAACTGGTTGGCCTGGACAAGGAGCCCCATGAGCCGCCAGTCTGGATGAAAGTGCCGGTCTATCTGCTTGTGCTGCTGTGCCTGGCAGTCGGCATCTTTCCCTACTATACCGTTGCGCCATTGCTGGCCACGGCCGTGGGCGCCACCTTGAATGGCCCGCTTCCGGAATATTCGCTTGCCATTTGGCATGGCTTCAACCTCCCGCTGGTAATGAGCCTGTTTGCGATGGCCGGCGGCGCGGCGGTGTACTTCTTCCTGCAACGCGCATATGACCTGCACCGCTATGTGCAAAGCCCTTTCGGCGGCCACTGGCTTTACCGCGAGGCATTGGGATACCTGCTCGGGTTTTCGAGCGCCCTGACGCAGCGACTGGAAAACGGTTCGCTGCAACGCAGTCTTGGATGGACGGTCATCACGGCGCTGATACTGGCCGCATCCCCGTTCCTCGCGTGGGAATGGACCATCGGAACCAGGCCTCTCACCGCGGTCAACGGCATTGCTGTCGTCATCTGGATCATGCTTGCCGCTGTTACGGCAGCCATCGTCGCCCTGCACGAACAACGCCTTACCGCATTGGTCCTTGTCGGCCTTGTCGGGCTGATAACCACCCTGGCGTTTGTCTATCTTGCTGCGCCGGACCTAGCCCTAACCCAGGTCTCGGTCGAGGTCGTGACGATTGTACTAATTCTGCTTGCCCTGTACTGGCTGCCCCAGCACACGCCGCGCGAGGACGGACGCCGGCCTTCCTTGCGCAAGGTGCGCGATGCAATCGTGGCGGCGGCGGCCGGGCTCGGCATCACCGCCGTCACCTATGCCGTCCTGACCCGTCCTTTCGAGTCGTTGTCTGCCTACTATCTCGACAACAGCGTGCCTGGCGGCGGCGGTACCAACGTAGTCAACGTCATCCTGGTCGATTTCCGCGGATTCGACACCTTCGGCGAGATCACCGTACTGGCGCTGGCGGCGCTCGGCATCGCGGCGCTGATGGCCAATCCGCTGGCCGCGCGCAGGACTGCGGATGGCGAAGGTCGTGCATGGGCCAGGGAAACACATCCATTAATGCTAACCTCGCTGACCAGTGTTCTGCTGCCGCTTGCGCTGACCGTGGCGGTTTATATTTTCCTACGAGGTCATAACCTGCCCGGCGGCGGTTTTGTCGCCGGTCTTGTCACCGGCATTGCCTTGATCCTGCTATACATCGCCAACGGCATCGACTGGGCCGCTACCCGCATGCGCATCGAGTACCCGCGGGTGCTCGGCGCCGGCATCCTGATCGCCGGCCTGACGGGGGTCGGAAGCTGGTTTTTCGGCCGGCCTTTCCTGACCAGCGCACATGGACATCCGCACTTGCCGTTGCTGGGCGACCTTCCACTGGCCAGCGCAATGGCATTCGATCTCGGCGTGTACCTCACCGTCGTAGGCGCGGTCATGCTGTCGCTTGGCAGCCTGGGGCGTGCGGGCCGCTCATCTTCCGGAAATGCCGCAACCACAAAGGAGACCTGACATGGAGTTATTGCTTGCCAGCGCCATTGGCATACTTGTCGCCGGCGGCGTCTTTCTGCTGTTACGGGCCCGGACATATCCTGTCGTACTCGGACTAACGCTGCTTTCCTATGCGGTCAATCTGTTCATCTTCGTGATGGGTCGGCTGACGCCGCACGCGCCCCCGATCATCGATGCGCAATCCGGTGTCTACGCAGATCCGCTTCCACAGGCGCTGGTACTGACTGCCATCGTGATCGGGTTTGGCATGACCGCATTTGTACTCGCTCTTGCCGTGCGCGCCAGACATGAATTGGGAACGGACCATGTCGATGGCGCCGGGGACGGGAAGGAATAACGTGGACCACTGGATTATCGCCCCTGTCGTACTTCCGGCCCTCGCCGGCGCGGTGCTGGTCATGCTGCGCTTGCCGCTGGCCGTGCAGCGGATGCTTGGCCTTGCCGCTACCATTGGACTGGTAGCGATTTCAATTCTTCTGGTCATGGCCGCATCTGAAGATGGCCATGCAAGCTACAGCGTTGGAGACTGGCCTTCCCCGTTCGGTATTGTGCTGGTACTTGACCGGCTGTCGGCAGTGATGGTGCTGCTGACGTCGCTGATCGCGGGCTGGAGCCTGCTCTACGCAATTCAGGGCGGAGATACGGCAGGCGGGCACTTTCATGCGCTGTTCCAGTTCCAGCTCATGGGGCTCAATGGCGCATTCCTGACGGGCGACCTGTTCAATCTCTTCGTGTTTTTCGAGGTGCTGCTGATTGCATCCTACTGCTTGCTTCTGCACGGCGGCAAGACGCAACAGCTTATTCCCGGATTGCATTATGTCGCTATCAACTTCCTGGGATCCTTCCTGTTTTTGATTGCAGTCAGCCTTCTGTACGGGATGACCGGTACGCTCAATATGGCCGACATGGCAGTACGGGTAGCCGCAGCCCCGCCGTCGGACGCGGCGCTCATCCGGAGCGGCGCCCTGCTGATGCTGGTGGTATTCGCCGTCAAGGCCGCACTCCTGCCGCTGTACTTCTGGCTTCCCAAGGCCTACAGCGCCGCTGAGGCGCCGGTTGCCGCGCTGTTTGCTGTGATGACCAAGGTCGGCGCCTATGTCATCTTGCGCGTCTACACACTGATTTTCGGGCCGGATGCGGGTGTGGCCGCCAATGTCGCCATACCCTGGCTATTACCTGCCGCCCTGGTGACTCTGGTCGTCGCTACCTTTGGCGTCCTTGCCAGTCCTACCGTGCGGTCGATGGCAGCCTACCTGACCATCGCTTCCGTCGGCACCATCTGCACCGGCATAGGGCTCGCCACCGAGCGGGCTCTTGGCGCGGCGATCTACTATCTGCTGCACAGCACTTTCACCATTGCGCTGCTGTTTCTTGTCGCCGACCTGATCCGGCGCGGCAGGGGGCCGCTTCAGGACCGCATTGAACGGGGCCAGCCGCTTCCGCGGGAAGCTCTGGTGGGGTGTCTGTTCTTCGCTGCGGCGGTTGCAGCGGTCGGCTTGCCGCCGCTGTCCGGTTTTCACGGCAAGGTGCTGCTGCTGCAGGCCGCGGCCGATCATGCAGCAGCAGTCTGGGTCTGGGTTGCGGTATTGATCAATGCATTCCTCGGCTTGATAGCTTTGGCGCGTACCGGGAGCAAGGTCTTCTGGCATACCTCCACCGATGAACCGCCCGCTTCGCCATACCGGACTGCTGCGTTCATGCCGCCGCTGGGGCTGCTGGCGTGCATCATCGCATTAACGGTCTGGGCCGCGCCCGCGGCGACCTACGCTGAAGCGGCAGCATCTCAGCTAATGCGTCCCGCCGGTTATATCCGCAGCGCGCTAGGCCTGCCGGCGACGGCCAGTCCGGTTGCCGCCCCGCCCTCGACAGGAGCACGATGATGATATCCGCACGTTGGTTTCCGCACCCGCTGGTATCGTTGGCATTACTAGCGATCTGGCTCATTCTTAACAGCAGCATCTCGCCAGGGCAGATTCTGCTCGGCCTCCTGCTCGGCTGGGCAATTCCATGGCTCGCTCGCTCTGTCTGGAGCGACGATGTCACCATGCGTCGACCAGCGACGGCGCTACGCCTGCTGGCAACCGTGCTTTACGATATCGTCGTCGCAAACCTCAATGTCGCGCGCCTGGTATTGGGACCGGTCCGGAACCTGCGCCCCGTATTCGTGAGATTACCTCTGGATCTGCAAGAATCCTATGCGATCTGGACCCTTGCAAGCATCATTACCCTCACGCCCGGCACAATATCGTCGGAACTTAGCGCGGACGGCCGGTGGCTACTGGTGCATGTGCTGGACACGGACGATGCCGCCGCCTTGATCGCAGAGATCAAGCAACGCTACGAAGCCCCGTTAAAGGAGATTTTCGAATGCTGACATACGCCATCTGGACTGCCTCGACGGCTTTCGGTATTGCCCTGCTGCTCAATCTCTACCGCCTGATCAAAGGTCCGACCGTGCCTGACCGCATCATCGCCCTTGATACCGCCTATATCAACTCGATTGCAATTCTCGTACTCTATGGCATCCACGAGGCGACCACGCTGTACTTCGAGGTGGCATTATTGATCGCGATCTTCGGCTTTGTCAGTACCGCGATGCTGGCGAAGTACCTGCTGCGCGGCGACATCATTGAATAACGGGAGGCCAGAATGTCAGTCATCATTGAGGTTCTGGTAACGGCGTTCCTGCTGCTTGGCGCCGGCTTCGCGCTCATCGGCTCCTGGGGACTGGTAAAGCTTCCCGACTTCTATACGCGTCTGCACGGCCCGTCCAAGGCCTCGACTCTGGGCGTAGGCGGTACCTTAATCGCCTCCATCATCTATTTTGCGTCACACGGCATGCCTGGCTTGCATGAGTTGCTCATTACGCTGTTCCTTTTCATCAGCACGCCGGTCAGCGCCTATCTATTGATCCGGGCTGCACTGCATTTGAAACTCAAATCCGTTGGAAAGCTGCCGCCCGAAGGAAGCGAAACCCCGCCTGACGACTAGGTAGCAAATCAGGCTGCAAGTCCGGTGCAACTTATACCAATCCCAAGCCATTTCATGACATGAGATCGCGTCTTTTCCCGCCTGGCGGCGTTGCACTCGTTATCCATAGCCCTGCTATGGATTCCTCCCGCGCCTTGCCAGACGAAAAAATCCATCGATCTCATCTGTCATGTCATGACCTGGGAATGGTATGAGGAATGAAATCAGATACGCGATGCCTCTTCAAGAGGAACCAGAAAAAGGAATGCAATGATTTTTACCTTCATCGCAGGCTTGCTCGCTTTGGTTGCTGGCGCCGAAGTGCTCGTGAGAGGCGCATCGAGGCTTGCACTATCGATAGGGATCTCTCCCTTGGTCATTGGATTGACCGTTGTCGCGTTTGGCACAAGTGCACCGGAGGTCGCGGTCTCGGTCGGCGCAGTACTTGATGACAAAAACGATATCGCACTCGGGAACGTTGTGGGCAGCAACATCTTCAACATCCTGTTCATACTCGGATTGTCCGCAGTGATAACGCCCCTGGTGGTTAACCGCCAAATTATCCGTCAGGAAGTCCCGATCATGGTCGGCGCTTCCCTGCTGCTGCTCGTGCTGAGCCTTGACCTGGTGCTCGGCCTGCTGGATTGCGTGCTGCTGAGCTTGTTATTGGTCGCGTATACCGTCTTCCTGGTAGTGCAGTCCCGGCGCGAAGACAAAGGTGAGCCGGATGAATACGAACACCTGACAAAAACCGCAAGCCGATGGGACGCGCATTGGGCGGTACAGGTGCTGCTCATCGTGGCGGGCCTCGGGCTGCTGGTGCTGGGCTCCCGATGGCTGGTCGATGCCGCGGTGGCCTTTGCCAAGGATTTCGGCGTCAGCGACCTGGTGATCGGATTAACCGTTGTCGCAGCTGGAACATCGATGCCGGAAGTGGCTACCTCAGTCATGGCATCGGTGCGCAAGGAGCGCGATATTGCAATCGGCAACGCCATAGGCAGCACCACATTCAATATCCTGGGATGCATTGGCATTTCCGGATTGGTATCGGCGAACGGCCTCGCCGTCCCTCCTTCCGTGCTCAATTTCGATATCTGGATCATGCTTGCCGCAGCATTTGCCTGCCTGCCAGTGTTTTTAACCGGAAGGAAAATCGCTCGATGGGAAGGTGTAATCTTCCTCGCATACTACATCGCATATACAACCTATCTGATAATGGCGGCCCAGGACCACAATGCACTGGAAGCCTTCAGTACCATGATGCTCTCATTCATTTTGCCGATTACCGTGGTGACCTTTGTGGTCATGATACTGAAACCAGGCAACAAGATTTGATACGCACAGTTGAGCATCCGCCCCTTGAAGCAGATAGCACGCATATTACATTCTCNATTACCGTGGTGACCTTTGTGGTCATGATACTGAAACCAGGCAACAAGATTTGATACGCACAGTTGAGCATCCGCCCCTTGAAGCAGATAGCACGCATATTACATTCTCGCTAGAGCGCTTTCGGTTTGACCGGCCTAGGCGAGGCCGAGGTGGTTTGCCGGCGAAACAAGGCGTGGTGACGCGACATGGCGGGCTCGGCGCCCCCGGACCATGGCAAGGAGGACTCGGCGTCCCCACACAACGCAGTGTCGCTGGCAAAGCAGCCGGGATCGTCAGGCAGGCCAAACCGAAATCGCTCATAGCCCGATTACAGGCGAATATGCCTTTCGTTTAAGGCAGGAATAAGATTAAACACTTAGACTTTGGGCGGGGTCCTCTTGCTGTGCAATCGTGGCGTGCAAGGAATTCCTTCCGAGCTGCATTGGCAACCCTGGTTATTGGGTTCGCAGATCGGTAGTTCAACGCACCACGAGTGAGACCCTTTCGTCGGGCTGAACATTTGTCTCGATAGCCGGCTTTTAAAGCACTGGAACTGATGATCAACCCGCTTGGCAGCGATAGAAATCTTCAAAGGAAAATGCAACATGCGTACCTTGCTTGTCCCTTTTGATGGATCGGAAAGCGCCATGCACGCGCTGCAATACGCCATGACCATGGTGGAAGAAGGATTCGCCACGGAGCTTGAAGTATTGCATGTCGGAGATCCGATGCCGATCGGCACCCACGGCGTCATGACCCATGAAGAGATACAGCATCGTGAGGCCGAGGAGTCTGGGCGTATTCTCCATCCGGCACGCAAGCTTCTCGATGAAGCCAAGCTCACTTACCAGGTCCGTTCCCGGGTCGGGTCGGCAGCAAATGAAATTTCAAAGCATGCGAAGGAATGCAGATGTGATGGCATCGTCATGGGTACGCGCGGAATGGGGCCATTTGTCAGTGCAATGATGGGATCGGTAGCAACTCGTGTGGTTAACCTTGCTGACGTTCCGGTCACGCTGGTCAAATGATATTTCGTTAGAGCCGATTGCGGTTGGGTGCGGGGAAGAATCGGTTTGTCTTGGGATGCAGGGCAACGCGAGAGGAGCTCCGTGCGGCGGGCCACACAAGCGACGAATAACGCTGCTATGGTGAAGTGGGCGCAAGCCAGGCCGAGGCAACCGTACACCCATTCGCAATCCGCACTAGATGCGCGGTCCGCGCAGGAAGATCGTCTGGATCAAGCGGTCTATGCCGTGTATGCCGATTTCGTTGCTACGGCGACGTGATAACACTGATCCGGCGCACATCAAGCACGATAACGTCGCCAATTTTTCAATCGACAGGGTTGTTGGCAAATCCGCAACTTGGCTCGATCGGCTCCGCTCCATTTTTCTGGATACCCTCATTTCTCGGCCTCGAATTATTCCTTGCAAATTATCAAAAAAACGGGATCAGATCAAAGTAAGGCATAACGAAGCGATTACCATTACGCCCGGAACGCAGGCATGCCTTGCATGCCGCCTTATGGAAGTTGCTGCAACACCGAATTCACTGACGATTCATCATCGCCCCGGCGATTAAGGAATGTCTCTACAGGAGTATGCCAATTGGATTTTCTTGTCGTCTTGTCCGCCTTGCTATTGTTGATGTTTGCCGCCTATCGTGGTTACAGCGTGATTTTGTTTGCCCCGATCTGCGCATTGCTGGCGGTATTGCTAACCGATCCGTCGATGGTCTTGCCGATGTTTAGCGGCGTCTTCATGGACAAGATGGTAGCGTTTATCAAGCTATATTTCCCTGTTTTTATGCTGGGAGCGGTGTTTGGCAAGGTCATCGAACTATCGGGTTTTTCCAAATCGATCGTGACCGCGGTGATCCGCCTGGTTGGACGCCAGCGGGCTATTCTTTCCATTGTGCTGGTCTGCGCACTGCTCACCTATGGCGGCGTATCGCTGTTCGTGGTGGTTTTCGCGGTGTATCCGTTTGCCGCAGAGATGTTCCGCCAAAGCGATATTCCGAAGCGACTCATCCCCGCAACGATCGCTCTGGGTGCGTTCACATTCACCATGGCGGCGTTGCCCGGTACGCCGCAGATTCAAAACATCATTCCCACCACGTTCTTTAAAACCACCACTTGGGCGGCACCTTGGCTCGGCATCATCGGCACGCTGTTTATCTTCACGGTCGGAATGCTGTATCTCGAGTGGCGCCGCAAAGCGGCTGCCCGGGCCGGGGAAGGATACGGCGACAACCATCAGAACGAACCGGAAAGACTGGATGACGTCACACTGCCCAATCCGTATGTCGCGATATTGCCATTGATCTTGGTGGGCGTACTCAACAAAGTATTCACCAGTCTTATTCCTGTCTATTTCGGCAGCACGCAGACGCTCGACATCTCCGGCCAGCCCCTTACGGTGCAAGTCACTCCACTGGTTGCCATCTGGGCGGTGCAGGGAGCGCTCCTGGGCGGTATCGTGTGCGTCATGCTTTTCGCCTTCAAGTCCGTGGCTTCCCGGTTCGCCGCGGGTTCGACCTCGGCGATCGCCGGCTCACTGCTGGCGTCGATGAATACCGCATCGGAGTATGGATTCGGTGCGGTCATCGCTGCCTTGCCTGGCTTTGCCTGGATCACCGGTGCATTGAAAAACATCCCCAATCCGCTTATCAACGAGGCGGTCAGCGTCAGCCTGCTTGCTGGAATAACCGGGTCCGCTTCGGGCGGAATGAGCATTGCGCTGGCGGCGCTGGCCGATAGCTTCATACAAGCCGCCAACGCCGCCAGTATTCCGCTTGAAGTTTTGCATCGCGTCGCCTCGATGGCCAGCGGAGGCATGGATACCATGCCGCACAACGGTGCGGTCATTACCTTGCTGGCCGTTACCGGCCTTACACATCGGCAGTCCTATCGCGACATATTCGCGGTCTCGGTGGTAATTGCAACCTCAGCGGTATTCGTCGTGATTGGAACCTATTATTTATTTGGGATTTACTGACATTCATGGAATCAGGCGTCATGTTCGTTCCATTATCACGCCCGAGTGGCTCTACAGCATTGCACGAGGTAGCCGCAAGCTGCTCTCGCTCAACAAGCGCAAGTCGCGTTTTCGCTTGATCGGCACGGTCGAACGCAATACCGCAATGGACATATCAGGCGCCGCGATGTCTCGCTGACGCAGTTCGCTGACTGTGTCCATACAGCGGATCAGGCCACGGCAAAAAATCGCGCGGCATGCCCGTAATGCAAAGTGTCATAGGGTATGCGCTGGCTCTGACCTCGCGCCTCGGGTGCGAGCGCAAGCCTATGCAGCACCGGGAAGCTACCAAGGGGCGCGATCTGTAAGATCCATCGTCCGATGCGAATCGGCGAATTGCCATGTTAATCTTGAGTTTTGGATTTGTAACCACTTAGCCCTCAAGGAACAGCATGGCTCTCGAAGTACTTCCCTCCGCCCCTACAGACTTCGACTTTGTCATCGGAGATTGGCTGGTCAAGCATCGCAGGCTAAAGGAACGGCTCGCTAATTGCTATGAATGGATTGAGTTCGACGGCGAAATGTCTACCCGAAAGATTTTGGGCGGTTATGGCAATGTCGAGGACAATGTCCTTTACTTCCCCGAAGGCGAGTTCCGCGCTATCGCACTTCGCTCTTACGATACAACTACGGCAACATGGTCGATCTGGTGGTTGGATGGCCGTTTTCCTGACCGTATCGATGTTCCGGTTGTCGGCGGCTTCAACGATGGTGTCGGCACCTTCTTTGCAAGGGATCGTGCTGCGGGTGTTCCGGTAACGGTCCGCTTCATCTGGTCACAAGCCGGTGCCGACGAATTGCGATGGGAGCAGGCATTTTCACCCGACGATGGTTCGACTTGGGAGACCAACTGGACCATGACCTTCTACCGCCGGTCGGAAAGCTAACAATTCATCCAAGCCGACGCTGCTTTCGATCACGACCTAATTCAAACGCCATCGGCACGAGACCGGTCATGGTTATGTAGACCGAAGTTTCAAGACCGGAAAGTGCAGGAATAGATCGACTTTCCTGTAAGAATAAATGCATGGGAACTGTTGCAGTCTCTCCGATGGAATTATACGGAGCATGGTGCCGAATAACATCAGCAAGTTAATCGCAAGAAACTTCTATTTTCAGTCGGCAAAAGAAGTGAGGCCGCGGGTCGCTGTGCTTATAGATCGGCCCGAAAATATGTTAGGCCGGATCCCCTCACCCCGGCCATCTCCCAGAAGGTGGGGGCCGGGATGAGGGAGAGACCATCGAACCGAAAAACGAATCATTTTTCGGGTCGAATCAACAATCTCCAAACACGCAATATCTTCGGCTGGCCATAAGCCGACGCTGACCCGCCAGCCGTCTTTGGACGCATCGGTGGTTTCGATCTGGCATCGCGAGCCGATACAGGTCACGTTGGCCCATTCCATCCAAGGCAGCCAACATGGCCGTGACGGCTGGAGGCGCTTCCGCCATGCAATGACGATCAATATTCCTGCCGCCATTTACATTTGCGGCAAATGAGATTCGCGGCATATCGTGCCGCACTTTTTCACTCATTCTGCATCATTATTTTAGAGGGCGACCAAGGAGCTTCTTCATGAAGATAGAGCGAGAGCTGAGTCTGAGAGCGGTAATTACCGGCACCCTGATAGGCATTCTGCTGACACCATCGAATGTCTATGCCGGGCTGAAAATCGGTTGGTCGTTCAACATGTCGATCATTGCCCTCCTGATCGGATTCGGTTTCTGGCAAGGCATGGCAAATACTTTCAAGCGGCAGCCCGCTTGGACTCTCCACGAAAGCAACATTAACCAGACGGTCGCTTCCGCTGCTGCTTCCATCATTTCCGGCGGCTTGGTTGCTCCAATTCCGGCCTATACCCTGCTCACTGGCGACGCGCTTGACCCATTGCCCATGATGGCATGGGTATTTTCCGTCAGCTTTCTCGGAATCTGGATTGCATGGTACTTGCGCCCATCCCTTGTCAACGATCCGGACCTGAAATTTCCGGAAGGCATAGCCACGCTGGAGACGCTCAAGCATATTTACAGTCATGGGCACGAGGCCGGCAGGAGGCTCAACGTGTTATTCAGCGCTGCGTTGTTCGCCGGTGTGCTCAAGTGGATTGACGATTTTTATTGGAAATTCCCGCGCTGGTCACCAAATCCAAGTTTGGAGAGGCTTACTTTTACGATTGATCCGTCGATGCTTCTCCTCGGCTTCGGCGGCATTATCGGTTTGCGTGTCGGACTATCCCTTTTGTTCGGCGCTATCCTTGCCTGGGCTGGCATCGCGCCTTGGCTGCTCGAACAAGGCTTGGTGATTCTGCCTAAGGGAAGCAGCGGTCCGCAGTTTTCCATCTTCATCGAATGGCTGCTTTGGCCAGGCGTAAGCTTGATGGTGTGTGCGACGCTTTCCTCCCTGGGCCTGCGCTTGCTGCAGGAACGCCGCAAGCTAAGGCATCTCGCGAAGCCTGCCGCGAGCAGACCGGAAATGATGCCGGCCATCGGCCTTTGCCTCGCGGTGCTGCTAGTCGTGGTGCTGCAGTCAATGTTCTTCGGTATTGCTCCCCTGCTCGCCCTCCTTACGATTCCCCTTGCACTATGTCTTGCTGCGGTAGCCGCGCGCGTCGTAGGGACCACAGGCATCCCTCCGATCGGCGCCATTGGGCAGTTGTCCCAACTGGGATTCGGGATTGTCGCACCAGGCCAGGTGCCGATCAACCTGATGGGTGCGAACACTGCCGGCGGGGCCGCTGGTCAATGTACCGATCTGATGAACGACTTCAAGGTTGGGAGGGCTATAGGGGCAACGCCATGGAAGCAAGTAGTGGCACAGTGTGTCGGCATTGGTATAGGTAGCGTCATCGGCGTGCTGGCATACAAGGCGCTGATTCCTGATCCGAAGACCATGCTGCTGACCGAAGCATGGCCCGCTCCCGCAGCGGCGACATGGAAGGCAGTCGCCCAGACATTAACTCTTGGACTGGATTCCTTATCGACCAGCGTGCGCTGGGCCGTCCTGCTCGCAGGTTTCGTTGGAATCGTGCTCAGCATGCTTGAAGTCTTCGTAGTACGCCGAATCGCTTACCTGCCGAGCGCCGCCGCACTTGGCTTGTCGTTTATCTTGCCAGCCTCGGTATCCATCATGATGGCTGCCGGCGCCATGCTGACATGGTTAATCAGCCGATGGCGGCCGCATATTGCCGAACAGTTCGTGCTCGCCGCCGCAGCCGGCCTGATTGCGGGTGAAAGCATGACCGGAGTAGGTGCATCACTCTGGCAGATGTACCGTGGTTGAAAGCATCTTCCGGCAGTTTTCATTTAACAATCCCGGCGAAGAATCCGCAGAGCGCTAGAGCCTGTTCGATATCTTGTTGGCATGGCGTTCGGGCGAGAAGGGATGCAGCGCAACGCCGCAATGCGCCGGGAGCGCCGAGCCCTTCCCGCCCGAACCCTTCGGGCAGTCCCTCAGACCAGTCGCCTGCAGTGTTGCAGCTCCTTGCCGTAGTACGGGGGCGCCGAGCCCGCTACGACGCGACGCTGCGCCTAGCATTCGACCGGTTTGCGGGGCTGCGCCATGCCAGAAAGATATCGAACAGGCTCTTACTAATTTTGATGCGATAGCTTTGCTGCGTTGGACACCGAACAGTACTAATTAGAGTTTTAAAGTAGACGATGGAACTATGCCGAAGACTTTGCTACACAGAACGCATCCACCGACGCTGTTGCTGACTCGTTTACTCAATTCGACTAAGCAGGTGCAATGATATTTTTTGACAAAGCGTGCATTTGTATCTCGCTCCCTCACCCGCAGGCGGGAGAGGGTTGGAGTGAGAGTGTTTGTGACGAAGATCGGTCTTGACACATCCCCTCATCTCCGGCCATCACTGCGCCCCGCTTGCGGGAAAGGGGAAAAAGACACGACTTGTCAAACAACTTTTTCTGCAATGCTTAGTTCGGTTCGTCAGGAGTCGCAGTCGGATAAAGACAAAAACGGTGCACTTAAAACTTTCAAAGGAAATAATGGAACCGTACAAAAGATCTTGTTACATACAGTACCTATTCACCACATCAGAATGGAAGCCAATGCATCTGTCAGTAGCAAATCTTTGCCTGCATCGACTTTAACTGCACATCCTGGATCTGGAATTTCCGATACGGGAAGGCCAGATGCAAGCACATCAACAACAAGTTCAAGAACCTCTTCCGAACGCCAAGAACTTGTCGGAACGTTTTAAAACGGAGTATTCAAAACTAAGGTCACTTACTAATCTTGTTGGAGTTTTTATGTTTAATCGCAATGTTGGCAGCACAAGTCTTTTAAACGTTTCATATCAAATCCACAATAATTTGCCGCATCAACAAACTGGATCTTCTAGTGCCCTTTCACAAAAAATTCCGGCAGATACGGCCATTCCGACCGGATCATCAAGACATCGTGGTCGCGGGACTTTCCGTCGCTTGCTTGCCACACCCGATCGTGAGGAAGGAGGGAGCCGATCACGTCTTAGAAGCCTAGCCAGCAATTTGTTCCGCCGAAATCGTTCAGAATCAGTTACCCCCTCCCGGTCACAAACCGCGTCAACTGAGCGCGCGGGGGCAAGAAGCCCTCTTAGTATGCAGTTCAGCGATCTCAGCGGCCGATTCAGCTCTGTGTCCATGAAGCTCAGGAACAGAGAACGCGATGCACAATATGCACGGCGCCGTGCGGAAATTCGAGCAGAACGCACCAATGCAGCGTTAGCCTCTACAGCCACGGCCGAGACGTCCGGTAACGGTGCGATTCGCTCTCAGGTGTCCACTTCGATCCGAAACGCCTTGTTGAACACAAGAGACAGGGAAGATGCAGTATTTTTGATGGTGGGCTACTCGCCTACTGGTGGAGGGCACACCGGGCGCACACTGGATATTATCGATATAGCGCTAAACGATAACAATCTCAAGGAAGGTGATACAGCCATCTTCCACGTTCCGAGTATTTGGAACGATAAGCCGCGCCCAAGTCAGCTTGATAGCTTGGCGCAAAAGATGCAAGCCCGAGGCATTACCGTAGTAATGGCAGAAGCAGACAAATCTGTACATGGTTACCTGAAGCCGGACGGCAGTTCCGACGACCCAAAAATTCTTGAGCGCTTTGCGTTATTACCTAAGCGGGCGCGCGCGGATGTCACCTCGATTCTTGATGCAAAGCCCTATGCAAAGAATGGCGACTTCGCTGAAATGCCATCCATTAGCGCCAACCACCTCATGGACTCGCTTGAAGAAATCATTGGAGGCGACGCGATGAGAACGAAGGTAAAAGTGTTGACAGACATGGACCCGTCTCTTCAAAAGGCAGCAAAGATTTACGAGGTGCCGGGCGATAATCGAGTGGACCAGCAGAATCATGCCATCCTGCTGGCCCTTGATCCCAATCTGCGTCGGATACAGAACGATAATTTCAGGCCGGAGCTGGGTCTGCTCGCAAAAGTAATAAGTGGGAACAAGGAGCATGTTTCACATATTGGCCTCGGCGACAGGAATACCCTCTTAGGGGTAGTTAATGCAGCGAGGACACTGGGTATCGTTCCAGATGATACGAAGTTGTCTGCGCGGAATAAGGTCGTCGACTTTCTTCTGGCAAATGGAAACCCTGTTAACATCAAAGGCCCCGGACAGGTTCAGGGCATCATGACGCATGGAGACGTTCAAACTGCAAAAGATATTGACAATGTAGTCTACGTCTATGCGCACGGAAATCAGAACGCCGTTGCACAAAAAGTGAATTCCGAACTCGACCGGTCCGAAGATCAAGCGCGACTAACTGCGGAGAAAATCCATCATCAGATCACGCGCGGCGCCGAAACTGCACAGGAATATCGCCGTACGATGTTCGTCTTCTGTGGGCCGAATACACTCAGAACCAATGCCGACGGCAGTTCAAAAGGAAACGCCATGCATCTCGCCTATCTTGCTGATGGAGATGGAGTTACTACGTCCGGGGCCGGTACGCATGGTGAATTTTCATATCTGCACAAGTCCTGCGGCTCGCAATCGCGCCTATTGGCATTGCCGATTGCTGGTCACAATGAACAAGAAGCTAATGCTTCCTATCTTGCAGAGGATGACGCGACTGGCGAATATGTGACTGTGCGCGCGGAGGGTGAACATCTGGACGCAGCGGTCAATACCTTCGTGAAGGTGTCCTATGACGCTGCGGAAGGAAAATATGCGAACGGCACAATGCAACAATTCCTCGCTAGCGTCTCCGAAAACAATAGCTATGCCAGACAAGGCAAGCAAATACTCTTCGACAATATGATTTCTCCCGAATCGGAACATATCCGAACAACAGAGATTTCCATGCGTGACCGGCCAGAATTGACCGCGGCGAGGAAATATATGAAGTTGGCCTTTCAAGCAATGGTCGAGATCGAGAGCGTTTTGAACCGATCACCAGGCGAAGAAGAAAATCTGCGGGATCCAGGCAATATCCGAATTCAGATACAGATGTCGCAAAAGAGCGCTCCTCAGACATTGACACTTTCTCAATTGTCTAGACAGCTCAACAGCAAACGAGATCTAACCAACCTTTTAGGAGCAGATTCGAAAGCCAGGGATCTCGCCGGTTTAAAGAATATGACAAGAAATCTGATTACAAATATTGCAGCGGGCAGCCTTAGCAAAGCGGATATTAAACGGGAAATTCATCTTATTAAAGAGCGCTTTGGCCATGAGCTCACAACCGGCTTCTGATGGCGATAAATGCCCATGCAGTTCCGTCGGCCAACAATCAATGCAAATGTAATGCGCGCGGAAGCTTTGCATTGACTCCACCCACAAGATATTGGAAGCATTAATTTAGAAGATGCCTAATGCTGGTCATTGGCAAAATGACCAGCGTTAGTTCTATTTAATAAATAAAGATTACATACCATAAAATGCGTACCACATCTATACCGCCCACGAGAGCTAACCTAGTCGTCCAGCCCGCTACTCAACATATCTTGCAACCATCGGTCGACAATTTTCGCAGCGCAGCTACGACCAACGTCAAGGTCCAGACGAGCACAAGCGATGCCGATCCCTGGAGAAAGCCTCGTGGCTCGAACCTTGGTCAAAGAGGTCGTAACCTCCCTAGCCTTAATATCGGCTTCACCGATCCGCTAGGCGTAACGACAAATGGCGCGATCCTCTCCTGCTCCCGCTTTAAAGCCTCCAGCATCAGAAGCACCACTCGAAACGGCAGCTCTCCCGCTCCGCAATCTCGTCCGCGCATTTCGCAGCGAGAGGTTGTAACTAACGTATCCGGTAACGGGATTGCGCTGCTCGATGGCAACCTCTTCGCATGGGATCCCCAATCCGGCGGCTGGTATCGATCACATACTGGCGAAGACGGAATCAAATCCCTTAAACTGGGTGCGAACAACAGTGAAATATGGGCGTTGGCAAACTCGGGCAACTTGGCGATTGTTCGGGATGACGGTTCGCTTTCTCCTGTCAGCCGAACAGCATTACCGGATACGTCCACCGACTTCGCGGTTTCGCCTGGAGGCTCCATCGCATATATAAACGCCGGTCAGGTAAGCATTCGATTTCCAGGTGCTGACGCTGCCATTGCCTTGAATATGCCTGATGGCATGAATGCGCCGCACTCTGTGGCGATTACCAACGACGGACAACTCTATGTCTTATCGGAGAGCAACAGGCTATGTGCCATCTCGCTTCGGGATGCCGCTGAACACGCCAAAAATGCCGAAATTCCTAATGTTACCCGCCTCAATTGGCAGGAGATTGCAATAGGCGCCACTCACGTCTCTTCTTCGGAAAGGCAAACCGGAGCTGCGGAGAGCGCAGGCCCCAATTATCTCTCCGTGCTGCCAGACGGCCGTCTCGGCGCATGCATCAATCAGCAACTCTTGAAATACGAAAACCGTAATTGGATACCAGCAGGTCAAGGCGGCCCGACGGCAATCGAGGCTCAGTATGCAAGCATTCCGGCCGCAAAACCTTGGGCGACGACCTTCCTCAACAAATTTAATGCCAGCGGCCTGCGTTACAGTTTGCCGGGGAATGGAAATGGAGACGTACCTTCTCGCAACAATAAAACATTAAAAAACGAACTTGCCATCGATTTCGCGCAACTTGGCCGTGTTGTCGCCTCTGCCGCCACTGCCGGCGGAACTCGATTCACAAGTCTTGCCCCCCAGCGCAGAACTGCGATAGAGAACATGCTGCATCCGGCCCCAGGGGCTGGAGTGGACGGTAATGCCAGCCGTGCACTAGATATTCTTGAAGCGAATTTCGACAAACTTCCGAAAAACGCATCGATACAAAAATTGAATAACCCAGATCATAACGCCATCCAAGCACTGTACACCTTTAGGCGTAGAATTCTGGGGCGCAACGATGAGGATAATGTTGGGCGTCGTCTGCGCGCCTTGCTGCATGCAAACGTATGCATCCCAATAAGTAACAAGGAATTTGCCATACCGGTCGGGAAAATGGTTCATGACCATGCCTGCCTAATGCAGGCAATCCAGGAGCCGCAGCAGGACCGCTTCGACTTATGGAGCCGACGAATTGACGGCGTAGTCCGCGGCGACGCGGCAAGCAACCTAGTCAGTACGCTCTTCAAAGCGGGAATCTACGACCAAGTGACTTACGAACGTCTGAGCGACGCAAGCATGAGCGCCTCTAACAGTCTGCAGCAGAAAAACCTGAGGCTTGTGCGTCAATTGCAATCAGCCGATACCTCTGTCGCAGGAGAAGTGGCGGACCGGCTGGCAGCGGCAGTCAACAGCCTCAGGCCGAATAATGAGGCTCTGTCCCTTGTTTTCAGCAGCGGCGCGGGTTTTGACCTGGAAGGATTGTGGGCATTCTTCAACGTCGACGCGCAAACCGTGGGCCTAAAGGGACCAAACGTCATTTCCTTTAACGCAAAACCTATTCTGACGCCGATTGCAACCGGCTTCAAGACTAGAGATATTGGCGTCGATATTGCCCGCACGGAGAAAGGGCTGAGAATAACCTTAAGCGAAACAAGCGGAACGTCGGCTTCAGCCAGCCTGCGTTTTCAATGGCGTTTCGGCGGAGCCTCGCCGGCTTACAAGAATGTGGTGACTCTCATCGGCGTTGCAGGTTTTGAGGCAGCACCAGTGGTTGGAGCTTCCGCGAATAATACGAAACGCATCAGCCTCGAATTCGAGCATGATGATAATGGGACATTGCACGAGTTGGTTCGCGAGCTCTGCGAGGGCAACGTGGATCTCGAGAAGCTGCTGAAGTCCGCCAGCGAGGTCACCAATTCGGATGGGCAAACCCGCAAGCTTAAGGGAGAAGTGTATGCGCACGGCTTCGTTGCCGGGCGCGCTCTTTACGGGCAAGATCGAAGCGATATCGCGCAGGGCCTGTATCTTGGCGCAAGTAACCTGCTTGTTCCGGCGCTCGACCAGGTTAGCGTTTCAAACGAGTGGGCTTGGTCGAATTCCCACTCTCGCGACACGAATGGAAGAAAAACCTTTTCGTCAAATGCCACCTCTACCGGAAGTATCGATTTCAACCACATTAGCGTCTTGGATGTATCGACCTGGATTTCGTCGAACATAGATCCTCAACGCGGGTCGTCGACACAACTTCAGTGGAAGGTCCCCCTGTTCCTAGGAGTCTGGAGCAAGAATCTTTGGTCTAACAACGTTAGTCTTGGCAGTGCCAATGCACATTTCCAGGCGGACGGACAACTCACCGGCGCGTCGGTGACACTGCAAGCGAATGCCTCGCAATCTCACGGCGAAAATCTAAAGGCAAGTATTTCCGGCGCACCAACTGAGGGTCAATTGACTAAAGAGAAATTTCCATCGCTCGAAGCACTTACGCGACAACTACCCGGCATCGACAAATACATCTCGATTTTGAACAACACCGCAGGAGCGCGGCCAGCTGTTACATTGGAGCTCACCACCGCCGCATTGGATACCTTGCGCGCACAACTCCTCGCCCTTCCGCGACGGGGCTCGCCGGAAGCGCAAAGAGAGCAGATAAACAGAATGACCGCAGAAGCACTTAGCAACCCAGCGAATTTGAGAATTACGAACATTGACTTGCATGAAAACAAGTCGACCGCATCGCCCCAGATCGCTGCATTCGGACCACTCAGGCATATCAATAGCCAGAGTATGTCGATCAGCAAGCACTCTGCGAGCATAACCATCTCCTATAGAGGTAACGACGCTGTGGAGTTCAAGGTTGCAGGATCGCTTCTACTGGGTGATGCAGAGCAACCGGAATCCAAGCAGATCTTCAATATTTCACGCTACGACCCTGAAACGATTAATGGCGTCATACAGCGTGAAGCAAATCCATTTCAAGCCATGCTTGCACAGCGCATCCCTGAGGGCAGGAAGTTGGAAGCAGCCTCAATTGAAAATGATCGTGCGGCGGTATTTGCATCCAATGCAGATGATGAGATGAGCATTGCAGCCGGTGCGCTATGTATGTTGGACGGCAGTCTATTCTATCGTCCGAGGTCTGCGCAGGCCGGCGAACTTGTTCAAGTGCCGCTGAGCATTCAGCAAGAAATTATGCAGGACAGCCTCGAAAGCATCCTGCATTTGATGGCTGCGCGCGCAAGTGGCGTACTGAGAAATGGTCCGACCAAAGCGCAGGAAGCAGCCTTGAGCGAGTTACCGCGGACTCAACGCCAGGCCGTATCAACGGAATATGGATTCGCCTCGGGGCAGCTGAATACCGCGATCAATATTTTCGACATTCTGAACGTATGCCGCAATACTGGCGAGGATATTGACGCCAAGTTGAATCCGGCCCAGAAACTAGTGTTGGAAACATTTTTGCCTGCCAATGCACCCCGGCCAGATGCGGCTTCTCCTCACGACTCTGCGCACCAACGCGAGGGTTCAATTCCGCAGTACTCAGTCGATAATCTGCGTCGCCTTCTTGAGGACCGAGATCTTTACTCGGTGTTCAAGGCAAATGTCTTGTCACAGCAAAGGCGCGCGGCAATCGGTAATTGATTGGGCGAACCGATCCCTTACCGAAGAGGTCCATGAGTTTGATCATGAGTCGTGTTGAAATTGAAGTTCACTAAAGACCTGGACTGAGGTAGCCTGATATTGACGGACACTCCCGTTCGATGAACTAAGTCAAAGGGAGAAATCATGACGAGAGCAAATCTGAGGACTTATACGCCTGAGTTTCGCGGGAAGGCGACTTGCAGGCCGCCTGAGACGTGAGTGTCCATCATTGACAGTACACCTCATTGGCGGTGCGCCGCCATACCGCAGCTTGCCGATGTGCCTGTGCCGGCCGATATTCCCGCTCGTCGCGGTTGCGCTGCAGTTCCCGACTGATCGTCGACTTGTGCAGCTTCATGAGCCTGGCAATGCTGCTGCAGCCATGTCCTGCCTTCTTTAGTATGTAGATCCGGTATCGTTCGTCTTGGGTGCGGTATGTGTAGAGCATTTCGGGCAACTTTGACTTGGCGGTCTTGGGGTTCGGATGCTACCGCACCTTGCCTTCCGCCTTGGTTCTTCAAGTTGCACTTCCAAGTTGAATCCGCGACCTTTGCGCGCAGTGCACAAAAACACTTATGTTCTACGAACTAAAGTGAACTGAAACCGGCGCGGCGTTTTGCTGAAGAATGGCTCTGACAGGCAGCTCTTCGAGGGGCCCTTGATTTCTGGCCCGACGATATACCTCATGTTTCTCCGCCCCCGAAAACTGAAGGACAATAAGTCTTGAGTTGAGTACTGCGGCCGGTGTCATCGTAATTCTCCGGGTGCGTGCGCTTGATGACGCCAGCAGCGTACAAGGACTGCTCGATCGAAGGCATTCATCTATTGCCGGAGAATCAGGAAACCAGGATGCCGTATGGCCGTCCGGCCCCAGACCCATTACGGTTACATCAAACGGCTCGCGACTCAATTCGGCAAGCTCGCTCGCATTGAAGCAAGGGGCTTTTGCCTCGCCGAACCTGTCAACCAATGGGATGAAACGCGATGCCGAAGCCGGACCGACGAGCAGATTCCGGCGTACTGTGAGCTCATTGCTCTCGATGGAGTCGGGATCTACCAGACGATCATCAACAAGGGTAACCGTAACCCGTTCCCAAGGCAGGTCTTTTTTAGATAGGATTTGAAACATTGGCACCGGTGAACGACCGCCGGATACGACCAACGTGGCGCGGCCGCGAAGATCTATTGCGTTTTTAAGCGCGGAAGCGATCTCATCAGCCGTGCACTCGGCGAGAGCCTCGTCGCTTGCATGCGGATGCTCCGAAATCTTTGGTGTGAGTTCTGGCTTCATCAGAATGACAGGAGTTTGCTTATTTGGCATTGGCTAGCGCCATGGTGGTGTCGAGCATGCGGTTGGAGAAGCCCCACTCGTTGTCGTACCAGGATGAAACTTTCACCAGGCGGC
>NZ_JAWIIV010000050.1:0-35385 GCF_035916955.1 Noviherbaspirillum album | reverse complement strand
ATCCACCGGAACAGCAAAAACTCGCCGCCTGACGCCGCTATCCTTCAAGCCGCCATACACCAGTCTTGACACTAGCTCGGGAATTGATGGCGAATCGTTGGAGCAATTCGAGTCTAACCTGAGTGGCAACCTGTACAAACTGTGGAATCGCATGTGTTCCGGCAGTTACTTTCCGCCAGCTGTCAAAGGCGTTCCTATTCCAAAGAAGTCTGGTGGAGTGCGAATGCTGGGTGTACCGACAGTGGCTGACAGGGTCGCGCAAACAGTAGTCAAGCGACTGCTGGAACCGATCATTGACCCGGTGTTCCATGTCAATTCTTATGGCTACCGCCCCGGGCGTTCGGCGCACGATGCGATAGCCATGGTGAGGCGGCGCAGCTGGGAATATGACTGGGTGATCGAGTTTGATATCAAAGGGCTCTTTGATAACATTGATCACAGCCTGCTTATGCGAGCGCTCAGGAAGCACTGTCAAACACCATGGGTATTGTTGTACGTTGAACGCTGGTTGACAGCGCCAATGTAAATGCCCGATGGTACGGTGCTAGCCCGTACTCGCGGCACACCGCAAGGCGGTGTCGTCAGCCCTATACTGGCTAATCTGTTTCTGCACTATGCCTTCGACATGTGGGTGGCGAAGCACCTTCCCAGTGTGCGGTTCTGCCGCTACGCTGATGATGGAGTCGTCCACTGTCGTAGCCTATCGCAGGGCAGACTTGCGCTGGAAAGGATTGGCGAACGCTTCCGGCAATGTGGACTTGAACTGCATCCTGAAAAAACGCGAATTGTGTACTGCAAGGATGTCAATCGGCAGGGAGACTTCCCGTGTGTGCAGTTTACCTTCCTCGGCTATTGCTTCCGACGGCGTAAAGCGGTTGATAAGTACGGTCGGATGTATGTGAACTTCGCACCGGCGGTTAGCCGTGATGCCCTCAAGGCAATGCGACAAACTATACGGAGTTGGCACCTTCAGCTGAAATGTGACAAGAGCTTGGCCGACCTCTCGGCCATGTTCAATCCGATCCTTCGGGGCTGGCATCAGTATTACGGCCGATTCTATCAATCGGCGATGTCGGCTGTGTGGCGACACTTGAATGCCTATCTGACACGCTGGATGATGCGCAAGTATAAGCAATTGGCTCGGCATAAAACCCGAGCAGGGCACGCTCTTGGGCGGCTTGCGCGGAAGTTTCCACATGCCTTCTGGCATTGGAAACTGGGATGTCTACCGAAGGCTGGATGATGGGAGCCGTATGACGCGAGAGTGTCACGTACGGTTCTGCGAGGGGCCGTGGGTGAAATCCCCACGGTCTACTCACCCCTACATCCGTACGCATGAAGGCTGGTTGTTCCTGGCTGCCGTACTCGATCTGTTCTCGCGCCAGGTAGTAGGCTGGTCGATGCAATCTCGAACGAACAAGGAGCTGGCACTTGATGCGTTACTGATGGCCGTCTGGCGCCGCCAACCAAAAGAGACGGTGACGGTGCATTCGGACCAGGGAAGCCAGGGCGGATTCAACTGGTCGTCGCAACACCTTAAATCAAGGAGGTGTTTATGGGAAGACCAGCGGGATGGATGCAGAAGTTGACGGGGCGGGGACCGATGCGCTCACCAGGTGCGCCGTCGCATCGGCGTGAGACCGAACGGCGATTTTGGGAGCAGATCGCAACAGGCATTACAAGTGAGAAGGCTGCTGAAGCGGTTGGCGTGTCGCAAGCAGTGGGAACTCGCTGGTTTCGTCATAATNTGGGAGCAGATCGCAACAGGCATTACAAGTGAGAAGGCTGCTGAAGCGGTTGGCGTGTCGCAAGCAGTGGGAACTCGCTGGTTTCGTCATAATGGTGGCATGCCACTTTCCATGTTGAGCCCGATATCCGGGAGATACTTATCATTTGCCGAACGAGAAGAGATTGGACTACTTTCATGCCAAGACATTGGAGTACGAGAGATTGCTCGCCGTATCGGGCGCAGTGCATCAACGGTATCCCGAGAACTGAGACGCAACGCTACAACTCGTGGCGGCCAACTTGAGTATCGCGCTTCGGTTGCGCAGTGGAAGGCGGAACTGGTTGCCAAAAGACCCAAACCATGCAAATTGACGACTTATCCACGATTACACCACTATGTGCAAGACCGTCTGGAGGGCAAGGTTCGCGACGCTAAGGGGCGTAATATTTCTGGGCCTGTGGCAGCGCCGTTCATAGGTAGAAACAAGCCGCATCGCGGTGACCGCAAATGGGGCAATGGCTGGTCACCCGAACAGATATCCAATCGACTGCAGATCGACTTTCCGGATGATGAATCCATGCGTATCTCTCATGAAGCCATCTACCAGGCTCTCTACATCCAGGGCCGAGGGGCTCTCAAACGCGAGCTGGTTAGCTGTCTGCGCACCGGGCGAGCGTTGCGCGTGCCTAGAGCCAGGGCACAGGCCAAGGCTTGGGCGCACGTTAGCGAGGAGGTGATGATCTCTAACCGGCCTGCAGAAGTGCAGGATCGCGCTGTGCCGGGGCATTGGGAGGGTGACCTGATCATCGGCCTGAACAGGTCGGCGATTGGAACGCTGGTTGAGCGCTCAAGCCGATTCACCATGCTTATTCACTTGCCACGCGAGGAAGGCTACGGGCTGATGCCCAGGACGAAGAATGGTCCTGCGCTGGCTGGCTACGGAGCTGTCACGATGGCCAATGCGCTCAAGAAAACCGTCACTGAGATGCCTGCCCAGTTGTGGCAGTCATTGACCTGGGATCGGGGCAAAGAACTCTCTGATCACGCCCGTTTTACAATCGAATCCGGGGTAAAGGTATTCTTCGCTGACCCGCATAGTCCATGGCAACGCGGAACAAACGAGAATACGAACGGCCTTCTTCGGCAATACTTCCCAAAGGGCACAGACTTGGCTCGTTGGAGCGATCGAGAGCTCCAGGCCGTTGCCAATACACTGAATTCCAGGCCACGAAAAACGCTCGGTTGGAAGACGCCAGCCGAAGCACTGGACGAGTACCTGAAATCTGTTCAACAATATGGTGTTGCGACGACCGGTTGAATCCGCCCAGTTCAGCAGTTACGATTGGCAGGCATTCCTGAACGCGCACAACCTGCAAGCCAGCATGAGCAGGCGCGGGAACTGCCATGACAACGCCGTAGCGGAAAGCTTCTTCCAATTGCTCAAGCGAGAGCGAATACGACGTCGTATCTACAACTCGCGTGAAGAAGCAAAACAGGATGTGTTCGACTATATCGAGATGATCTATAACCCAAAGCGCCGGCATGGTTACAACCATCACCTATCACCGGTAGACTACGAGAAGCAATACTTCGAACGGCTCGCTAGTGTCTAGGATACTAGGGGCGATTCAGATTAGTCTACCCCCGTTACCGTAGAAATCCTGAGCTCACAATAAGGCGCGTTCAAACGCCTCGAGAATGACGTCGGCTAGATAGCTGTGGCGTCGGGGACGATTGTAAAAGACTTCGATGTAATCGAAGATGTCGGCGCGCACCAAATCACGTGTTTTGTAGATACATTTACAGATCCTTTCCTTCTTCACGCTGCTAAAGAAGAATTCCGTCACAGCGTTGACGGTCCTATGTCTCAAGCTGTTCAAAGTCTGCCAAATTTCCTGCTGTACGTGAAATCGGGACAAGGTCACCTAAGGACTGCCTCCATTTCGGCTGCAATGAGAAATTGAGCACTACAGCCGAAAACACAACTCCAGGTAGCAAAACGGCAAGCACCAGCAACCCAAGATGGGATCGTACATTCAAGTAAGTGCCTTAAAACTGCCCGTGAGGGCATCGGCACAGCGTAACTCTCATACCAGTACAATAGCGTTCGACAAAGGCTCCACGGGCCGAAACAAGGGAATTTATAAGATGAACCGGTGCAACAGGTGATGGTATTGGTATGTTCCTGCAGTTCTCTCCGACGATGAAACAACTTGCGTTGTCCCGCTTACCCCTATGGCTAAAAGGTGCCTTTGGCTTGATCAGTGCTTTGGCACTCTTCTGGTCCCTGCTTCTTTACGACTTGCATCGCCTGCACAAACAATCAATTGTCAGCAGCCAGGTCGAGACACAGAATTTGGCGCGCGCATTTGCCGAAGAAGTCACTTCATCGGTCGATTCGATTGATATGACCCTCATTGACCTGCGCGACCGCTGGCAAATGGCTGGGCTTGACTTCGCCGATGCCGTGCAAAAGCGGCAAACCTATCTTGCCGAGGAAGTAGGTTTCCAAGTAGGTATTATCGACGCAGCCGGCTCGTTGCAGTTTTCTAGCAGCGATGTGCAAGCCAAAGGGATTAGCCTGAGCGACCGGGAGCATTTCCGCGTGCATGCGGATACACCCGGCGACAAGCTCTTTATTAGCAAGCCGGTTCTGGGTCGTGTATCAAAACGCTGGAGCATTCAGTTCACGCGCCCCATCATTGGGCCAAGTGGCCAGTTTGCCGGGGTGATCGTGCTGTCGGTCGCGCCGGATTATTTCTCTCGATTTTTTGACACCATCCATTTGGGAGCGGGTGGCGCCACCACGGTGCTGCACGCCAGCGGCGAAATCTTGGCGCGCTCGCCCAAGCCAGAACTGGCGCTTGGAAAAGCAATGAAGGAAACCTTCTGGATTGGCCCCAGAACTGACAGCGGCTGGTATCGTGCGCCATCGGAGATTGATGGCATCGAACGTATGTACGCTTGGCGTGCATTGCCCAAGATTGGCTTGGCAGTAACGGTTGGCCAATCCATAGATACCATCCTGACACCCTATTACGCGCAACGCCGTGTGTACCTGCTGGCTGGCTTGGGCGTCTCGCTCCTGCTCGTGCTCGTCGGCCATGTGCTCCTGCGAAGCCTACAGCAGCGCGCCAGGGATGCGACTGCTCTGGCGGCGAGCGAAGCGCGCTGGAAGTTCGCGCTGGAAGGCGCCGGTGACGGCGTGTGGGACCTCGACCTGCCGGCCCAGAAGGTCACCCTTTCGCGGCGCTGGAAAGCACTGCTGGGGTATCGGGAACCGGAGGTCGGCGACAACGTGGATGAATGGACCGGGCGCATTCATCCGAACGATCTGCCGGCTTTTCACAAGGCTCTCGAGGCGCATTTGTCTGGCGAGTCTCCTGGATACACTAGTGAGCACCGCCTGCGCTGCAAGGATGGAGACTGGAAATGGGTCTTAGAGCGAGGAATGGTAGTCAGCCGCGACCCTGGGGGCAAGGCGTTGCGCATCGTTGGCACCGCTTCGGACATTACTGACCGCAAGCACAATGAAGCAGCGCTCCAGGACTCCCTCAGGCGGTTGGAGGAAGAGCAAAGACGAATTCAGATCATTATTGACAATTCCCACGACGCCTTTCTCAGCGCAGATGGCAACGGCCGCATTACCGACTGGAACCGGAAGGCTGAACGTACCTTTGGCTGGCTGGCCAAGGAAGCCCTGGGAAAATACATCAGTGAGCTGATCATTCCGCCAGAAAAGCGGGCGGTACACGATGCGGGATACCGGCGCTTTATCGCCACCGGCAGCGGCGCCTTGATGGACACAGTCGTGGAGCTGGAAGCCTTGCGGCGTGATGGCTCCCGCATCCCCGTGGAATTGGCCTTGACGGGATACCACAATGGCCAGGGCTATGTGACTAATGCTTTTATCCGCGACATTACCGGGCGCAAGGATGCTGAGCGCCGAGACCGGGAGCGTCTACATTCGCTGAACGAAGCCCGTAAAGCGTTGCAACAGGCACAGAAGTTGGAAGCGCTTGGACGTCTAACTGGAGGCATTGCGCACGACTTTAACAATGTCCTGCAGACCCTGACCATGGGTATTGAAGTGGCGATGATTACGTCGGAAAGTCCGAAAGTCAAAACCACGCTCGAGGCAGCCAGGCGCGCTGTTCAGCGTGGCGTCGACTTGACAAGGCAGCTGCTGGTGTTCGGACGGGCGCAGGATGCACATTTGAAAGTGGTCAATCTGGCTGAGCAGGTCAGTGGCATGCTCGCCCTGCTTCAAGGTGCTTTGCCGAGCAACATTGCGTTTGAGCTGCAATTGAAAGATGACTTGTGGGCGGTCGAGATCGACCCATTGCAATTTGAGCTAGCCCTGCTCAACTTGGCAATGAATTCGCGGGACGCCATGCCAAGCGGAGGTGCGTTTCGAATTGAAGGCCGCAATGAAGTCATCGATGACGCCAGCAGTGAACTCGCACCTGGAGAATATCTGTGTCTGACGATTGCTGACACTGGCGAAGGAATGACACCGGAGGTGCTCGCCAAGGCGGTTGATCCGTTTTTCACGACGAAAGAAGTCGGCAAGGGTTCCGGTATGGGACTGGCACAGGTGTACGGGTTTGTGAAGCAAATGAATGGTAGCTTGAACCTGCGCAGCGAACCCGGTAAAGGACTCGAAGTCTCCATTTTGCTGCCGCGCTCATCGGCAAAACAGGTGGAACGGGAAGATGCGAAGCTAGCTCATAGTCGGCCAGCAGCGTTGCGAAACCAGTCCATTCTTTTCGTCGAAGACGATCCTTTGATACGGGAAACGGTGCACCCGGCGCTGGAAGCCCATGGATTTAATGTGAGGTCAGCAAGTGATGGTGAACAGGCGCTTGCGCTGCTCGAATCCGGGCACCAATTTGACCTGGTCTTTTCCGATGTGGTCATGCCCGGCAAGATCGACGGCATCCGGTTGTCCGAGATCGTTCGCGAGCAATATCCGGACTTGAAAGTCGTGCTCGCCACTGGATATTCCGAACGGAGGGTAACGTTCCCAGACGTGAAGGTACTGGGCAAGCCATATCAGATTGGACAGGTCATCGCTGCTCTAGACCAGACCTTTTACGAAACGGAAAACTCTCCCGGTTCTCTCCCTTGACCTTTTTCGCATAGAGGCATAGAGGCATACGGGTCGGAACCTGATCGCTCTACCAGATCTGCTTGGATGTCGCATAATGTTAAATAATTTCTTTATTGCAACTTATCTTCTGC
Source organism: Noviherbaspirillum album (assembly GCF_035916955.1). Lineage (NCBI taxonomy): Bacteria > Pseudomonadati > Pseudomonadota > Betaproteobacteria > Burkholderiales > Oxalobacteraceae > Noviherbaspirillum > Noviherbaspirillum album. The sequence goes on along the minus strand of NZ_JAWIIV010000050.1, from coordinate 28,412 downwards.
CTGAAGAGACCCCCGTCACCACGGCACTGGGATTGAACTAGATAGGAGAAGCGGAAAATTCGCACCGCGTAAGAGCCTGTTCGGTATCTTTTTGGCATGCGCGCAGCCCCGGAAACCGGTTGAGTGCTAGGTTCGGCGACGCGTCGTATCGGGACTACGGCAAGAAGGACTCGGCGTCCCCCACAACACCGCAGGTGACCGGTTTCCAGGGCTGCCCTTAGGGTTCGAACGAGAAGGACTCGGCGCCCCGGGCACATTGCGGTGCTGCGGGGGATGCCGAGTCCGTGCGCACCGGGGCCTACCCTGTGCGACACGTCGCGCCTTGCACTGCATCCCTTCTCGTTCGAACGCGCATGTAAAAAAGATACCGAACAGGCTCTATGTCTACGATCCAAAAACTTGTCCCGAACGATAGCGGCGTTGGCTGCTGGTTAACCGCCCGATAGGACGTCAATCAAAGAAATGGACTTTTCGTAAATATCCAGTTCTTTCACATTGGCAACTCAACAAGTAGAATGTGAAGCTAGGTGTACAGAAAGGCCATAATGAGGGCCTCGTTTCGGGCAACATCTCTTTCAGGGCTCTCATTGTGACGACGCCAGCCTCACATGCTAATGAATCATCCCGCGCCGACCGAGACCATTTAGACGCCGAGTCGAACGCGGTACCGGCAGTCGCACCGCTTTCGTCATTACCGCGTCCCTCTTTGAGCCCGCGCTGCGTCTCCGTCGATCTCGAGGTTGGCATCAAAGACGCGACGATTCACCGTTTTGCCGGGGTCCGGGGTGACACCGACGCATCCTACGTCTATCAAAAGGGTGATTTGCTGGCGGCGCTGACCAAGCTCGATGAAGTCGCCGATGGCGCCTCCTTCCTGCTCGGCCATAACATCATTGCCTTCGATCGGCCGCACCTCGCCGCCGTCAAACCAGATCTTCGCTTGCTCAGCCTGCCGACGATCGATACGCTTTGCTTGAACCCGCTGGCGTTTCCACGCAACCCCTACCATCGCCTGGTCAAGCACTACCAGGACGGGAAGCTGCAACGCGGGCAGTTGAACGATCCTGAACTTGATGCCCGGCTTACGCTTGAGGTCTTTCGGGATCAGCTCCTGGCATTCAAGGAGTTGGCGCAGGAAGACCCTGACCTGGTCGCTGCGTGGCATTGGCTTACCACTTCGGACAACACGGTGTCGGGCCTGAACGCCTTCTTTCTGACCGTGCGACGCGTTGCCCGTCCCACCGATGAAGAAGCGCACATCGCCATAGGCCATCGCATCCAAGGCCAGGCTTGCGAGACGAGCGCACGTGAGATTCTTGCGAAGGCAAAAACCTACGGCTGGCCGCTGGCCTACGCCTTGGCCTGGCTTTCCGTCGCTGGCGGCAACTCGGTGATGCCGCCATGGGTCCGCCATCAGTATCCAGAAGCTGGCGACATCGTACGCCGGTTGCGCGATACCGCTTGCGGCGCTCCGGACTGTACATGGTGTCGCGAGCGGCACGACCCACGCAAGGAGTTGAAGCGTTGGTTTGGGTTCTCCGAGTTCCGGCCGCAACCCGCCGATGCTTCCGGTCGGCCTTTGCAGGAAGTGATCGTCGAAGCAGCCATGGGGAGACACCATGTTCTTGGTATTTTGCCAACAGGCACTGGAAAATCGCTCTGCTACCAGATTCCGGCCTTATCACGCTTCGACAAGACCGGTGCGCTGACGGTCGTCATTTCGCCGCTTGTTGCCCTTATGGCCGACCAGGTAGCCGGCCTAGAAGCACGGGGAATTGGTGTGTGCGCCGCCATCAACGGCTTGCTATCCCTCCCGGAGCGCGCCGACGTGCTCGACCGGGTGCGGCTGGGCGACGTCGGGATTCTCATCGTCGCGCCTGAACAGCTACGCAGCAAGGCCGTACGTAAGGTGCTGGCGCAACGCGAGATTGGCATGTGGGTATTGGACGAAGCGCACTGTATTTCAAAGTGGGGTCATGACTTCCGTCCCGACTACCGTTACGTCGGCCGCTTCATTCGGGAATCGGCAAAGGTGGACGTCGCCGCCCCAGTACTCTGCCTGACTGCCACGGCTAAGCCAGACGTGGTCGCAGACATGCTTGAGCACTTTCGCACCAAGGTTGGTATCGAATTGACCGTGTTCGACGGTGGTGCGAGCCGCGACAACCTTGATTTTGCAGTGGTGCCGACCACACCGGCGGACAAGTTTCCCCACCTGCATCAGATATTGCAGAGCGAACTGCCCGAAGACATGCCCGGCGGCGCGATCATCTACTGCGCCACCCGTAAGCAGACCGAGGAAATCGCCAAATACCTGCAAAAGAAAGGCTTGGCAGCCGACTTTTTCCATGCCGGCCTGCCGCCCGAGACCAAGAAAGACGTTCAACGACGCTTCGTGGAGGGGGAATTGCGGGTCATTACTGCCACCAATGCTTTCGGCATGGGCATTGACAAGCCGGACGTGCGCCTGGTGATCCACGCCGACATGCCGGGCTCTCTGGAAAACTACCTGCAGGAAGCTGGGCGCGCCGGCCGCGACCGGGCACCCGCACGCTGTATCGCGCTCTACACAGCTGAGGACGTGGAGCGCCAGTTCAGCATGTCGGCGCGCTCGCGGCTGACTCAGAAGGAAATCCAGGCTGTCCTTAAGTCCCTACGTGCGCTGGAGCGCAAGAAGCAGGCAACCGGAGAGGTAATCGCGACCGCGGGTGAGATCCTTGCGGAAGACGCAGAGGGTGACTTCGAGCGCGATTCGGCCACGGACGACACCCGGGTCAGGACCGCCATTTCCTGGCTGGAGGAAGCTGCGCTTCTGACCCGTGACGAAAACCACGTTCAAGTCTTCCCATCGTCGCTGCGGATAGCGACGATGGACGAGGCAAGAGACAAGCTGAAGAAGCAAGCACTTTTCGACGATTACCGTCGCCAACTGTTGGCCATTATCTACGCCATGCTGTCGGCTGAGGCCGACGAGGGCATTTCCACCGACGAGTTGATGGGTATAGCCGGCCTCTCCGCTGACAAGCTGCGCACCGCGCTCTATGACCTCGAGCGGCTGGGTATTGCCAGCAACGACACCGGCCTGACCGCCTTCGTGCACAGTGGAGTCAATCGCTCCTCCCAGAAGCGGCTGGAGGAAGCGATCGCCCTGGAAAACGGCCTCATCGATCTGATGCGGGAAGTCGCTCCAGACCTGCAAAAGGGGGAAACGTCGTTGCTTCAGCTACGGCATACCACCCAGGCGCTCAAAGACCAAGGCCACACCGGTGCCCTCCCCGACAAGGTTTCCCGACTGATCAACAGCATCGCGAGCGATGGTCGTAACGAAGATGGTGGCCTAGGGAGCCTGCGTCTGCGTCGGCTCGACGCTGAGAACATCCAAGTCACGTTGCAGCGCGATTGGACACACCTGGCGAGGACCGCGGACTTGCGACGCCAGGCGGCCGCCCTGGTCCTGCAGCACTTGATCTCGGTCTTGCCCTCCGGCGCGCGCGGCACAGATTTGCTGGCCGAAACCACTCTCGGTGCCCTGCATGCCGCACTCAAGACCGATGTCGTTTTGATCAGCCAGGTCAAGGATTCCGCCAAGCTGCTAGACCGTGCCCTACTCTGGCTACACGAACAGGACATCATCCGGCTCAACAAAGGCCTGGCTGTTTTTAGACCGGCGATGACCATCCGGCTGGGTAGCGAGCGACGCGGTTTTATCAAAGCCGACTTTGCGCCTCTGAAGATGCACTACGACGAGCAGGTCGTGCAAATTCACGTCATGGCGGAATATGCGCAGCGCGGCCTGCAACAAATGAACGACGCGCTACGCCTCGCCAACGACTACTTCAAGTTGAATAAGGAGGAGTTTCTGCGCCGCTGGCTGCCACTGAAGCAAAAGGAACTGGAGCAGCAGACCTTGCCCGCCTCCTACGCAGCGATCGTCGACAGCCTCAACCACTTGGTACAGCAGCGCATCGTCGCCGATGACCGTGAGCAAACCAATGTGTTGGTGCTGGCTGGCCCCGGCTCTGGCAAGACACGGGTCTTGGTGCACAGGATTGCCTATCTGGTGCGGGTCAGACGAGAAAATCCCCGCGGCATTCTGGCCCTCGCGTATAACCGCCACGCCGCCGTCGAGATCCGTCGCCGCTTGGCAAGTCTAATTGGTGATGATGCGAAAGGCGTCGTGGTCATGACTTGCCACGCATTCGCCATGCGCCTCACCGGGACCAGCTTCCGCACGCATGCGGCAAAAGACGAACAAGCCTTCAAATCGGTCATGCGCGAGGCGGTGGCGTTGCTCAAGGGCGAAGGCGCGGCCATCGACGAGGCCGATGCTTTGCGCGATCGTCTACTCGCTTCATTCCGATGGATCCTGGTCGATGAATACCAAGACATCGGACCGGACCAATATGAACTCATCGCGGCATTGGCGGGTCGCGCCCGTTCCGAGGAGGATGGCCGTCTCTCGCTGTTCGCCGTCGGGGACGACGATCAAAACATTTATGCCTTCGACGGCGCCAGCGTGGAGTTCATTCGCCGCTTCGAGGAGGACTACGCTGCTAAACCGGTATTTCTGGTCGAGAACTACCGATCGACCGGCAATATCATCGCGGCATCGAACCAGGTCATCGCACCTGCCCTGAACCGGATGAAAGCTGACCACCCAATCACCGTCAACCACAGGCGCGGCAGTGAAGACGCTGGAGGGGCTTGGACGAAGCTGGACCCGGTCGGGCGTGGACAGGTGTTGATCGTCGAGGCGGGTAAAGACGATTTGTCCCAAGCAGAGGCCGTCTTGGCCGAGATGCGTCGCCTCTTCGAGCTCTCACCAGAGCGGGATTGGTCCCGCATGGCCATCATCGCGCGCGAGTGGAAGACCCTTGACCCAGTGCGTGCCTACTGCGAACAGCACGACATACCGGTGCAGATGGCAGATGAGGACACAGGACACTGCTGGCAGCTGCGGGAAACGCGCGCCTTGGTCGCATGGCTGCGTGGCCGCCCGGGAACCATCGTCACCATCGACGAGATCCAGTCATGGTTGATGGGGCAGCCGATCAATCCCTGGTGGACCCTACTCCTGGAAGCTGCCGAGCACTATGCAGCTGAGACAACGCATGCCGAAGTATTGGTGGATCATTTTATCGAGTGGCTGGCGGAATGGGGGCAAGAGGTCAGGCGCCGGCAAAACGGATTGCTGTTGTTGACGGCGCACCGTGCCAAGGGCCTAGAGTTCGACCATGTCGCAGTATTGGACGGCAATTGGCGACGCTCAGGTCCATCTGAGGATGGCGATGCGCCGCGGCGGCTCTATTACGTTGCCATGACCCGTGCGCGCAGCACACTAATTCTAGCCAGGCTCGATGGTCGCCAAGGGTTCTGCGAGGAGCTGCTTACGAATCCAGCTGTCATGATTCGCCGGCCACCGCGGCCGTTGCTGCCGCAACAAGCTTTACGCAGGCGCTACCTGCGTCTGCCATTGAAACATGTCGATCTCGGTTATGCTGGTCGGCGCCATGAACAGGATCCTCTCCATGCCGCGATTGCGTCGCTATCCGCCGACAGCCCGGTTACGATCGAGCAGAACGCCGAGCAATGGGAGATTATTGACGACAAGCGCCGCGTCGTCGGCCGCCTCGCGCGATCGTTTCGGATTCCCGATGGCATGCGGTTCTTGTCTGGCAAGGTGAACAGCGTCATCGTAAGACGGCGCAAGGACAGCGATCCGACGTTCCAGGCGTCGCTCCGGTGCGAACAGTGGGAGGTGATCCTGCCAGAACTCGTGTTCGAGCCCATCATTCGCCCCGACCCGTTACGGTAATTGTCAACCGGGTTAAACGGGAGGAATTGCACCTTCCGGGCGTTAGCGCGGTTGGGCACTCCCCTTTCAATGACGGGACTGTTTTCGTTACCAGACCTACGTTCCACAGTTACTTCGTATCGCATTGCCAACGTTGCCATAATGTTTAATGTTTGCTCTATGACGAGTTCCATCTCGTGGGAGCTACCCAACCTTTGCTTTCTTAATTGAAGCAAGAAATACCAATACGTAGCAAAACGTAGTGTTCTCGCTACGCTCAAACTGCGGCCTCCAAACTTTGACTTAGATCAAAGTTTCTTTGGTGCAATATCGATGTAATGCCTTCCATGCGCTGTATTGCAGCAAGACAACCGGAAATTAGGGGGCATTGTATCGAGCCGACCTAATGTCAAATAGGAAGAGACAATGCGAAAGAACCTGCCCGTCAATGATAGCGAATACGTGCTACAGGATGATCGTCCTATTGTCTCCAAGACCGATCTAAAAGGCCGCATCACCTATATCAACCCCTATTTTCTAGAAGTCAGCGGTTTCGACGAAGACGAATTGATGGGTGCGCCGCATAATATCGTTCGCCATCCAGACATGCCGGAGGGCGCCTTTGGCGATTTGTGGCAAACACTCAAAGCCGGGGAAATATGGAGCGCGCCGGTCAAGAATAGACGTAAGGATGGCGGATATTACTGGGTAATTGCCCACGTCACGCCAATTACCGAAGGCGGACGAATCGTCGGGTACATGTCGGTGCGAACCAAGCCAACGCGCCAGCAGATACATGCCGCAATAGCTGCATACGCTGAAATCAACAAAGGTAGCCAAAGTACGATCACCTTGGCTCAAGGGCGCCTGGTTCGTAAATCTGCTTTATCGGCATTGCTACGGCGTGGCCGACTCTCCATGCGAGTACGCATTGCATTAACATCGCTGCCACAGGTCGTCGTCGCTGCGTTTGCACTATTACATCTGCTGCTCACTACCGCCGCCATTCCCGAATGGATGTTGTATGCGGCGGTGGTCGGTGGCCTGCTCAACATTGCCCTGTATGCCTACATAGATCGTGGCGTTGTGCGACCAATGGGGGATGCTATTGATCTAGCGAAATCGCTCGCCGGCGGCGACCTGACACAACGAACCCTGCCACAATGCAATGGTGAAGGCGGGAGATTATTGCGCGCACTGGGCCAAATGCAGGTCAACCTGCTTGCTGCAATTGGCGACATCCGAGAAAACGTTACTACAATCAACCAGGCTACGAGAGAAATCGCCGCAGGCAACGTGAATCTTTCGGCGCGTACCGAAACACAGGCGGCAAGCCTAGAAGAAACGGCATCGAGCATGGAGCAATTTGCTGCGACAGTAAGTCAAAATGCCAGCAATGCGCAGCAAGCAAGGCTGTTGTCGGAAGAAACCCATGCTGTCGTTCGACGTAGCGATGCTGCCGTTGCCGATGTGGGCGCAACTATGAATGCCATATCTGATTCAGCCAAACGTGTCGCTGAAATTACTAGCACCATTGATGCCATTGCCTTTCAAACCAACATCTTGGCATTGAACGCAGCGGTTGAGGCAGCTCGTGCAGGAGGGTCCGGTCGTGGCTTTGCAGTAGTTGCGGCAGAGGTGCGTGGATTAGCACAGCGCTCGGCCGCCGCCGCAAAAGAAATCAAGCACCTGATTGACGACTCAGTTGAAAAAGTGAACGCGGGTAGCAACCTCGTAACAGGTGCCAGAGTTACCATGGCTCAGGTTGTCGATGCGGTCGCCCGCATGTCGCATGTAGTCGATGAGATTGCGGCGGCAAGCAATGAACAGGCGTTGGGGGTACAGCAGGTCAATGATGCGGTTGGCCACATGGATAAAGTGACTCAGCAAAACGCAGTGCTGGTTGAGCAGGCTGCCGCCGCATCAGGTACCTTGCATGAACAAGCCATGCACCTCAGCCATGCAGTGTCGGTCTTTACAATGGGGCCCGCTGTCCAATAGTCTATTTATCTTAAGGCGGCACCGACTCGGTGGGAGCCACGTCTGTACAGTCCCGGAGTTCTGTAATGATTGTCAACGTGGCACCGGCCTGCACGCTGATACTCTGACTTAGCGGGTTGTATCCTGAAAAGACGACCACCGGCAAGACTGCCACTGGCGCGTAGGGCGGGCTTATGATCGACGGGCCAGTTGTAGCGCTACCTTGCAGGTAAACCGTCGTCGTTCCTCTGATATCCCGTCCCGTCCAATCCGGCATTTCAAGTCCGGATTGATGGGCACCACCCTGAGGCTTCCATCCCATACCAGACAATGGTAGCGTTATAGCGTCTGCCGTTTTATTGACGATATCTATTTTTTCCCAAATGCGGGACAGGCAGCCACCTGGCTGTTTTCCCTCAACGGTATAGACGATGCCCCCGACCACCGTACCTTGACTTGGACTGCTGGCATAGCCCTGCATGGGACCTTGAGCATGTAGCTGATGGACACCGACATGGCTACCAGGATGAAAATGGCCTATATCAAGCCAGCTTGATGGCGCCGACGGATAGACCAATATCCGACGCCCGTCTACGATCCACTCAAGCGTCTGAGTGAACTGTACCGGATCATTGGGGATTCCCAGAGGAGTTCCAGGTTCATTTATGGTGACTTTGAGACTCGCATTTTGATCTATGACGGTAAATGCATCGGCTCGTGCCAAACTAGGGCCAAGCACCAGAATCGTGGCGAGAAATGCTATTTCTCGCATACACACCGTGTTGTCGTTCATTTGCCTTCTCCTACATTGGTAGATTGGGATAAGGCCAGCACCATGAAAAGCCTACTGGCCAATACAAGCATGGCAAATGCCGTACCAACGCCTTCACGCCGTTCATACGTCGTTAAAAATCAGAGAGTTAGTAATGACCGCCACACTTCGAAAGAAGCGCAGGGTGACACCCCAGCGTGCAATACGAAGACATCTTCCAACACATGCCGTCTATCGTCGGGTTGGACGCAACAGCGCAAATCGCGCGGGACTGCCATCACCCATTGCTGATCGTTCTCCAGCTGTTTGTACAGGAGATAGCTTCATTCTGATCAGAACGGACTCTTATAGATTCACTAAGTATTTGGATCTTGACCAGCCTTCCGTCAATATCGACTATCGCCTTGCCCCTGCGTGTGGGCTGCCCCAAGTGTCGTGGAGCGAATCACGTTGCATATCGTTGCGTAACCCTAGCAGGATACGCATAATGTCTAGAAATTTCTTTTATACAATATCCAGTCCCCTCCGAGACTCCATGTGCGGTCCTGCATCCGATCTGTTCCAGAAATAACGATCGGCATAAATATGGTTATGGTCCGTAGTTGCTTTTATCCAATTTTAGTCAACTTGACCGTAAATACCGCAGAATGACCGATGACGCATCGGTGACTATGCATTAAGTCCCACCAAGATATTGTGCTATCATTTGATGGCACAATGGGGGTCTTATGCAAACATTTTCTGTCCGCGATCTGCGCGAGCGTACTGGCGATATCACACGCGCTGCCGAGTCTGGCGAAATGGCGGTCGTTGCCAAACACGGTGAACCGATCTTTTTAACGGTTCCATTCGACGAATTCCTGCTTCAGCACGGGGTAAAGCTGGATGTCGCCGTCAAGTTGTTTGCAACGGATGTGCTGACACTTGCCAAGGCAGCACGGTTTGCCGGACTTTCCCAGGAAGCGTTTATCGAAATTCTCGGGTCTATCGGTATCCCAGCGGTTAAGTACGATCCTACTGAGCTCGATGAAGAGTTGAAACTGCTAGAACAATGACTCTTATTGTTGCTGATTCGAGCCCTCTTATTGCATTTGCGCGATCCGACTACCTTGATCTGGTGCGAGATGTTGCCGGCACCATTCACGTCCCGCACACTGTGTGGCAAGAATGCGTTCACGATCTGTCCAAACCAGGGGCGCAGAGAATTCAACAAGCAGTCGCTAAAGGCATAATCACGCGTCTTGATGATCCTGCGCTCCCGACTTCGCTCGAAGTCACCCCGATTGATGCAGGTGAAAAGGCGGCTATTGCGCTTGCTCTGAAACAGAACTGCCCTATTTTGCTTGACGAACGTCTGGGACGAATTGTCGCGCGGCGGCACAACCTTTCCGTGGTTGGCAGTGCCGGTATTTTGCTGACGGCAAAAAACCGTGGTTTAATTCCAGCTGTCGGTCCGGTTTTGGATCAATGGATTAGCTTTGGTTACCGGCTTTCCAATGAGTTGGTCGCCGAAGTGCTAAGGAGGGCACAAGAAGAACGCTAAGCAGACATACAGTTAAATCAACTATTCTGCCGTATCGTTTAGCGTATTGCTTCCCGCCGCATCAAGTACATCGAAGATTGGTTCATGAATACTGCCGACCTGTTAAGTATGCGCTCGTTAAACGGCAGTCTAACCAACGTATATGGACTCCCTCCAAAGTACAAGGGACTGATCGACAGGAATGACATGAGGGAGGAGCCTGCAGTCGTATATCCGGCATCTGAGGTGGACTCTGTTGTGGTCCGTGCCGACATGGAATCTGCGTCACCATTGCGCCAATCGTTGCGAGCGGCAGGCATACAGCTGCCGGGCGAGTTATCGGCGTCAAACGGTATGGGTGTATCCCTGGGTGCCATGACGGGCGATCAATCTCTTCGCAAAGGCGGGTATGTTCAACTTCGGTTTGTAGCGTATTGCTCAGGCAGGCATCGGGTACGTCGGATCGTTAAGCTTCTGACTCATGCGCGTAACGCTTCCTCCATAGATTTCTCCATCACGTAAAGTCGCATAATGTTAAAAGTTTCCCTTATGCAATTCATCGGATGTTGGAAATGTCACCCATCATTGAACTACATATTTACTAAGCACCCTGCTCCGTCAGACCTTAGCACGCCGCTCCGCTCGTATTGTGCATAATGCTTCAGGGTAAAAGGAGCCTTAACAGATCAAACCAATATTATTCATTACCATCACGTCAAAAAACACTCCCCATTTTAGTGCTGACGTTCCAAAATTTGCCTTACTAAAACTTTTCTCAGAATTGGTCCATTGGCGGACAGAAAGCGATCCGCTTTTTAACTTCCGGTTCCAATTTCATTTCCAACCACTGATATGCATCAAGCACATGCATTCCAGCAAAATTACCATAAATTCTCGTTGAGAAAAATTAGGAACTTCGATCTACTTGAATGGGGTAACGCATCATGCGGCAGATGCCTCGAATGGAAGGCCATTCAATAAAAGAACTCTCGCTTTCTGATCATGCATTTATGGCGGAAGGACCGCGCTTTGAAACAAATGACGCAACCGTGATCGGATCGATCCGGGTTGCGCTGGCGGCGGCCTTGCTTACCTCTGTGTATTCAATAGAAGTACTGTCACATGGCAAAAACCTCGCAGCGATTGTCTGCTTATTCTATTTAACTTACTCCGTTCTCGGGTTAGTGTTGACCAAGCAGTCCCTTCACTCGAGGCTGGCCGGCGGCATGGTATGGGTTGATGTCGTTTGGCTCGCGCTGCTTGTCAGTCTCACCGGGGGCGCTAGCAGCCTCTTTTTTTTGGCATTCCTATTTCCCGTGCTTGCAGGATCCTTCAGTCGCGGCTTTGAGCAAGGTGCGCTACTGACCATCGTCTCTGCTGGCTTGTTGACGGTGGCACACCTGCTGGTCGGCTCCGACTTGCCGCGCCTGCTGATGCGGCTGGCATTTCTGCTTTCGCTCGGTTATCTCAGTGCTTATTGGGGAGAGGCAAAAATCCAGCTGAAACGACGGCTGGAACTGCTGCGTGACGTCAGTCAGATATCTAATCCACGTTTCGGAGCCGAACGTACTTTGCAATCCATCCTCTGGCAGATATGCCGTTTCTACCGCGCCCGGCGTTGCATTCTGCTGCTTGAACACTGCGACGGAACGTCCGTAACCGTGCACAAGGCGAGCCGAAAGAAAGCGGGATCCGGCCTCAGGACGGTGCAGAGGGATGCGATTGCGTCCGAGTTAATGTCAATTGTTGTGGATGATATTCTTGGGTCAAGCGGCGATTTTCTTGGCGTCTTCCGGCACTCCGTCTTTGAACTCAACGCCGGCAATGACCTCTGCTAGACGTTGTGCTCCTTTGAGTTTGCGCCAGCCGCGCTCGGCACTCTTTGCCAGCATGAAGACCATGGCCAGCATGCTCTGGCGTGACACACAGCCTCGCGTCTTTGCCGTACGCAGCCGCACCGTGGCAAACGTCGATTCAATCGGATTGCTTGTTCGAATGTGAACCCAGTGCTCAGCTGGAAAGTCGTAAAAGGCCAGCATGGCGTCTCGGTCTTTCACCAACGTCTGTACTGCTTTCGGATATTTTGCTTCGTAGTTGACGATGAAGCTGTCAAACGCCCGATGCGCGTCTTCCCGACTGGCTGCCATCCAGATGTCCTGCAGTGCGGCTTTGGCCTTGGGTTGCTGACTCTTGGGCAGCTTGTTCAACACGTTGGCCGTCTTGTGGACCCAGCAGCGCTGGCCTCGGGTATGGCCAAATACTTGCGGCAACGCTTTCCAGAAACCCAGGGCGCCATCGCCAATCGCCAACTTCGGATCAACCTTCAGGCCGCGCGCCTTCAGGTCCAGCAGCACTTCCTTCCATGAGGCTTCCGATTCCCGATAGCCGTCACCAATGGCAACCAGTTCCTTCTTGCCCTCGGCGGTGGCGCCAATGACCACCAGCATGCACTGGCTGGCATCTTCCAGGCGTACACCGAAATGCACGCCATCGACCCACAGGTAGACATAGTGCTTGTTGGCCAGACTGCGTTTGCACCAGCGGCCATGTTCGTCCTTCCAACTGTCCTTGAGGCGGCTGATCGTCGAGGGCGACAAACCCGACGCATCACGCCCCAGTAGCGATGTCATGGCTTCGCTAAAGTCCCCAGTCGATATGCCTTTGAGATACAGCCACGGCAGCAGCTCTTCAATGGTCTTGGTACGACGCAGATAGGGAGGCAATATCGCCGAGCTGAACCTGATCTGTTTCGCCCGGTCCCGCACTCGTGGCGCCTTGACTTCAATATCGCCCAGTCCAGTCTGGATCGTTCGTTGCGGCAGGTAGCCATTGCGGACCAGGCGTTGCCGGCCCTGTTCATCTTGCAGTCCCTGATGTCGAGCCAGGAACTCCTGGACTTCGGCTTCGATGGCGGCGGCCAGCATCTGCCGGGCGCCGTCCCGCAACAGATCCGTCAGCGCATCGGTTGCTGCCGAGGGCACCCCTGGACTCTTGAGTCCGATTACGTTATCTTGCTTCAAGGCGTATTCTTTCCTTGTAAGAGGTTGATGATTCCGGAAGAACCATCAAGAATACGCCGCCTCACTCCCTCACGTCATACACAACTTCTGACGATAACTCATTGCGTCCCTTCTCGACCTGCAACCGGGAAAACTGGTCCGTTACGCACCCAGCCCGCTCGTTCCATGGCGGCCACGAGGAGAACAATGCGATCTCAAGACATTGCGCTGGGCGCCCTTGGAAACGATCGCTCACTCGCGCATCGCGGCACTACTCGACGCGAAAAGCTTCATCAGTCTTCCGGTCAAGTTACATGTCCGGAAAGGACGCTTGTTTCTGATCGATGTGCCGGATCAGTTAAGACGGGACGATGCTGAATTTCTCAGTCAGATCGTGGCCCAAGCGTTTCCTGCGGTGGAAACCATCGAGTTGCTCGACCAGCTTGCATCGCAGGCCGCCTGCGAAGAAAGAAAGCGCGTGGCGCTCGATCTGCACGATAGTGCAATCCAGCCCTACATGGGCATCCGCCTTGGACTCAATGCGCTGCGCCGTAAGGCCGATCGCGAGAATCCGCTGATTCCGGACATCGATTCTCTCATCGGGGTCACGGACGAGGTGATCACCGAACTGCGCCACTTTGCCTCGACGGTTGCACAACATCAGCCGCCCTTGCGGCCGCTGCTGCTTGAAAGTCTGCAGCGCAAGATCGTGCAGCTCAGGCGGCTGTACGGACTTGAGGTGAAGCTTGATGTCAGCGATGTCGCACTCAGCGACCGCATGATGGGGCAAGTTACCCAGATCGTGCAGGAGGGATTGAGCAATATCTGTCGCCACACGCTGGCGCAGTGCGGAGAAGTCTCGGTTGAACAAATCGGGGATGCACTAAAGATCAGGATCATCAATGACGCCGCCGAGGATCCGCCGGGGGAATTCACGCCGCGCTCAATCACGCAGCGCGTGCAGGCATTAGGTGGAAGGGTCGAAGTAGGCATTGACGATCGGGGCCGTACGGCCGTAAGCGTTGATATACCGTTCTGAAACGGAATGGGAGGGGATTATGTCCGACAATGCATCTGCAATCCGCGTCATGCTGGTCGATGACCACCAGACTATGCTGTGGGGATTGACGAAGCTTATCGAGTCGTCGCTCCGCAGAATGCAGATCGTGGCAACTGCATCGAGCTGCGACGAGGTGCTTTCTAGTTGCCAACAAGCGAATGTTGACATCATTCTGCTCGATCTCGATTTGAACGGTGAAAGTTCCATTGACATTCTCCCGGCAATTCTGCAACGAAACAGTGCCCGTGTCATCGCACTGACCGGCGTACGCGACCGAGATCTGCTCGACATGGCCGTTGCACGCGGCGCGCGTGGCATCCTGCGCAAGGATGCCAATGCAGAACTGGTACTCAAGGCAATTGAAAAGGTGCATGACGGCGAACTATGGCTTGACAGGGAAACGCTGGGTCGGGTATTTGGACAAATGCTGGGAAGCCCGCAGAAGAAGCCGGAGAAAAATGACGCGCACGCAGCGCTGACGCAGAAAGAACTCAAGGTCATCGGCACCCTGGTCCAGTGCGGCGGCCTGCACAACAGGGAGTTGGCCAAGGAGCTGTTCGTGTCGGAGCACACGCTGCGCAATCACCTGACGTCGATCTACTGCAAGCTCAATGTTGCCAATCGACTCGAACTCTATGTTTATGCATGCAAGCACAAGCTCGGTATCTAGGGCGACATCGCTGATGAGCACTCAACGGGATATTGCCTGCCCATTTTCCGCCGAGGCTGATGCTGATCAGGGCTTGTATCGCTAAGTGAATGCCACATTTTAAGTTTTAAAGGATATCCATCGATTGCGCTGAGAATTACTCCGCTTGGCAAAAGCTCTCTTAATGACTTACAGATCATCGACTACGCATGATCTTAAGTGGTACTCTGCACTCTCAATAGGCTCTGAAATATCCCCCATGAGGTATCGCGTTCAGCCAGCCCAAGCTGCGCTTGGAAGCTAGTAACCGCATACGTTCTGCAGTTCGGTCAACAAGCCTTTTATACAGGCACCTTCTCCTTTCTTCGACCTGTCACGTCGATACACGTGCTTTCAGCCGAAGCTTCGCTGCCATTGATGTTTCATTTTTCTATGTAGTCGGAATGTCATGGCTTGACTAAAAAAATACGCGCTTTGTCATGTGCATTTCAGTCGGTATGGCTCATGCATGTGCGACAACGGTTTTCTAGAATGACTTCAGGCATCAGCGATCGGCGACATAAGGCGGTCGATGATAAGCAAACCCATTTGCCATTGGAGCACAGCATGCATATATCCGATCCCTGGATCAGCTGGATTGCCGTCTTCCTATGCAAGGAAGACGGTGCGACCCTGCTGGAAGCTGCACTGGTCGGTCTGCTGGTGATCGTGATAGGCGCACTTGCATTGCTGGCCATATTGGAGTCTGCATCACTTCAACGAACCCGGGGATGAGAGCAAGATGCAAGAATTTTATGCAATTTCTGAACTTCTCGCGTTACTCGTGCTGGAACCCCGCACCGGACTGATGATTGCGCTGCTTGCGATAGGGGCATGCATCGATATCCGCACCTACCGCATTCCCAACTGGCTGACGTTCGGCGGGACCGCGTTCGCTCTCGCCTACAGCGTGGCGGTCCCGTTCAGTCCCGGTCATGGGTTTCTGTGGGCAATCGGCGGATTGACTGTAGGCCTCCTCATCATGCTGCCTTTGTATGCGATGCGTGTCATGGGCGCAGGCGACGTCAAGCTGATGGCCATGGCAGGTGCCTTCCTCGGCACGACCGATGTCTTTTCCGCAGCGGTCTCCACTTTCATTGCCGGCGGCGTCGCGGCAATTCTCTTCGCCGTGCATCGCAGAGTGTTCCGCCAGATGATGGGCAATATTAGAACCACTGCCGAAATGATGATTGTTTCGGCCGCGACAGGAGTGGGTGCAGGAAGCATCGACGCGCGGAAAAAGTCTGTCGGAAAACTGCCATACGGCGTCAGCATCTTTGTCGGGACCGCAGGGTATGTCGTAGCAAGGCATTTCGGATTCATCTGAATCAATAACAGCAACTCGGGGCGGAAAATGAAAAACATCAAAGCAATCGGATTGCTGCTGCTGGCAGTGATGGCCGGCCTGGCTGCAGCCGTGTATGCGGCAGGCTGGGTCTCGAGACACGGGAATATCCCTTCCAACAAGGTAGTAGTCGCCGCTGTCGATATCCAGCTCGGCAGCAGGATCAACCAGCAAATGCTGACGACCGTGGACTGGCCGAGCGGCTCGATCCCCGACGGCGCCTTCCGGGATATCAAGGAACTGGAGGAACGCGTCGCCAAGGTCAGCCTGCTTCGCGGAGAGGCGATCCTTGACGGCAAGCTCGCGCCGGTAGGAACACGGGGCGGCCTGTCGGCAGTCATCGCCGAAGGCAAACGTGCCATGACTGTCCGCGTGAACGATGTGGTGGGAGTCGCAGGGTTCGCCCTTCCGGGCAATTATGTGGATGTGGTGCTTAATACGCAGCGCGACAAGGAAGGCCGCAGCGAGGACACCAAGCAGATCAGCAAGACCGTGCTCGAACAGGTCCTAGTGCTGGCAGTCGCGCAGGAAGCCGGCCGTGATGCCACCACGCCGAAGGTGGTCAGCGCAGTCACCCTGGAACTGGCTCCGGAAGACGCCGAAAAGCTCGACCTTGCGCGTAGCGTCGGCACCCTCTCGCTCGTACTGCGCAATCAAGTGGACAGAGCCCCGGTCGCCACGAGTGGAGTAACGAAGAAAGAGCTCTTCGGCGAAAAAGATCCCATGCCGGCGAAAGTTGTGCAGATAGTCCAGAAGGCAAGAACCCAGCCTGCGAGCCCGCCCAAGCCACAGCCGGCGCAATGCGTCGAAGTCATCCAGCATGGTACGCGGTCACTCAACTGCTTCCAACAATAACCGTCTTCAGGAGCGTTCAAAGTGAACAAGCGATATTCAAGCATCGCGGTCGCCGCCGCACTGGCAGTCATCAGCCATGCGTATGCCGCCAGCCCCACGTCGACAAGACAGACGGCAGCTCCAGCCGGAGGATTGAAGCCATGCTCGTCAGTTTCAGTGGATCAGCCGACTTCCGTCACGCTCGGGAAATCGACCGTCGTCAAGCTGGATTTTCCTGCAGTCCGGATGGTCGTCGGCGGACTGTCCAGCAGCCGCGCAGGCAGCCCGGTGGACGCCGACAAGGATGACAAGGACAGCAAGTCCGCATCCGCTTCGCAACAAGCGTCGCCGGATGGCGTCGCCGATGTGAATATCACGCTGCTCAGTCCGACCGACCTGTTTGTCCTCGGAAAAAAATCGGGATCGATGAATCTTGTTCTGCAAGGGTCGGATGGCAGGTGTGCAATCAAGGACGTAGTTGTGACGCTCGACCCTAACACGCTTCAGTCGAAACTGGCCGAGTTGTTGCCCGAAGCAACCGGCATCAAGATCCGTGGTGCCGAGAACGCACTTGTCCTGACAGGCGAGGTTGCTAATGCGGTGGTTCTGGACCAGGTGATGAGCCTCGCTACTTCGTACGGCGACGGCAAGAAGATAGTCAACATGCTGCGCGTCGCCGCACCGCAGCAGGTGATGCTGGAAGTGAAGATTGCCGAAGTTAGCAAGACACTTCTCGATAGATTCGGTCTTGATTTTACCCGCCTTTCCAGCTCAACTGGACGCTCCAGGATCATCTCCGGCATCGTCGGCGGCGGCCCGGCAGTAATCGAACGCTACAAGCCGGGCCTGACATGGGAGCTCGAAAGAAGCCGTCCCTTCGACGCCCAGATCAGCGGTGTCAACGATGCCTCGCTGCTTGGCATGGATGCGGAAAAAAAGGATGGTCTCGTACGCGTGCTGGCCGAGCCGAACATCATGGCCATCAGCGGCCAACAGGCGAGCTTTCTGTCCGGAGGCAAGATCTTTATTCCGGTTGCACAGAACACCATGGCCGGCGGCCAGACGATCACGCTGGAAGAAAAGGAATTCGGCGTCGGCCTGAAGTTCATGCCGACCGTGCTGGGCGATACGCGGATCAACCTCAAGCTGACTTCGGAGGTTTCCGAACTGTCACAAACCGGATCGCCATTCACCAGCCTTAACGGCTTCACCGCGGTGCTACCCTCCATGGCGACGCGGCGCGCGGATACGACGGTACAGCTCAACGATGGACAGAGCTTCGTGGTCGCAGGATTAATCAAGAATAACGTCTCGGAAACCATCAGCCGCTTCCCGGGCGTGGGCGAGGTGCCAATCCTCGGAGCACTGTTCCGGTCGACCGAGTTTCAGAACGACAAGACGGAGCTGGTTTTCGTAGTGACGCCGCGACTCGTCAAGCCCATCACCTCGGATGTCGTCCTGCCGACCGACAACCACGTCGTGCCCAATCCTGCGGAAGTCCTTTTCCTTGGAAAAGCCGAGGGCGAAAGCGAGGCCAAGGCAACCCAACCTGACGGAATTTCTCAGAGCAAGTAATCGGAGAAGGACATGAAGAAGACCACTGTAATCCTACTCATTGCCATGCTGGGCGGATGCTCGACCACACCCAACTATGACGCCAAGTTCGGCGACGCGGTGCGCCAGGCGCGCATGAAAATGACGATCAATCCGGATGCCGGCAATGATCCCGACCAGGTTGCCGGCATGGATGGCAAATCTGCGAGGGAAGCCGTTATCCGCTACCAAGGCACGTTCAAGGAACCGCCGCCGGTCACCAATGTGATCAATATCGGCGGAAGCATCGGGCGTGGCAGGTAGTGCAGCCACGCTGTTTCAAACTGCCCGGAAGGTAGCGAGGAGCTTCGTGCAAGCCGGTCAGCATGCAGTCGCTTTTGTAGAGCCGCAGTAGTAACACAAGAAGTAGCCAGCAGTAGAAGCAGTTATTTATCCACAACTTACGCCAGAAGGAAAACCATGAACAACATGATCGCCAAACTCAACAATTCCGTCCGCTCCTTCATGAAAGACGAGGAAGGCGCGCAGGTCGTCGAATACGCACTCATCATCGCCGTCGTTTCGATCGCTTTGGTCATCGCATTGCAGGCACTGACCGATGCAGGCGGCGGCTTCGCAACGTTCATTACCCGCGTGACAACCTGCCTGACGACGGCAAACTGCGTCTAATTGGGTTTTATCCTTGTCGCATGGGCGGGTGCGCAATTTTTCGGAAGCGCGCATCCGCCATTGTAACAATCGATGCGCGCAATCTGTATATCGGCGCTTCTAATTGCGCGCACCAATTTATCGAGGACGTTGCCATGTCATTCCGATTCCTGCAGAAAGAAGACGGTGCTCAGGTCGTCGAATATGCGTTGATCATCGCCGTGATTTCGATTGCCCTGGTGCTGGCGCTTGATGCAATTACGATTGCCAACAACTTCGGCAGCTTCATTGAGCGGGCCTCAGCCTGCCTCACGACTGCAGTATGCGTCTGAAGCATGCTTGTCATGAAATTGCACCTTCATCCAATCATGTCGACACAGAGGCAATGACATGAGACCAACTACTCATAGGCAGCAGGGGGTCACCATTGTCACCTCCGCCATGGTCCTCCTTTTCCTGATGGGGTTCATGGGTATTGCCCTGGATTTCGGGCGCCTGTTCATCGTGAAAACGGAACTGCAGACGGCCATGGATAGCTGCGCACTTGCAGCTGCTCAGGAGCTGAACAGGGCGCCGGATTCTTTAACTCGTGCACGTAGTGCCGGCATTGCGGCCGGAAATCTGAATCGCGTCGACCTGCAGTCTGCCGATTGGCGAAACCGCGGCCAGATCAGCGATCCGGATATCACCTTCAAGAATGCAGGCTACGACGACACGACGACTCCTGCGGATGCGGTCTATGTACAATGCCAACACACGCATACCGGCGTGCAGATGTGGCTGCTACAGGCGATGGGAGCATTTTCGGGCGCACCGGCGACTTATCCAAATACGCAGAATGTCCTGGCGCTGGCCGTAGCCACTCGCGCCAGCGCGCAGACCACCTGCCCGATCCCTGTTGCGCTCAAGCCAAAGCCTGGCGGAACGGCGCCGAACTATGGTTTCATCCGCGGCGACTGGGTGACACTCATCATGGCGCAGAACGCATCCGCCGGCGGCGAGATCGGCTGGGCCAACCTCGACGGCTCCAACAACGCATCGCAAACCGAAGCGGAACTGGAGGGCTCCTGCGGAACCGAGGTCGGGGACGAGTTGGGCACACCCGGCGTACAGACATCGGTTGCCGACGTGTGGAACTACCGTTTCGGCATCTACAGGAATGCTGGGGATCCCGCCGTGAACAGGCCCGACTTCACCGGTTATTCCTACACATTGGCAAACTGGCCGAGCGGTCGCAATGCCTATGATGGACCGACGCCGGCAGGAGCCCATTCGACCGCTGCAAACTTCGTCAGCAAGCGGCAGCAATATGCCTCCTGCGCGGATACCGGCACGCGGGTGCGGGGCGCAAACAGCTGCGAAACCATTACCGGTCTCAGCCTGAACAGCTTCCAGCGCCTTGCGGCGCCGGGCAACGCGGCGGGCGGCCACAGGCAGTACGGCAGCAATCGCCGGATAGCCGTGGTTCCTGTCATCAACGATTCATCCCAGGTGATCGACTACGCCTGCATGCTGATGCTGCAGCCGCTCAGCATCCCGATGACCGACGTGCAGCTCGAATTTTTGGGGAATGCAGGCGAGGCGAACAGCCCCTGCACAACCAATGGCCTGCCAGGCGGATCGGCAGGCCCCCTTGTTCCGGTGCTTGTCCAATGAGGTATGCCATGACTCATCATCACCGCGGCGCCGCGCTGGTCGAACTGGCGCTGATCCTGCCGCTTCTGCTGCTGCTGACCTTCATCACGACGGAGTTCGGGCGGGCGGTCTACCAGTACAACACCATCGCCAAGTCGATGCGCGATGCGGTGCGGTATCTTTCAGTGCAAACGCCGGGCACCCGCATGACCGAGGCGCGCAACCTCGTAGTCTTCGGCAATACGGCAGGAACCGGGACGCCGCTCGCCCTCGGGCTGAATTTAACGCATGTGGCTAATCCGACGTGGCAGGTGGTTGGAAGCAATCCGGTCATCAATACCGTCAGCATTACGGTGCAGGGCTACACCTTCCGCCCGCTGTTCGCGAGCGTGATCGGGGTTAATTTCGGGAACTTCAACTTCAGTGACATCAGCGCAACGATGCGGGCACCCGGACCATGAAAAAAAGACAAACCGGCGCGACCGTCATCGAGTTCGCGCTCTCTCTCATCGTCTTCCTGACGTTCCTGCTGGGCATTACCGACTTCAGCCGCATGCTCTTTACCTGGAGTGCGGCAAACGAAGCGGCACGGATGGGGGCACGCTACGCCGTCGTCTGCGACAACACTTTCAACGAAGCCGCAGTTCTCGCCCGAATGCAACGCGTGCTGCCGCAGATTTCCGACATCACGTTGGTGTGGGAACCTGCCGGATGCAATTTTTCCAACTGCGAGGGCGTGACGGTCCAGATTACCAGCCTCAACTACCAATGGATTTCGCCGATCGCAGGAATAAATGCGCTGGCGGCGATTCCCATGCCGACGTTCTCCACCTATCTGCCGAGGGAGGTCATGGGACAGGATCCCAACAGCGGCGAGATCTGCTCCTAATCACAGGATGAAAAATGAAAATTGCATTGATTTCTTCTAACAAGGACGGTCTGCTGGATGCAGCCCGAACATTGGAAGCCGAGTCCCATTCCATTATTGCCGTCGAAGGCAGTAACGGCAGAATAAGGGCAATCGCGGAGCAGGAACAGCCCGATCTGCTCCTTATCGAAGTACAGCACCCCTGTACGGAAGTGCTTAGCCAGGTGGAATACATCACAATGCAGTATCCAGGAATGGCCGTCATCCTGCTGTCGGCGAACCAGACGCCGGCATTCCTGCTCGAGGCAATGCGCGCCGGCGTGCGTGAAGTCCTTCCGTTGCTCGTCGCGCCCGTGGCGCTGATGACGGCGGTCAGCAGGGTTGCGGCAAAACTGACCGGCGGGCAGTCCAAAAGTGCGGCCAAGATATTGGCATTCATGTCCTGCAAGGGTGGAAGCGGCGCGACTTTCCTCGCAACCAACCTGGGCTATCAGTTGGCCGAAACGCGAAAAGTCCTGTTGATTGACCTTAACCTTCAATTTGGCGATGCCCTCTCTTTTCTGCACGACGGCACGCCGCTGTCCACTATCGCCAATATCGCGCAGGACATTCGCAGGCTGGATGCCTCGTTCCTTGCTGCCTGCACCGTCCGGATCACCGATAACTACAGTGTCCTTGCGGCTCCCGAAGACCCGTCGGATGCCGTCAAGGTAAAGCCGGCGCATATCGATTCCATCCTTAACCTTGCGGCCGCCCAGTACGATTTCGTCGTGATCGACATGGCACGCGCAATCGACCCGGTGTCGATCAGGGCGCTCGACCATGCGTATCGGGTTTTTCCGGTCCTGCAGGCAGGCCTGCCCTACGTGCGCAACGCCAAGAAACTGATGGATATTTTTACTGCCTTGGGATATCCGAAGGAAAAGACCGAGCTCATTGTGAACCGGTTCGAGAAACGTTCCGAGATCGGGATCGAGGACATCCGCCGCTTAGTTGGTTCTGCTTGCATACACACCGTTCCAAATTCATACAAAGATGTAATCGCCTCGATCAACCAGGGGGACCCGCTGATCAAGGTGGCGAGATCGAATACGGTTTCACGCATCCTGTCGGATTTCACGAATGCACTCAATCCCCGGCAGGAAGCGACGCGCGGCTTCTTCGGCAAGCTGCTAAGGCGCGCCTGACCCAGGCTGCGGCGCGGCGGGCCGCTGCCGCTTGTCGTCACTTTGAATACGATTCAACGTCATGGAGCAAGCACATCATGTCTTTTCGCGAAAAACTGAATGCCGTTGCTGTCGAATCGGCCGGCCACCCCGAGCGGCGGGGAGCCAACGATGCATACAAGACTTTGAAAAGCCGCATCCATATGAAGATGCTGGAAAAGTTCGACCTGACCGCGCTTGAAACGCTGTCTCCGCAAGCGTTGCGCCAGGAGATTGCCCATCTCGCGGAGCGACTTCTTCAGGATGAACAAGCTGCCATCAATGATACCGAGCGGCGCTTGCTGATACGGGATATCCAGCATGAGATGCTGGGCTTCGGCCCGCTGGAGCTTTTGATGGCCGATCCGGCCGTTTCCGACATTCTGGTCAATTCTTGTGATCAGATCTATGTCGAGCGCAAGGGCAAGCTCGAACTCACGAATGTTACGTTTACCGACGATAAGCACCTGATGCGGATCATCGACAAGATTGTGTCGCTGGTTGGCCGCCGGATCGATGAATCAAGTCCGATGGTAGATGCGCGCCTTCCCGACGGCTCGCGGGTTAATGCGGTGATACCTCCAATTGCACTGGACGGCCCAATGATGTCGATACGCCGCTTCGCCAAGATCCCGTTACGGATGGAAAACCTGATCAATGACCTCAAGAGCCTCACGCCGGAGATGGGAAGCATGCTGGAAGGCCTGTGCAAGGCAAAAGTCAACATGCTGATTTCCGGCGGCACCGGTGCCGGCAAGACCACCTTGCTTAACATCCTGTCGGGCTTCATTCCCGAATCGGAACGCATCGTCACCATTGAGGACGCAGCTGAACTGCAGCTTCAGCAGCCCCATGTCGTTCGCTTGGAGACCCGGCCGATGAACATAGAAGGTTCCGGAGAAGTAACTCAGCGCGCTCTCGTGAGGAATGCGCTTCGGATGCGGCCCGACCGGATCGTCATCGGCGAGGTAAGGGGGGCAGAGGCAGTAGACATGCTGCAGGCAATGAATACCGGCCACGAGGGCTCGCTGACCACCATTCATGCCAACACGCCGCGTGACGCCCTTGCTCGGCTGGAAAACATGATCGGCATGGCCAACCTAAATCTCCCGCACCGGGCGGCACGGCAGCAGATCGCTTCCGCAATCACGGTAGTGATCCAGGCGCTACGTCTACCTGATGGAAAAAGAAAAATTACCAGCATTCAGGAGATTACTGGAACGGAAGGGGACATCATCACGATGCAGGAGATTTTTGCGTTCAGGCAGACCGGCATAGGCAGCGACGGTTCGGTGCAGGGCCATTTCCATGCTACCGGCATTCGTCCAAAGTTCACTGACCGATTGCGTTCGTTTGGCGTTGTTCTTCCAGAATCCATGTTCGACCCGACGAAGCATTATCAATAAGGACCATCATGCTGGAATCCCTCGGAAGCAATTCATTTCTAATCATGTCGGTGCTGGTTTTCCTCGCAGTGCTTCTGCTGCTGGAGGGCGTGTACCTGCTGTGGAAGGCGCACAGAGGAGCGCGAGCAAAGAAGGTGGAGCTTCGCCTGAATGCGCTGTCTCCGGCGGCACAGCGACCTCAAGCGACGGCCTTACTGAAGAAGCAGGCGCTGAGCGATGTTCCGGCGCTGCAACGGGCACTGTCGGTTATGGCCAGTGCACAAGGCCTGGAGAGTTTCATCCATCAAGCCGGACTGACATGGACAGTATCAAAGCTCCTGCTCAGCTGTACTGCAATCGGTATTTCCACCTACTTTATGTTGGTGTCGTTCGCTTATCAGTCGATGATGTTTTCGATACTGGCCGCACTGCCGGTATCCGCTACGCCAATTCTGTACGTCGTCCGCAAGCGCAGCCTACGTCTGAAGAAAATCGAGCAGCAGCTACCCGACGCAATTGACCTGTTGGTTCGTGCCTTGCGTTCGGGCCACGCCTTTTCCTCCGGTTTGCAGATGCTGGGCGACGAAATGCCGGACCCGATTGCGGGCGAATTCAGGCAGGTCCACGACGAGATCAACTTCGGCGTCTCGCTGCAGCAGGCGCTAATGAATCTGAGCGAACGCGTTGCAAGCACGGACCTCCGCTACTTCGTCGTGGCTGTACTGATACAACGTGAATCCGGCGGCAACCTGACCGAAGTGCTCGGGAACCTGAGTCGCCTGATTCGCGACCGCATGAAATTGTTTGCGAAAGTCCGCGTACTGTCTTCCGAAGGCCGGCTTTCGGCATGGGTTCTCGGCCTGATGCCGTTCGGCCTCGCGGCCGTCATGAACTTTGTGAATCCGCAGTTCATGTCCCTGTTGTGGACCGATCCGATCGGCGTAGCCATCATCAAGTACATGCTCATACTGATGGCAGTCGGCGTTTTCATCTTAAGAAAAATCATCAAAATCCGGGTTTAGGAGGCGACAATATGATTCTTCCCGCATTGATCTTCATTTCGGTTACCTTGGGCCTGGCGGGACTGATCCTGCTCGCGACACCAAGCAAAGCTCAGCAGCGGCTTCAAGCCCTGTCGGACCCTGCAGCGAAATCCAACTGGATAAAAACCGCTGTCAGCATTGCCGGTCCATTTGCGAAGCTCTCCGCTCCGTCGGAAGATTGGGACAGGTCTCGGCTCAGGATTAGCTTCGTCAATGCCGGCATCCGCAATTCCGACGCCCACTTGATCTATTTCGGCGTCAAGACCCTGCTGCCACTGCTGTTCGCTGCGGCAACATTCTTCGTTCTGCGAGCAAGCAGCCAGTTTGGAGGAATGACTTTCATCATGTGGGTAATGCTGGCGGCGCTGCTGGGCTGCTACCTTCCCAACCTATACCTGTTCTTGCGCATCAGGAGGCGCAAGCGAGAAATCTTCGAGAACTTTCCGGATGCTGCGGACCTGATGCTGGTCTGTGTGGAAGCAGGCTTCGGGCTTGATGCCGGTCTTACCAAGGTGGCCGAAGAAATGAAAATAAAAAGTCCTGCGTTAGCGGAAGAGCTTCAGCTAGCCAATCTTGAAATGCGTGCCGGGGGCACCCGGGAAAAATCATTGCGCAACCTTGCGCAGCGCACTGGAATCGAAGAAATCAGCACATTCGCCACGATGCTTACGCAGGCTGACAAATTCGGTACCAGCATTGGAGAATCGCTCCGGGTATTCTCCGACGACTTGCGGCACAAGCGGCAGACACGCGCGGAGGAAGCGGCAGCCAAGATACCGACAAAGCTGCTATTTCCGCTTGTCGTTTGCATTTTCCCCTCAATCATCATGGTTATCATGGGACCTGCTGCCATTCAAGTCATCAGGACAATCTTGCCGATGATTGGAAAAGGGTCTGTCTAAGAATCCGAGGAGTCAAAAGATATATAACACTTGAATCAGAATTTACAACATGGCTTTAGTGACGGCCTGCACCTGATCGAAGCTGTGCATACTCGTACAGTTCGCATCGATTTTGAATCCAGCAGCGGCTACCCTTTCACGATTCTCCCTGCCGTAACACTCCGTACGTTGTCCGTTACGGATGGGACGGGCATGTTTTAGGTGAGCCTCGACAGTGCCGCAGTACTACTCACCAGCATTGAACGTCGACGTTCAAGATTGCATTCTGAGCAGGTTTTCAGTGGTCGTTACATAAACGGGCACGCGTTTGGATGCTTACGGACCGTCTTACAAAGGGATGGTCGCGAGGGTGAAGGAGGCTTCGGCTTATTAGGTACGGCATACGACTGGCTCGCATATGGCATATAGTGCAATAGACCTTCGTTATGTGCGGGACAACCTCGGACATGAGTCAATTGCAACCACCAGCATATATCTGCACTCTACTGACGACGATCGTCATCGAGCCACTGAAGGAGGACATAGGATAAATTGGTAGGGAATTCGTCGCATAATGTTAAAACTTTTCTCCATTGCAACTCCATCGGATGTTGGAAATGCCACCAATCATTGAACTACAAACTTACTAAGCACCCTGCTCTTTAAGACCTCAGCACACCGCTCAGTCGTTTGTGCATAATGCTTCAGCCATAATGTCTAAAGATTTCTTTTGAGAAATATTGGTGCATACCATACGCGTATCAATAGTGAATGTCGACACTCTGATAATATTTCTTACCAATTAGAAAATTACAAGACGAGGGGAAAAGATGTTGAGAATAATATGCGTCATATTGCTAACTAATTTATCGTTCAGTCTTAGTGGATGCGCAAGCGCACCGCCTCTTTCTGCCCAAGCAGCGCAAGTTCGTACGATTACCACTCAACAAGCGGGTAGCTGCAAGTTCGTAAGAGTTGCACAGTACGATGACCGAATTCTCTCCGTGGGCAAGGATGCGACTGTAATGAGATCTATTGGCGAAAACAACTTACGCAATGCAGTAGCAAACTTAGGCGCGAACGCGATGCTGATTACGAAGGAAGACAGCAACTGGTTCCTTGGGACAGTCTCATATCAGGCTGACGCATACAACTGCCCATGACCCGCGCTGTGTATGTTGGGCGCATATAACCGAGCCAACATGCTTAGCACTTCGCTTTCATGCTTGCCTCCTACTTTAGGCGGTCTCGACCGGCGCAGTATTTTGCATACCTTCTGCAAATCCGGATCTATTGCCGAAAACTAGATGCACAACCGCTAGCCCCTACCTGAAAGGCTCCCATAAGAAAACCTTCAACTTATGGGAAAGGTGATTCGACTTTGTTCGATGCAGCGGCAGAGTTATGGGACACATACACGGCGCGTTCATGAGCGGAGTACTCATCTGACACAAATGTCTTGATACGCCGGTTTCGCGCTTCAATGAATGTAATTGCGGCATTCCTATACTCGTCGTACTCCCGAATACTCGACGGGATCGGTGACCCTTTGAAGTCGTCGAAGGGTGAAGCTATGCCTACGGCAGAGAAGTCGTCCGACACCAGATCCTGAAGCAGGAAGAACTCAGCGTAACCTCGAAAGTCTGTAAACAGATCAAAGAAGCTAGCGTATCTCGCCTGACCTGATATAGAAATTTGTAGCCACTGCTATGGTTAGTCTTCCAGTTCAAGCACTCTGATTTTGCCATCGTTGCTGGCCTACCGAGGCCGGTGTCTGATTGCCGAGCGCAGAATGCGGTCGCTCGTTGTTATAGAACTGTCGCCACTTCTCAATCACAATCTTCGCTTCGCGACGGCTCACAAACCATTCCCGGTTCAGGCATTCATCGCGCAACTTGCCGTTAAAGCTTTCCACAAACCCGTTCTGCCAAGGGCTCCCGGGCTTGATATAGGCTGGGCCAACATTCTGATCTCGCAGCCACTTCATCACTGCGGTAGCAGTAAACTCCGCACCGTTGTCGGACCGAATAAAGGTGGGCTTGCCATACAGTCGCATCAACCGTGACAGCGTCAGAATCACGTCCTGGTTCCGCAATGACTTGCCAACCTCGATGGCCAGACATTCCCGCGTATGCTCGTCCAGCACGCACAACAGCTTGAGCGTTCCACCATTGGCCAGCCGGTCATGCACGAAGTCAT
>NZ_JAWIIV010000049.1:0-35439 GCF_035916955.1 Noviherbaspirillum album | reverse complement strand
CTCCAAGTCGGCGTGCCGCTTCATGCTGGCCGACAGACTCGGCCAGGCGTGCCGCCTCAGTCTTGAACTCTTCCGTGTACTGCCGTTTTGGTACTGATTTCTCTTCCATTACTCCCTCCGTACAGACAGAAAATTACCAAACTTCCTGCTGTACGTGAAATCGGGGCAAGGTCAATTGACTACCACACCAATGCATCGTTCAGGCGGGAGCTGCAACACGCGCTCAATCGCGGAGAAGCTGTCCATGTCGTACAGCGTGCTATTCATATTGGGAAGATACCGACCGACCTTGCCAAGCGGCCGGAGGCGCTTAACGCTGT
Source organism: Noviherbaspirillum album (assembly GCF_035916955.1). NCBI lineage: Bacteria > Pseudomonadati > Pseudomonadota > Betaproteobacteria > Burkholderiales > Oxalobacteraceae > Noviherbaspirillum > Noviherbaspirillum album. Next base: position 35,119 of record NZ_JAWIIV010000049.1, on the reverse strand, counting down.
CTCGTCAAGCTTATCGTTATTGACCAACGCAGTGATGGCCTGGAACACCCGACATATGCAGCAAGCCGTTGACCAGATAGAAGCGAGGACTGGCGAGGCGTTAGTTCCAGACGATTTGCGCAGGATTGCGCCGACAGCACTGGAAGGCATTAATTTGCGGGGGACGTTCGATTTCCCTTTAGCAGAGTACGAGCATCGGATTCTGCCGACCAGCTCAGCGGTACCTGCTACTGGAACCTGATCCGCCAACAGACGCGTACCGAAGCTGGCCAGCTTGGATACAGTGCCGGAAGCGGAAAAGGGGGGGGTAGACAGCAAGTCATTGATTTAATGAGACTATTTGAAAAGCACCTCCCGCAAACCCGCATAAACGCTAGGTCCGCCTACCGTCGTAAACTGCACGAAAAACGAGGGGACCCCTAGAAAGTGAAACTTTAATGGTATTTTTGGCAACAACCAACATTAGGCATATCCCGCTATTCTCTACTCGGGGACGAAGGTGTCGGCAAGGTGCTCTGAAGCGGCCATTGGAAAGAACCATAAAGCCGTTGACCTTGTCACCACTACAGGGTCGATACGCGGCTACTATTGATACAGTCCGTTTTCAATAGTCATTCCGATACCGGATAAACCATCGCCAGCTACATGCAAACGTGCGGCGGCGCCGCGCGACGGCCTTGTTGATAAACAACAGTCAGTCGCGCATTTGCCTACGGCATCCCTGTCTGTGTAAGGCCCGTCCGTATAATGACCGGTAAATGCAAAAGTACTTTTTAAAACAACAACATGAGGCGTGCGCGGCCTTTGCTTACCGGCTGACCCGGTGCATACCGGACGCGCGGCGTCCGTTGAAATAACAGTTGCACTAGTCCTGCTCCGCAGGAGGAAGATGGTGTGGCAGTAGTCGATTGATGCAGACGATGGAGGAAGCGTGTCACGCACCGTACAGCGCGTCGTTCAACAGCACTTCTCCGCGCTTGCCGATGCACGCACACTTCCTCCACACTGGTATCGAGCGGCGAACAAGCTCTCACGCTGTCGCACTGCGGCCCTTGGCGGCCATGTGCAGAGCTGTCCCAACGGGCACGTCGAACGCGTCTGGTACAACTCGTGCCGGCACCGCAGCTGCCCTTAATGTAACCAGATCCAAATCACTCACTGGCTCGACAGGCAGCGCGAGCGCCTGCTCCAGTGCAGCCACCATCACATCATCTTCACTATCCCCCATGAGTTCAATGCACTGTGGCTGAGTCAGACCACAGTGATGATGGAGATCCTGTTTCAGTGTGCCAGAGACAGCCTGATGCAGATGCTGCGTGATGAGCGCCGCCTTGGCCACGCCGAGCCGGGGTTCCTGCTGGCGCTGCATACCTGGGGCCGGTCCCTGTCATTGCACCCGCACCTGCACTGCCTGATCACCGACGGTGGCCTGTCCAACCATGGATGGCAGGTGCCACGCGGCAGCTGCTTTCTGCCGGCCCGCGCACTGATGGCCAAGTTCCGCGGCAAGTTCATCGCCGTGGTGCAAAGCGCTCTTGAGCACGGAGATCTCACGCTGCCGTCAACGACCGATCCAGCGCGGATGCAAACGTGCCTGAACAAGCTCGGTCGGACCAAATGGAACGTCCACCTGCGTGAGCGATATGGACATGGCAACGGTGTCGTGCAGTACCTTGCGCGCTATGTCCGAGGCGGACCGATACAGGATAGCCAGATCGGCATCACAGACGACAAGCATGTCAGCTTTCGCTACACGCCACATATCGATGCACCGGCCGGGGAGAAGTCATCGGTCATGCGGCTAACGAGCGATGCCTTCCTGCGGCGCTACCTGCAGCATGTGCCCGAGCCGCGCAAACACACCGTGCGCAGCTACGGCCTGTATGCGCCACGCAAGTCCGACCTGCTCAACCGCGCCCGTGATGTATTTGGCCAGCCGCCAGTCCCCGAACATGAGCCAATCGCCTGGCAATCTTATCTGCAGCAACGTTCTCTAGACAGCGGCCTACATCAATGTCCACTATGTGGCCACGTCATGCGCAGTACCCGACGTATTGCTCCACAGCGTGGACCACCAGTGCCCAACACAACGGAGGGGCACGGCCATGTCTGAATGCATTCGGGTCCGGGCAGGATCGCACACAGGCGTACCAACGTCGACTTTGCCAGGACACATTTTTTTGCCTCTTGCGGCGCAATTCATGTCGTTATTACCATGCACGAATGGTCTCTCCCATACTCATGGGATGCCATCGTCAAGGTTGCCAGCAGGGTGACTGCCCCATAGAATCTCCATAACCGATCAACCTCCGCTCCCAGTCAACGGCTATGCAACGTGGCGCTGGGGGCGGACACCGCTGCGCGGCTATGCCCCTTCGGGGTGCCGCACAGCTAAAACGTTAGACTTCCGAATGACTGCAGATCAGATTTCCTATCTCGCCCTCTTGACGTCCGTGGCATCGCTGGTGGTTTCGTTCTTAGTTCTCTATCGAGATCGACATGTCGTCTCGGTTCGGGCGGTTCCCGTTGAGATCTCGGCCGGCGTTTATAGCCTGCACGTTTCAGTGTCAAACAGCGGGAGGCGGCCGATATCAGTGACACACGTGCTGCTCGTGCCGCCTCAACAGCCCGGCTTTTCTATGAACTTCGGACCAAATGGCACCGAACGAATTGATGTCGGTGAACGTTATTCAACTACGATCGATCCCGCTGGTCTGCCGACATCGTGGAGCACAGTCGGGGAGTTGAGACGCTTCAAGGTTTTTGTACAGGACGCAGTCGGCAAGAAGCACAAGGCGGTGTGGGAAGGCAGGGGGTAATGTTGAGGCTAACATGTCGTTCGACGCGGACACTAAGTGTCATTGCGGCGCAATGACGCTGCTCGCCGATCAACTCGCACGTTAAACAGATCATATGCGCCAATCAGCACCGCATCCTTTAATACGCTTTCGCCATGCACTCATCGGTATGGCACTACTTGCATGGGCAGCAATGGCTGCATTGATAGTCTTTTACAAGAACGGTGTCGACCTTCCTGTCTCCGAGGCAGTAGGGGTCTTGGGCCTAATATTTGTATGGTCAAATGGTTTGTACTGGTGGGTGCTGCTTCGCTATCCCTATCTGGAAGCAAGTAAAGGTACCTACGCCAATCGAGACGAATTGAACGGGAAGAACAGTCGCCCGTTCCTCATCTGCTATTTTGCAGTCGCTGTAGCCGTCTCAGTTGGCTGCTTAAACATCACTGCGAATGGCTAGTTTGGCTCTAAATGGAAAGCGTTCAGAAGATGGAAATTGATCGAAATGCTCAGGAGCTGGAACGAGGTCGAAAGCTAAAACGCTCGAAGCTATTGTCATTGCTGTGTTTCTTGCTCTGGATAGCTGGACTCGCTACGATGCTTTTAGGTGCTCCTATGGCACTCTCCCTAGCAATCGGGATCGTAGGTGCAATCTTGGCACTGTGGGATCGTGCGTTTCTAAAAGACGAAGTAGATCGACGCTATCTGCGTCATCCGGATCCCGATATCTCCGCGCTTATCACGGAGGAAATCACTATAAGCGAATATCGACGGCGAAAGGAAGGACGAAATGACGTCCTTTAACGCCTCGCTGAACACCGTCACTACGTGCCGGTTAGCTCAACGTTGAACATACCGAATTTCGGCGGGAGTGCCCAGACCGGACGCTTACCAGGCTGGCGCCGCATGGCACGCCCAAATGCCGGGAAAAGCGAAGAATGGGATGGTGCGAGCAGTGTTCTACTGCTCGCTTTTAGTACTCTTCATGTCCGGCTCATAGTGCGTCGCCAGGCGAGGCAACGCTCAGCTACTACGCCACCCAGTTAATCTGGTCATCATCCACGATGCCATTTCCCAGAGACCGGAGGACGAACTGGGTATCGCCAGTTCTTTCAACGACTCGGTATGCTGCCGTAGCTGTGTAACGAAGTTTTTCGTCTACGGATGCTGGTCGCAGAGCGACATTCGGGAAGTTGTGAGACTTCGTCGACTGGTACAGAATTCCGTCAAGTTGAGGGAAGGAAAGAAAGTCGCTTGCCAGAGCGCAGGTAACATCGTAGAGAGCGCATCCATCAGAATTCGTTGTGTCTTCCGCTCTCGCAGTGAGAACGCCATTCAGGAATTCATCGCATAAGTGTACCGCTTCCAAATTCGACGGATGTAAGGTGTCGCGATGCAATTGGTACAGTTCCCTGAACATAGGATGCAAGGAAAAGGGTTCTGCCATTCCGCGTCTGAAATAGTCCATGATCCCAATCGGGATAACATGTAGCGCCTCGTGTGGCTCCCCATTTGTTACGGAGTAGAGCAGATTCACGATATCGCCCGCAGTTGCGTCAATCTCAGCCAATACAGTAGACACGCTGTTTTCCGAAGTCGCTAGGCTTGCGTAGAACATCGATTCTCCGGCCTTGTTCAACCGACCCTGCCGCGAACGGTGGGCTAGTGACGCTGGGATATAGGAAAGCCGCGATGCGCTCTTATACAAAGAACCGCCATCCTCCTCAGTGTATTTTACGCCGCGAGTAAATGCGGTATTGGAGTTTAGAGGTATGGGTACAGGGACCCCAAGAGTATATTTCGTTAGTTCAGAAACACGCGAGCTGATATCAGCGTGGGTTAGCGATCGCTCGCCCTCTATGTGGGTCTTGAGGGTCGTCACAATCTCCTGGACTGCCGCAATATGTACTGAGGGAGTCCGATTCAGGTCGTTTATACGAGCTAAAAGTTGTAGTTTCAGGTTTTCGTTCATGATTTGAAGAGTTGACACATCTAGCAGCGCAGTAGGCATTCGCATCTCGCGGTTTTAGTTCGCAAACGTTCTGGCAGCTTGCGCCAAATGTAGGCTAAACCGAGTGCAGAGAATGTGATTTTACCGTCAGCTGAGCCATTGAAGCCTTGCGTATGGCTTCTACCGTCCTGCTTTCGTCAGTTCGGTTACAAATGAAGAAGTCTGCTACGGTTCGGCCATCATGAGGCCACTCTGGGAATGCGGTCAGGCGGTCCATGGTGGCGTTTACCTGAACAATCCGGCTTGCCAGAAATTGGTTTCGGTGACCCTGCACCGGGAAACTGGACAAACGTGACTTAGGAAATCCGGCACAATTTGCAATTGCGCGAAGGAGTACGTGCCGTGAAGAAATCCCGCTACACCGAGGATCAAATTGCCTTTGCTCTGAAGCAGGCTGAATTAGGTACGCCTGTCGACGAGGTCTGCCGCAAGATGGGCGTGTCCGATGCGACCTTCTATAACTGGCGCAAGAAGTACAGCGGACTGGGCCCCTCTGAACTACGCCGACTCAGGCAGCTCGAGGAAGAGAATGCCAAACTCAAGCGCCTGGTAGCGGATCTGTCGCTCGACAAGGCTATGCTTCAGGATGTGCTTAAAAAAAAGCTATAAGGCCTTCTCGTAAGCGTTCGCTGGTCGATGATTTGATCGGACGTTTTGGTGCCAGTTTTCGTCAGACTTGCGCAGTGCTACAGCTGTCGAGATCGGTCTATTACTACCAGTCCGTGGCACGAGCTATAGTCAGATCTGGTGTACGGGCTGAGCTCTGAAGGTGGGGAGGAAGGCGGTGGAGATTTTGTTGGAAAATTTGATTGTCTAGATCAAAACCAACCAACAGAGGAACCTCCACCATGCACAAGGATAAGCAAGAAACGCAAAGCGGTCTACCGGAAATCGGTCTGGGCCTCGACGAACTGGTGCGCCGCGGCGCCCGACAAGTGATTGNCAATTTGATTGTCGAGATCAAAACCAACCAACAGAGGAACCTCCACCATGCAGAAGGATAAGCAAGAATCGCAAAACGGTCTACCGGAAATCGGTCTGGGTCTGGACGAACTGGTGCGCCGCGGCGCCCGACAAGTGATTCAGCAGGCGATCGAGGCGGAACTGGCCGAATTGTTGGCACAGTATGCGAACGTGAAGACGCTCAGTGGCCGGCAAGCGGTGGTGCGCAACGGCTACCTGCCTGAACGCGATATCGTCACTGCCGCCGGACCGGTAACGGTCAAGGTACCCAAGGTACGCGACCGCTCCGGCACCGGCGTGAAGTTCAATTCGTCAGTGGTGCCGCCTTATGTCAGGAAATCACCCCGCGTGTCGGCAGCTCTGCCCTGGCTGTACCTGAAAGGTATCTCCACCGGCGACATGGGCGATGCGCTGTCGGTGCTGCTGGGCGAGGATGCAAAGGGCTTATCGGCGAACGTGGTGTCACGGCTGAAGGCCCAGTGGGCCGACGAATGGAAACAATGGAACAAGCGCGACCTGTCGGCTTGCCGCTGGGTCTACTGGTGGGTTGATGGCATCCATACCGGGGCCAGGAGCGAAGACCATGACGGCCAGTGCCTGTTAGTGATTATCGGTGTCACGCCGGACGGGAAGAAGGAACGGGTGGCCATTGCCGACGGCTTCCGGGAATCGAAGGCATCCTAGGCGGAGGTGCTGCTGGACCTGAAGGCGCGTGGCTTGCAGAGCGGTCCGCGGCTGGCCATCGGTGATGGTGCGATGGGCTTCTGGGCGGCGCTGGAAGAGGTGTTCCCATCAACGACTGCTCAGCGCTGTTGGTTCCACAAGCTGGGCAACGTGCTGAATGCGCTGCCGGCGACATTGCAGTCAAAAGCCAAGGCCGGATTGCAGGCGATCTTTATGGCTGAAACCAGGGCCGATGCCATCAGCGCGTTCGGGCAGTTCGTCAGTACCTATGGCGCAAAGTATCCGAAAGCCGTGGAGAAACTCGCTCAGGACAAGGACAGTCTGCTGGCATTTTACGACTTCCCGGCTGAGCATTGGCAGCACATTCGGACCACCAATCCGATCGAGTCGACGTTTGCCACCGTACGACATCGAACGACGCGCTCACGCAATTGCCTGTCGCGGGCGACGTTCCTCGGGCTGGCGTTCAAGCTGATGGAAGAAGCAGAAAAGAGCTGGCGCAAGATTCGCGGCGCTGACAAGATCGCCGTGCTGCTGGCGGGCGTGCCGTTAAAGGATGGACTACCGGTGCAAGACAATCCACCGGAACAGCAACAACTCGCCGCCTGACGCCGCTATCCTTCGAGCTGGCCATACACCAGTCTTGACGTTAGCTCGGCACCGGACCAGACGTTGCTGGCAATGCGGATCAAGGAAATCACAGAGGTACGTGTGCGCTATGGATATCGCCGCGTTCATGTGATGCTGCAGCGGGAAGGCTGGCACATCAATCACAAGCGAGTCTATAGGCTGTATTCGCAGCAGGGACTGGCATTACGCAGCAAACGTCCGAGACGGCATCGAAGTGCATATGCACGACAGCCAAGAGTAATGGCGAAGGCTATCAATGAAGCATGGAGTATGGATTTCGTATCGGACGCGCTGTTTGACGGCCGGCGTCTTCGCACCTTGACCGTCATGGATAACTACACCAGAGAGTGCCTGGCTATCCATGTCGATGCCAGCATCCGCGGTGAAGATGTTGTTGAAGTCATGGAGACCTTATGTGCACAGCGTGGAGCCCCTGTTTGTATTTCCGTAGATAATGGACCGGAATTCATTTCTAAAGTACTCGACAAGTGGGCTTATGAACATAAGGTATCGCTTAACTTCAGCCGTCCCGGCAAGCCGACGGACAATGCTTATATCGAGTCCTTCAACGGCCGCTTCAGGGAAGAATGCCTGAACGCCAACTGGTTTCTGTCCCTGGAAGATGCACGCAACAAAATCGAAGCCTGGCGTCAGGACTATAATGAAGTTCGTCCCCATAGTGCGCTGGACTGGCAGACACCGTCGGGATATGCCCGCCAGGCAAGGGTTTACAGCGAATCCGTCCTATCTCAACAGCCGGATATTTCTAGGTAAGCGTGGTCCTATTTCCGGTGCAGGGTCAATGTCTACATACACGAATCAGTGGTCAAGCTCTCGACTCGATACTATGCCCATCAATGCTTTTAGGTTTTCGCGAACTTGAGAAGTCATCTGCTCAACCGAAACGCCTCGTAACCGCGCAATTTCACTAACGGCTCTGCCAACCATTGTTGGCTCAGAAGGCCTACCGTCAAGTTGCGTGAACGGCCCGTCAGTCTCGGTCAATATCCGATCCATAGGTATGTCACCGATTAGAGCTCTTCCCTTTTCTGAACGAGTCATATCAACATTGAGCGAAAAGTAACATCCGAGTTCCGCAGCGCGGCGTGCATCGCTCTTGCTACCTGTGAACCAATGTAGCACGGCCTTTCCGCGAGCTTCCGGAAGATACTGCTCAAGCATATCCAATATCGTCGGTGCCGTACGCACGCTGTGGATGGATAAGATTTTGTCACCCGCTTCGGCGCACCGTTTCAGGATGGTTTCGAATACCCGTTTCTGCGTGGCGAGCGACTTGTAATATCGCGGACCCGCATCTAAACCTACCTCACCGACATATCGGGTCTCGGGTAGATATTGCTCCCAAAGCCCCAGCTCGCCCGCACGTTCCGCCACAAGCTGAGGGTGGAGGCCTAACGCAGCACGTACGAATCTCTTTCCACGGACTAGCTCGTTGTTACGTGGCCACGCCTTTGGGGTAGTCGTCATTGTCAACGTGTAGACACAGGCGGCCTCTGCCCTCGCTATCGCCTCTACGTGGTCAGGGTAGAGATCAAGATGACAGTGAAAATCCACACCCCCGAAAACTCCATCCTTCATATTGGTCTGGTCCTCACGCCGTTCAGCAGGATACCTACCTCCTCCAGTCCACGCTGGTAAACGCTCGCGAGTCGAGCCTGACGTACGGCGGATTCATCAATGAGCGGGCCAGGCTTATGTATTAGAATACGTGCAAGATCAGGACGCTGCCGCAAGCGTTCAATTGCAAGTTGAAATGAACGGATTTGTACACCTTCAGATTGCCGGGTATCTAAAACCCGGGATGTAAGATCGTTGATAGTGTAATTGGTCGGATCCGGTTCCGGAGATAGACCTGTCACGAGTGCGGCTCGACGAATCAAACAAGGTAAGCAGTACCCACAGTGCTGCGTTCCTAGGCCTTGCCATCTTCCCTTAGTAGGCGACGAGCACGATAGTGAAGCCCCTGCTAACTGCCGGAGCAGTACGCCGTTCGCACATTCTCGTACCATTTCACCTTTTGTCTTATCCCAATACGGATTTTCGATACGGCCATTGAGGCCCAATGCGGCAAGCGCGTCATTCCATCGTGCGATATAAAAAGGATGGGTGGTGCGGGTACTCAATGCGCCGAGTCGTAATGGATCTAAAGGAACATTCACAGCAATCAGTCCGTTTTCCGGAACCTTCAACGTGAAGTGTCCGTCCTCCAGCCCGGTCCCTGCGAAGATGCCAAGGGCGAAGAATAGAAACGATCGGCCTCGGGTTGTGTTTTCGCCACCAGAACCCGTTACCAAACCCTCCGGGAATGCCATCCACAACCGTAAACGGTTGAAATTATTGCCTCGGTATGTCCGTTTCAAGGTATCGAAAAGTGTCGATTGTGCATCACTGGTCGCTCCCTCACCGGCATGACTTATGAGCAGAGGTGTACGCCCCGCTTCGAGCATATTGATCCCGCCGATCAAGCTATCCAGACCGCCTGAGAACAGACTGAGATCGTCGAAACTTGGTCCTAACAGGTTGGGTCGACGTATCGTACTCAATCTCGCGAAACGGGCAGGCCTCGGTCGGAAGCTCAGCCTCCACCGGTCTCCCGTAAGAAAATTGAGTAGCCGAACAAATACCGGAGAAGCAGCCGTCCATCTATCAGTGTCAGAGACAGGTACACATAGGCGAATTTCTCGTGTCCAACCGTCCTGCGCCTCTGTGTCACGCGAAATTCTAGTGTCCGCAGCATGCACATGCGCGGCGAGCACCAACAGGTCGGTACCTATTTCAGACGGATATACGCCTAACCCTGCCAGATCTGACTGAGCATGTCCTATGCCATGGCCTAATGTGTTGTTGCCGGCTAGAAGTTCCAGCGACGTTACGACTTCACCGTCATTGGTTGCGGGAGCAAACCGATCGGTAGGGCCTAATCGTCCTGCAATAAAATGTCGTCTCATACGCCGTCCGCCTCTGCATCGCCCATTATTTTCATGATACTGAAGGCTTGCTCATAAATGTCGTCTACAAATCGAAGAATTGTGTCGGGTCTCAGCGTTGCCATCGCCGCCTGCGCAGCTGACAACGCATCGGCTACACCGCGTTGTATGAAATCATGAAGCTGCTCCTGAATGCGGGCAGCTTCTCGAGCATCCCTAGGAAGGGTAATCGTCCTAGCACCAATGTCATTACAAAGCCTTGCCTCGATCGCGTTGGTCGCATAAAGCTCGAAAACCATTTGCACCTGGTCAACGGTTATTGCGTTGATATCTGTAATCCCCGCATCAACCAAATCAGTGATCGTCTCAATGAACGCTTCTCGTGCGATCCCTTCATCGATAGATCCGCCATCAGGGCAGATGTACTCGACTAGGCCAAGAAATACTTCCTCAATGGGCCTTCCCGCAAGTGCTTCCAAGTCAAGCGATCGCAGGGCCTCTACCGCACCCCGTGTCGCAGCGTCTGAGAGAAAGCCTAGTAGTCGCCCTCCAGATGCGCGTGACGAACCCATCCGAGCAGCTGCCGTGCGGGACCCTCCTGTTGAGGAGGAGACATACTGAGAAACTGCTCGACCGAGACTGCGCCGATCACCACCTCCAGACCCTACAAATCGTGAGAAGTTGTTACGGGCACTAGAAAAACGGGAGGGATCCGCAATAGCAGGTATAGCTGGCAGCACTGGAGTGTTGCCACCAGGACTGGATTGTGCTTCACCATCGGATCGGCCTGTCGGCGGAGTACTTGCCCCGCCCGCCGGCGAATCATCCACCCAGCTAGGAACTAGAGGCGTGGATCCAGGCTGGCCGCCGAACGCCGTCGAAGTACCCATTTACCGGTTCTCCTTGCGCGATTTCAATACCGTGGCCGCTGTTGCCCTAAGCACCGACTGCCCGTCCTTTTGCCATTTAGACAGCAACCGATCGAACGCCTGCAAGCTTTCTCCGTCCCTTAGTACCGTTGTCCATCCTCCACAGACCCACGGGCCTAGCTTGTCCGTGGGAAGGGAGTCAAGGAAGTCCAGTAGATTAGCCTGTAGAGCAGGATGCGCCCGTACCAATACAGTGAGGCCTCTTACGCCAGCAGGCTCCTTATCGAGCTTATCGGACGCAATAATCCGCGCTCTTACGGCTTCAAATACTTGCGCAGCCTCCGGTGCGGCAAGACGTGCAAGCTCGGCATCGTGACCCTGCACGGCGAATTTTCCGCCGAGTAGTTGCTCAACGACGGTCGCCAGGTGTCCGAGTGCCGAGGCTGGTCCAAAGTAATCTTTACGGTCTTTAGCCACGAAGAGATAGGGCCTCAAGTCCTCTCCGCCAATCTCTGTTTCCACCTCCGCCCACGCGACGATCGTCGGAGAGGCGACCCACTCTGCGAGCGTCCCCGTTTCGGTTTGAGGTGTTGAATCCACGCCCGCTGCTGCTGCCTCAGTTTTGTCAACCTTAGCGCCTTTCGATCCCGATTTCTTCGCTACGTCTTCCCTCACGAAGGCTTCAAGCGCAATAAGCTCCGTGCACTTGCCGTCCGAGGCCGCGGCAGCAGAGCTCGCAATCTGATCGAATAGTCGTGGAATGAAACGCTCCGCAAGCATCAACTTCGCCAGTACCGGCAACTTTACCTCATCACCGAAGCCACGAGCATCGGCTGTTTGCTGCCTAAGCACCAGGGTATTGAGGAAACGCTTGATTTGGCGCGGATTACCCTTAGTTCCAGTAGCGAGGATCGGGCCGATCTGATCGCTAAGTGCTAGGGCATTATTGGCCGCCGACGCCTTCTCTCCCAGCGCAGCCTTGACTGTTGCGTTATCGAGAACGCCACTCAACCAAGGCCGTTTGAGGCGTTCCCGGGCTTGCGAAATGAGTGCGGTAAAAGCAGGATCGCTCTCTCCAAGTTCGGCACCGACGAGCAGTAGGGTCACGTAGATCCGCGTCTCCGTCTCGCCCAAGGCAGGAATCCGAATTGGGACTTGGATCAATTTCTCAAGGTAGTTTCGCGCATACCCTTGAGGACCAGTCGTATCGGGCAGGTCCGGGAAATGTTTTCTTACGGAATATTCAATCATCGCTTCGTCCGCCGCGACCACAAACGCCGTGCGTGACGTGAACACAAAAAGACGGACCGCTTCGAGGGTTTCAATTGCAGTATCCGGAAGACATCGGTCCAGGTCGTCGATCAATACGACGAGCTGTTCCACTTCAGCCGCACGAAGAAGCTCATCGAATGCCTTTCTGAAGGCATCAATCTCTGCGGGCACGTTTGTACTTTCACCGTCCTTGTCCTTTAGGAGGTCCTTTACCTCCGTCACGACGCCCTCGAGATTGTCCTTAGTCGCAAGTTTTGCGGGGTCATCAATAAGCCCTCGCAAGGAGCCAACAATGGTCTCAATCTGACCAATAGTGGGAATACCTGTAAAACTAGTGAAAGCCAACCCTCCTGCCTTCTTCGCGAGCTTGAGCAAGTCGATTCTTCGAAAGACCTCTTTCACGGTATCGGCCGCTCTTGTGAGTGCCGGCCGCCGCTCAATTAGTCCTGTCACGATTCCCTCGATCAGCGCGATCTTCGCGTCTTCAAACCCTTGGAAGCGCCATCCATTGAACTTCAGACAAAGGACTTTTCGTTCATTTTGAAAACTCGCCTCTATCATTTCCAGGACGGACGACTTTCCGGCACCCCAGTCGCCATGTACGCCCACAGTAATGGGATGCTCAGGACGATGGCGAAGAAGCTTTACAATTGTGGCTGCGATCGCCTCGTTGTTGAGGAGGTCAACCTTTGTTTCGTTATCAATGAGGATCATAGGGATTATGAAAAAGCCAACTGGCAGCAAAACGGCAATTTGACAAATGGACGGGTGTTCGCCTTCTGCCCGCATGTTCCTGAGATACCGTCATCTCTCGCGACGCTCAAAAGCGATGCTCAACGCGGGGGACGGCGGAAAAGGGCTTAGCAGCGCCGAACCAATCTGGACAACATTATATTTTCATAATGTACTTCAGACCTACCATTAACATGGGATTTAACACACCAACCCGAAGCGGGTGGTCGTAACTATCCGGAATAAACCTTCTGTCAAACGGGGCTACATAGGCTGTTGACTTTCAGTGTCAGTGCACGACTGCTCTCTTCACCGCGTGTTGTATTGTCTGGCTTTACAGGTGAAGACAGCGGACCGTGCCATTATGTGGGTCGGTCGATTCGTGAGCAGACGGGAAGATCCAATATCAGCCTGATTGCGTCAAAGCGGCTAGATCTTTCTCTCTACTACATCGGGCAGCATCATGCTGTTGCGGCGGTCCAACCGGTGCGGGCACTGCTTGCCTTGCCGGATGGTGATTTCCATGCGATGGAAGTCATATTCTCGACCCGCTACTGTGCAGCCAGCATGGGTGCAAATTAAGTTGGCGCAGTTGTGGTCGACGAACGGTCTCTCAGCGAAGCGTCATGGGATGGTGCCAGTGAACAGCTGGACCGCGGATCAAAGACCAGATGAAAGTGCATTCTATGTGAACCTCAGTGGGCGTTTCATTACTGTGGACGCGGAACATCCAGTAATCAGATGAGGTTTGAAGCACGTTGGATAACCAATATCCAATGTTGGGAGCATGAGCTTGACAATTTTGCAGAGCTGGCTAGTACACTAGAAATCTTTATTAAGCGATGTAATTGCCCATGGCAAGTTTGACATAAACGCAATTTTGTTGCTCTGATGCATTTCTTCCGGCAGAATCTGATCGCATGCAGATACGGTGCATCGTACATCCGCAGATAAACTGGAAGAGGAAGAATGAGCGATCTTTACTCACGTTATTGCTCTTGGTGTTACAGGCAGGGCACCCACGAGCTAGCACAGCGCAATCTCATGCGCCGCAATGTATATGTTTGCGAGCATTGCAACACCAGTACGTTGCAGTGCATAACCCTTGGATGCAGCCACATGACACGAGCAGGAACCCACTGGGATGACAACCTGTGCGCAGAGCATGACGGCACAATCGCCTCGTTCCGTAACCTTGAGCTTCAACTCGACGATATTGAGGACTTCGAAACTATTTTCGAACGGGATTCCACCGACATGCTTCGCGTCGGGAAAATCGGCGTCGGTGTAGTCGCTGGAGCGGCAATTCTGGGGCCGGTGGGCATGATGGCTGCGCCCGGGGTGGCGACGGCGCTCGGCGGGCTTGGGGTGCTGGGTGCAGCAGGGACGGGTACGACAATCAGTACACTCTCGGGCGCGGCGCTCACTAGTGCCTCGCTAGCGGCCGTTGGTGGCGGTAGCATGGCGGCGGGGTCGGCCGTACTGGCAGCGGTCGGCGGCGCGTTGGGCGGCTACAAAAGCGGCGTCATCAGCAATGGCTATTTCGGCAAAGTCGAGCATTTCGATATCCGTAAAGTCAAGAAGGGCAGCAGGAACGCGGTAATCTTCGTCAACGGCCTGCTTTCCGAAGGACAGGATGACGTGGAAGAGTGGACGGATCATCTGCAGGAGCATTTCCCGCGCCACACCTGGTATCAATTGGATTGGGAAGCGTGCAACCTGCGCAGGCTCAACAACTGGATCGACGGTAAAGTGCGTACGAGAACCGCATTCACGGCCTTCAAGATGGCTACTAGCGCGGCCAGGGTAGTCAAAGGCGCAGCGGGGCCAGTCGCAGCGGTGACGAACCTGCCTGATCTGGTGGGCAATCCATGGCACACCGCGATGGTGAAAGCGCAGATGACCGGAGTGATGCTGGCAGACGCTATCGCACGCACGAAAGGCTCGCGCTTCACTCTGGTCGGACATTCCCTCGGCGTTCGCGTGATCCATTACGCGTTGCTGCTGCTAGCGACAAAGAACGTACGTCGCGTGGACAACGCGTACCTGCTCGGCGGTGCGGTGGGCGGCGGAAAAAAGGACGCTACGGACTGGGCCAACGCAGAGCGCGCGGTCAAGGGCCGCATCTTCAACTGCTACTCGGAAAAAGACGACGTACTGCGATACCTGTACAGGGTTGCGAACGCAGGCCTAAGCAGTCCTGTAGGTTACGAGGGTATCCACTACAAGAGCGAACAGATCTTCGATTTTGATTGTACCGCGCTAGTCGGTGGCCACACCGAATGGAAGGCGCAGTTCGGAGAGATCATTACTCAAATCGACGACTGGCCTATGGCGGCCTGAAGAGCGCCATGCACTTTATAACCACAGACTGATCGGCTCCAATATTGGCCGGTCAGTCCGGAAAACGCGGCGCCTGTACGTGACGCCTACGTTGTGGATTTCTTCCGCGGTTATGTCGGTAATCGTTTCCTTTTTTGTTGGGGTAAGTGTACTTTCGTCGTAAGCGTAAGGTGTTGGCCGCTGCATTGGTGCCCAGCGGCTTTGCGCGCAAGGCGTTCTCCAGGCCTTTGTGTTCTTCGTCAACCCACTCTTCGACCTCTGAAAGCGGGATGTCGAATGCTCAACTGGCTTCAGCCACGCTGGTTTTTCCCTGAATGATTTCAGTGACCAGCGCCGCTTTACGCTTGGCGGTCCACCGCTTGAATTCTTCTTCCATCGTCATGCTCATGTGATTCCCTTTCTTGATTATCACCTGCGCAGGTTTTCAGTGGGTCAATACATAACTGCTGCACTCCCTGCGTCTGTATCCCGACTCTTCTGAAGTGCGGCTCCTGACCGCTTACGACCCTCACCCCCGCCGCTCGCGTTTGTTTCTATTCCGTGGGTCCGTATAGTTTAGGCAGTAGTGTTTCTTCTAGGAAATCTTTTAACATTATGCGACATTTGACATCAGCAGCTCCTGCCTGATCGAAATTGCATGTCGAACATACGCGCGGAAGCTGTCATTTGTTGAAAGTCCACACCGGGCAAAGGTCGGCCATAAGCTGCCTTTCGAGTCATCGTCCCACTGCTTGGAAGTTAGCAGTCAAATATAGTTAGCGACAGCTGCGCACGCAGTATTTCCCTGCCTTTTGTCTCTTCGGGGGATATTTTTCTTCGTTAAGTTCACGGCATCTGAGTGTGCGCCACTGAGACATCCGGCTGATAAAGACAACGGCCACCCGAAGGCGGCCGTCGCAGGCGAGATTCTCTTCATAGCAACTCTAGGTTGCGGCCATCGAGGCCGGCGCTGCGCTTTTTCACTCGCTTGACGCAGTTTTTCACATTACAACCGCACCGGCGGTTACTTGACCGAGAAGCGCGCGTTCACTGCTTTCTTGTCGGCGAAGGTAATCGCCGCGATAGCTTTGCTTCCCTTCGCCAGTTTTGCATCGTCCTTGGTTGCCAAGGTATTGCCGCCTGCGGGCTCAAGCGCCACTTCCGTTTTCTCGGTCCCGTTCAGGACGGTCAATTTGCCGGTTGCACCCGCTGTATCGACCGGCTTGCCATGGTCATTCACATAGACGGTCGCCTTGCCATCCTTGTTGACCAGCTCAAAGCTCATGTCGTTTGCAGTACTCACAACACCGCCATGCTTGGGCTTGTCGCCATGCGCGAGCACATTGCCCGAGAGTGCTATTGTCATTGCCACGAAGGCCATTTGTTTTTTCATCGCTTTCTCCATAGGTGCAGCGGCTCGAGATGGGCGCCGCTGCAAAAGCCCGTTTTCAATACGCTTCCTTCGTTTCGCCGGCGACGATCGCCTCGAGCGGTTTACGGCCCACCAGCCAGAAGATCAGCGGCGTCAGCAGCGAGTCGAGAATCGTCGAACTGACCAGACCGCCAAAGATGACGACCGCAACCGGATGCAGGATTTCCTTGCCGGGTGCATCGGCTGCCAGCAGCAGCGGCACGAGCGCAAAAGCCGCGACCAGTGCCGTCATCAACACCGGCGTGAGCCTTTCCAGGGAGCCGCGGATAATCATCGCGTGACCGAACGTCTCACCCTCGAATTTGCACAGGTTGATGTAGTGACTGACCTTCAGGATGCCGTTACGCGTGGCGATACCCGCCAGCGTAATGAACCCGACCATCGAGGCGACTGACAGCGACACCCCTGCAATCCACATCGCAATCACGCTTCCAATCAGCGCGAACGGAATGTTTCCCATGATAACCAAGACTAGGATGCTGGATTTGTAGCGGGAGTACAGCACCAGGAAAATCATCGCCAGTGAAATCAGGGACAAGCCGACGATCAACCTCGTTGCTTGTTCCTGTGCCTGGAACTGGCCTTCGATGCTGACGAAGTAACTGCCGGGAAGCGGTGTTGCCGCGATCGCCTTGCGCACATCGGCAATGACGCGCGACATGTCCGAACCATCCGTATTGGCATACACCACAATGCGCCTGCGACCGTTTTCACGACCGATCTGGTTGGGCCCGTCGCCTTCTTCCACCGTCGCGACTGCTGACAATGGTATCCGGCCGGCCGGGCTGTCCAGCATGGTCCTCGACAGATCCTGTGGCGAGCGGCTCTGGTCAGGAAGTCGCACCATCAGGTCAAAGCGGCGCGGGCCGTCAACGACCTGGGTCGCCCGCGCTCCCTCGGACAGCGTCTGCAGTGATGTCAGGATCTGGCCCGGCGTCAGTCCGTACTGCGCGGCTTTTCGGTAGTCCACCCGCACCTTGATTTGCGGGATCAGTACCTGCCGCTCCACCGACAAGTCGACCAGCCCTGGCACATTCGCCAAGCGTCCACGAAGCCCTTCAGCCAGTCCGCGCAACGTATCGATGTCGTCACCATAGATTTTCAGGGCAATCTGGGCACGGACACCTGACAGCAAATGGTCAAGACGATGGGAGATCGGCTGGCCGATCGCAATCGATCCTGGGATCACGGCAAGGCGGGAGCGAATATCAGCCATGATTGCTTCGCGGTCCCGATCCGACCGTTTCAAGTCGACGTCGATTTCAGCCGAATGCACACCTTCAGCGTGCTCATCCAGCTCGGCACGTCCCGTCCGACGGCCAACCTTGGTCACTTCAGGCACTTCCCGTATCAGCGTTTCCGCCAATGCCCCCATGCGGTTGGCTTCCGCAAGCGACGTTCCGGGCGTGAATGTCATGCCCATCACTAGGGACCCCTCGTTGAACGGCGGCAAAAATGCACGCGGGAAGAACGGCACGCTCGTCGCCGCCACGATGACTGCGATCCCGGCAATGGCAAGGATCCCTTTCGCGCGCGGGAATGACCATTCCAGCGCACGGGTATCCCATGCCTTGAGACGCCGCACCAGTGGACTGTCGCCATGCGCAAGCTGCTTCATGTTGGGCAGCAGGAAGTAAGACAGGACCGGCGTGACCGTCATCGACACCAGCATCGACGCCAGGATCGAGACAATGTAGGCAATCCCGAGCGGTGCAAACAGGCGCCCCTCGATGCCGGGAAGGGCAAACAGCGGCACGAATACCAGTACGACGATGATCGTCGCGTAGACGATGCCGGAGCGCACCTCGACCGACGCCTGCCAGATGATTTCCAGTACCGAAGGCCCATTGTCATCGCTGCGTCGTTGTTTCAATCGCCTCAGGATGTTTTCCACGTCGACCACCGCGTCATCGACCAGCTCGCCGATGGCAATGGCAAGGCCGCCCAATGTCATCACGTTGATCGACTGCCCCAGCAGATGGAATGCCACTGCCGTCACGGCCAGCGAAAGCGGAATGGCAATCAACGATATTGCCGTTGTGCGGAAGTTGAGCAGGAACGCGAACAGGATGATGGCGACCAGGATCGCGCCATCCCGCAGTGCTTCGACGACATTGTTGATCGACGCTTCAATGAAGTCAGCCTGGCGGAACAATACCTCGGGAGCCGACAAGCCCGCCGGCAGGCCTTGCTTGAGCTCGCCCAGCGCATTTTCGATTTCCCGCGTCAGCTTCACGGTGTCTGCGGCCGGTTGCTTCTGGACACTGACAATCACTGCCGGCTTGCCATTCATGCCGGCGTCACCCCGTTTGAACGCAGGCGCATACCGGACCGACGCCACCTGTTCCAGCAGCACCGGAGCCCCGCCGCGGTAGGCCACTGCAAGCCCTTTGACGTCATCCAGCCGGTTCGTGCGCCCGAGGTTGCGGATCAGATATTCGCGACTGTTGAGATCGATGAATCCGCCGCTGGTATTGGCGGCAAACCCCTTTACCGATGCTTCAACCTGGTCGAGGGTCACATTGAACTGGGCCATGCGGGCGGTATCGGGCTCAACGCGCAACTGCCGGACCTCTCCGCCGATCGGAATGACCTGGGAGACGCCTGGGATGGACAACAGGCGTGGCCGGAGCACGAAATCGGCGTACTCGCGCGCCTGCATTGGGTTGGCCTTCGTGACATCGATGGGTAGCGCAATCAACATGATTTCGCCCATGATCGACGATACCGGTCCCATGATGGGCGTGATATTGCCCGGCAGCTGTTCCTTGACCAGAGTCAGGCGCTCGGAAACCAGTTGCCGATTGCGATAGATATCGGTGCCCCAGTCGAACTCGGCATAGACGATCGACAAGCCGACGCCGGAGACCGAGCGCACCCGCGTCACGCCCGGCATCCCGTTCAATGATGTTTCGATGGGAAACGACACCAGTTGCTCGACTTCTTCCGGCGCCATGCCGCCGGCCTCCGTCAGCACGGTGACCAGCGGCTTGTTCAAGTCCGGGAATACGTCCACCGGGGTACGGGTCACCATCAGGGTGCCGTAGACCACGAGCAGCGCAGCGGCTGCCAGGATAAAGATCCTGTTGGCCAGGCTGAAACGAACTATCCAATTAAACATGCACTCGTTCCTACCTGATTTGGTTGATCAATGCTGTGCCGGATACCACCACCCGGTTTTCAGGACTGAGGCCCTTGACCACCACAACCGTTTTGGCGTCGAGCGGCTTGAACTCGACCGGCTGGGCAATGAAACGCTCGCTGCCGGACTTGATCCATACGATCGATTCGTTGTTCTGGTTGCGCACCACCGCCTCGGCAGGCAGCGCAATGCCCTTGACCTTGTCGGTCAGCTTGGCGACCACGGTCACCGGCTGGCCAACCGCCAGCGGGACGTTCTTGGCATTGGCGCGGAACGTGACAGGCAGTGCGCCGTCGCGCAGGCTGCGCGCGCCGCCCAGATAGGTCAGTTCGACCCCCTCGGATCCTGCAAGCGAGGCGTTCATGATGCGCCCGGCGAGGGAAACATCGGTGGTCACTGCTTCCACGATCATGCGGTTCGGATCGACAATCTCCAATAACACGTCACGCGTCTCGACAACCTGGCCGTTCAGCACATTTGCCGTGGCAACGATGCCGGAAGCCGGCGAGGTAATCGCTTCGTTGCCTGCGACGCTGCGCGAGACCGCGCGTTCACGGCCGGTAAGGCTGGCCAGCTCGGCGCGCGCGGCTTCGATCTCCTTTTGCGGGACTGTTCCCTCAAGGGATTCGAGTCGCTTCACCCGTTGTTCCGCCAAGCGCCGGTTTGACTGGATTTCCACCAGTTGCGCCTGCTGGTTGCCACGCTCGATTGCGCCCGCTGTGGGACGCACATGCACCAGGATCTGTCCTTTCTCGACGCGCTGTCCCGCCACCGGAAGACCCTTCGGACCCGGCTCGATACGCCCGGCAAATGGCGCCTGGACGCGACCGCCGGCGTTCGGGTCGATGCCGACGCGGCCATTGAGCTCCACGGTCAGTGGATGCTCGGCCTCCTCCGCCATCAGGGTTCGGATAGACATCCGGCGTTGCGCCTGTTTGGGCACGTTGACGCTGCCGTCTGGCAGACGTGCCAGTCCGGAAGCCGATGCGCCACCGGGAGCATCCAGGTGTTCGCCATTCGGGCCGTGTGCGCCCGGCGCTGCAATCGATGCCGACGAGAGTACGGCGGCCGACAGCAAAACAAGCAGAAGGTGAGTGAGTTTCGTACGCATGGTCATTGTCCTGAACGGGATTTACGGCGCAGCATGGGAATGACCATCGCGACCAACAGAATGGAAAGGAGAATTCCGCCGATGAGCCACGTCTTCAGCGAATATGCGTGACCATGGGAGTCGCCATGCTCGCCCTCGTGCGAGTGGCCATGGCCGGCATCCTCAGCCTTGACCTCCATCGTTCCTTCGAGAAGGTCGGTTTCCTCGCCAGCGGCAAGAGTAAATACCAGTGAGTGCTTGCCGGGCTTGGCCAGTGCTTCGAGGAACTTGGTATCGTCAACCGCGTAGTCGCCATGGTCGGCATGGAACCTGGCCGGCGCCTTCAGCCCATTCAGTTCGACTTCTAGTTTGCCGTTCAGTACGGGCTCATTGGTTGCATAGCGGTCAATCAGGATGGACAGTTCATCACCCTGCAGATGTCCGACCAGCTCGAACGTCTCGGTAAAGGTTTCGACGCGAGGCCCTGCATCGGTGTGCGCGTGACCACCCGGAGCATCGAGGTGCTCCCCATTGGGTCCATGGGCGCCCGGCGCGGCAATGGCAGCCGAGCCCAGCGCAAAATACAAGAAAAGAATAGAGATGAGTTTCATGGGAGGATTCCTAATGCTTGATTCAGACGTGCATGCGCAAGGCCCAGCGCAACCTTTTGCTGGCGTTCCGCGACCTCGGCTTCATGAGACAACGCTTGCGAGCGCAGCAAGTCAGCCAGGCCGCGCTCGCCTGCCTTGAATGCCTTTTCGATGAGTTCGGTATGTTGCCGGGTGAGCGAAGCACGCGATGAAGCGGCTTCCAGGGAGCGCCTGGCCGCGTCCAGCTGCTCACGGGCGAGATCAACATCTGCCTTCAACATGACTTCGGCCTGCGCCGCTTCTGCCGTCGCCGTCTCGATCTGGGTGCGGGCGGCAGTTTCCAATGGGCGATTGCGTGCGGCGGTCCCAAACGGAATCTGTACTGCAATGCCGACACTGCGGCTAGCCGGGCCTGCAAAGTTACCTTGCTCGCGCCGCATGGATAGGCCCACGGTGGGTGGGTCGCTGCGCGTGCGATTGACCACGTTCAAAGACGCTTGGGATCGCTGCAAAGCGGTCCGTACCGCTGCGAGACGCGGATGGGGCTCCGCCATGTTGCCAGCAATCGGCTCGACTTCCAGCACCGGGATAGACGGCTGACCGGTCAACACGCGGTAGCGTCCCAAGGCTTCCTGCAGCTTTGCCTGCGCAGCGGCGACCGCGCCGCGGGCAGCCAACACTTCTTGCTGGGCGAGCATGCCGTCGGTACGCGCCAAGTCCCCCGCCTTCACTCGGCGCAGCACTTCCTCGGCGATGGCTTCCAGATGGTGTTGATGGTGCTCGGTTTCAGATAGCGCTTCGTGGGCAGCAGCAACGGCCCAGAGGCGTTCACGCACCTCGCCAGCCAGTGCCAGTCGGGTCGCGGCGATCTGCGCCTCCAGATCGTCCGAGCTGCTTTGTGCGAGGGATTCCCGCGCCGCCTTTTGACCCGGCAGCCAAATCGGCGCCGCGACCGAAACCTCGGTTTCCCGGCCGCCGTTCTGGTCGGTCCAGCGGTCACTGCGCTGTGCCAACCCAAGTGTCGGCGAGCCGGCAATCCAGGATTGCGCCGCTTCCCGGCCAGCCAGCGTTTCATCGCGCCTGGCCTCCAGGGTGCGGGCTTGGGGCGAACGCTGCCAAGCCGCATCAACGGCTGCTTTCAAGCCGGGAGACCCGTCTTGAGCAAAGGCCATGGGCGCAGCCAGCGCCATGGCGGAAAACAAACAACTACGGTAAATCCAATCACAAGCACGCATGCCTTCTCCATTCGGTGTCCAGGAAAACTGGCCGAAGGCAATCGCACTCCACGGGCGTTATGCCGCGCAGAAAGACGCAGGAATGGTCAAGGAATGTGCAGAAGTACCCTCGGCATGTCAGCCGAGGGCGGAAGGCGGTCGTTGCAGCCGCTCTGGTATGGGGTCTGGAATGTATTGCGTGAGTCGAGTCGGTGCCGCTGTGGCCGATTCAAACGTCAACTGCGGCAGAGAGAGCGTCGGCAAGCCGAATGCTGGTTGCGATGCGGAGTGCTCGGAAAAGTGCTTCGTCGACTCACCGGAATCGTCGTAATGCACTGTACCGTCGTCGCCATGGTGGTGCCTGGTGCCTTCCAGATGCTCGGCCTCATGCGCGAGATCATAGGCCTGTCCCGCCGACAGCCAGCCACCCTGCACGGCGAAGCTATGCAAGGGCAACAACATCAGCAGGAAAATGCAGACAATGCGGCGCACGGTGGAATGAAAGGCAAACAAGTGGGCGGATTATAACAAGTAAACCAAGCATTTCATGCGTATCCAGAGTTGCGTATTTACACGTAACCATCTGACCATGTTCTTTGGGCCATTGGTCACTGGCGCCCTGGTATTCAGTGCTGGTGCCGATGGTGGATATCCGGGTAATGCTTGTGCGAATGCCGAAGTACGCCATGCGGGTGCGGGTGAACGTGGGGTTCGGTCCCGTCCCAGTCAAAATCATGCTTGTGTTGGTGGTGTTCATCATGCCGATGTGCGTGCGTATGGTCCATCGGCTCATGGGTATGCTCATGCTCGTGCGATTCCGTCAGATGCAGCCAGATCCCCGCGCCCATCAAGGCGGCCGCGATCCAGAACACCAGTCCCGGCGACTCGCCCAGCATGATCAGAGACAGCGCCGCCCCGACAAAAGGCGCGGCGGAAAAGTAAGCACCCGTTCTGGCCGTGCCGAGGTGGCGAAGTGCGAGCACGAACATCACCAGGCTCAGGCCATAACCGGACAATCCCACGATACCCGCGATCAGCGCGGTTCGGGTTTCCGGCAGTTCGTAGCCAAGGATGAGAGCCAGTCCCAGATTGACGGAACCGGCGACCAGGCCCTTGATGCCAGCGGTCTGCACCGCGTCGCTCGCGGACACCTTCCTGGTCAGGTTGTTATCAATGGCCCAGCAGAGGCACGCGCCAATGATTGCGATCGCTCCCCACGGCACCCCAAGCGCGGGACGCTCATTCCAGGACAGGAGGACGCCTGCGACCACGATAAGCACCATGCCGGCGAAGATCCGCTTATCGAAATTTTCCTTGAAGACGAACCATGCCAACAGCGCGGTGAGCACGCCTTCCATGTTGAGCAGAAGCGAAGCGGAAGACGCTGGCGTCAGCGTCAGGCCCAGCATCAATAGCAATGGTCCGGCGATGCCGCCGGCAAGGATGGCGCCGGCCAGCCATGGCAAGTCCGGCCTAGTCAGGGGCGCGATATCGGATTGCTGGCTGTTCCGCATAACAACTTTTCGAAGGACAAACCAGGTCAGCAGACCAATGCCGCTGCCGAGGTACAGCAACCCGGCCAAGGTGACGGGTGCGACCTGTCCGACGAGGGTCTTGGCAAATGGCGTACTGGCGCCAAAAAGAACCGCCGCCATCAAAGCATAAAAGACGCCGCCGTGCATAGGCACTCTCCATTCGTTGCAAGCCCGGGAGTGTAGTCGACGACGCACATGGTTGGCGTCTGAATGGCGCTGGGCAAAGACAGATTCCGGTTGCTTTCCATGCATCAAGGAACAATCCGCTGGTTACTCTTGGACCCGCTAAGCCCAAAGATTGGTCTTGTAATAGTTATGACAAAATGTAGAATACGTGACATGAACCATGAAAACCACCCATGGCTGCTGCTGATTGCCTCGCTTCCTACGTCCAGTGCGACTGCACGCATGCGCCTTTGGCGCGGCATCAAGGCGCTCGGCTGTGTTGCGTTGCGTGACGGCGCTTACCTTCTTGTTGAACGCGAGAGCCACGCAGAGGCTCTGGCGGACTTGGCGGCGCAAACCAACAGCGAAGGCGGACAGGCATGGGTAGTGGATCTTGTGCCACGTTCGGCTGCCGACAATGCAGCGTTTCAGGCACTTTTTGACCGGTCTTCCGAGTACGCGGAAATGAACGCCAGTCTCACGCAGGCACGGAAAGCACTACCGTCTCAAACACCGGCTGAAATCGCGAAAGCCCTCAAGCGCCTGCGCAAGGAGCGCGACGCACTCGTGCGCATTGATTTCTTTCCAAATCAGGCCTCGCTTGATGCGGAAGCGGCGTGGGCGGACTTTGAAGAGGCTGTGAATGCCTTGTTGTCGCCCGGTGAGCCTCATGCGCAGGAACGACCAATTCCGCACCTGTCTCCCGCTGATTACCAAGGGCGTACCTGGGCGACGCGCCGCAATCTTTGGGTTGACCGCGTTGCAAGCGCCTGGCTGATCCGCAGGTTCATTGACGCCGATGCCAGGTTCCTATGGCTCGACAGCCCAGCACAATGCCCGAAGGAAGCCCTCGGTTTCGATTTCGACGATGCGGCATTCACGCATGTGAACGACAAGGTCACGTTCGAGGTGCTGCTCGCTAGTTTCAATATCGAAATGACGCCTGGCATGGAGAAGCTCGCAGCACTCGTCCACGCACTCGATGTTGGCGGCGTCATCCCGCCGGAGGCCGCTGGCTTCGAAGCCATTTTGACCGGTGCACGTGCACGTCTGAATAACGATGATGCACTGCTGGCCGACATCGGTGGCGTGCTCGATTCCCTCTATACCCACTACAACAAAGACAAGACGAAATGAGCGGTTCTGAAGATAAACCAATCTATACCCTTTGGCAGATGGTGTTGTACATGCTGCGCCTAGGGACATTCGGGTTCGGCGGTCCCGTCGCCCTGGTGGGCTATATGCATCGCGATCTGGTCGAGGAACGCAAGTGGATCACCGAAGCCGACTATAAGGAGGGACTGGCGCTTTCCCAACTGGCACCAGGGCCACTTGCGGCACAGCTGGGCATCTATCTCGGCTATGTCCATTACCGTATTCTAGGCGCAACGCTGGCCGGTTTCGCGTTCGTCATTCCCTCTTTTCTGATGGTCGTTGCCCTGGGGTGGGCATACGTCCGCTTTGGCGGCATATCCTGGATGCAGGCAGTGTTCTACGGTGTCGGCGCGGCCGTGATTGGCATCATTACCATGAGCGCAAAAAAGCTCACCGAAAAGAGCGTCGGCAAGGACAAACTGTTGTGGGCAATCTACCTGCTGCTTGCCGTCGTGACCGTCATTACCGAATCGGAAATCGCGTGGTTGTTCATTGCAGCAGGCGTATTGGTCTGGTTACTGCGCGCGCCGCCGAAGTGGCTGGGAAAAGGTAGCCTGAATGCAGCCGCGCTGACGCAGGTGCCTATTGCTGGAAGCCTGTTCGGTTCACTGGACCTGTCGCTCCTGACCCAGATCGGACTGTTCTTTGCCAAGGCCGGCGCCTTCGTATTTGGTTCGGGACTGGCCATCGTGCCTTTCCTCTATGGCGGCACAGTGACCGAACACCAATGGCTCACCGAAAAACAATTCGTTGACGCCGTTGCGGTCGCCATGATTACTCCTGGACCTGTCGTGATCACCGTTGGCTTCATCGGATATCTGATTGCCGAGCTGCCGGGCGCCACGGTCGCGGCGCTCGCCACCTTTATTCCGTGCTACCTGTTTACGGTGATTCCAGCGCCGTACTTCAAGAAGTACGGAAAACTGCCAGGTGTGGTCGCCTTTGTCGACGGCATTACTGCAGCAGCCATCGGCGCGATTGCCGGCTCCGTCATTGTGATTGCAAAACGCTCGATCGTTGACATCCCGACCGCGCTGATTGCATTAGCGACAATCGCGCTACTTTGGAAATTCAAGAAACTGCAGGAGCCGGTCATCATTGCTGCTGCTGCGGTCCTTGGTTTGGTTTTGTACCCGTTGCTGAAAGGCTGAGGAGCGAACATGAAATGGGTGACTCGCGAACGTCCAAAGATTGACCGTATTGCCTGCCCATGGCTCATTACACGATTCATCGATAAGGACCCGGAATTTCTTTACGTGCCGGCCAGTGAGGTGCTGACGGTCGCCCAGCAAAGCAGTGCGATCCCCTATGACATTCCCGGCGTGGAGATGTCCCATGTCGGCGAGCAATGCAGCTTCGACGCCTTCCTCCAAAAATACGACTTGAAAGCGGCGGCGCTCCAGCAGCTTGCGGCCATTGTCCGCGGCGCCGACACATCAAAACTGGATCTGACCCCACAGTCGGCCGGCCTATTCGCGATATCGCTCGGCCTGTCCGCTATGTTCGTTGATGACCATGAAATGCTCAAGCACGGCATGGTCATGTACGACGCACTGTATGCCTGGTGTGAGCAATGCCAGGCGGAGACACACAATTGGCCACCTGGAACAAGTTGAGACCGGCCAGCTTTGCATGTGAGGTTGAAATGAGGACTCTACTCTTAGGCGCGTGTATTTTCACCGCGGCGCCAATGGCGTTTTCTGACACCATCAACTTTGACTCTGACGTTGCCGGCCAACCGCCGAGCGGTTGGCACTGTGGAACGACCGGCGCTGGTCATCCTCTCTGGGCGGTGACAGAAGATCGCTCCGCTCCTTCACCACCGAATGTTTTGAAGCAAGGCGGCGTAGCGCCGTTCCTCTGGTGCGTACGCAGCGACTCGGTCGCCGAAAGCGGCGCCGTGGAGGTCAAGTTCAAACCCGTTGCCGGAAAGGATGATCAGGCAGGCGGCTTGGTCTGGCGATGGAAGGATGGAAGAAATTATTATGTGGCGCGCGCCAACGCGCTTGAGCGTAACGTGTCGCTGTATTACACCGTCAATGGGGTTCGCAAGACAATTCAATACGTCGATGCGCCGGTCACGCTCGATGCCTGGCACACCTTACGGGTCAGCTACAAAAATCAGAGCATTCAAGTTTCGCTGGATGGCAAGACGTATATCGATACCACGGACAACCACATCTACGGGGCGGGTAAAGTCGGGGTCTGGACCAAAGCCGATAGCGTGACCGTCTTCGACGATTTCAAGTACGACTCCTTGAGTAGTAGATGATTCAAGCGCTGCTACACATACCGGATGACTGCCTTCGGTAACTATAAACGTCCGGTAAGGGCCGAGGCTGTGTGAAAACGTAGTCCTGCTGATTAGAAAATATGATATGTAGTAGTCGTGCATGAGGGCAGTCCGACTAATAGTGCTTGGACAAACACTATTTATCGTTTTCACACAGCCTCGGTCGCGCCCTCCGGAAATTCTTCGGTCTAACGCCGATGGCCGGAATAAAGAAGAAGCAGCCGAATTTAAAATTCTTGCGCGGGCAGAGTGGATCGGTATCCCGAAATTCCAGGCTCCCGTCAAACAGGGTTGCCTGAGTGGTCAACCTTCAGTGTCAGTGCAAACACAGTACAGGCGTCACCCAGAACGGTACCGGTCTGGAGTGATGCAACCGTTGATTTTCCACAGCATCATCCTTATCCGCAAAATTCTAGGCTCGTATATCGTCGTACTTGGGTCAATCTCGGCGTCTACGGCGGTGTGTTATGAATTGGGATTAGTATAAGTTCTGATCTTGCCCAATGGGAAATCCATCTGAGTCTCGTATCCTACGTGTACCTCCTATTGACTCGACCACAATCAAACCTATGAAAGTTATCTTCGGGCTTCTCGGTATTGTGCTCTTAGCAGGCTGTGCCACGTCTAAACAGATCGTGGGCCCGAACGGAACACCTGCCCACGCTATTCGTTGCGGAGCAGCTGTGGCTGACGCGTGCTTGGAAAAGGCAGGAGAGGTATGTCCCAAAGGATACATCGTCCTCAATAGCCGTGGATCTCAATATCTTGGCCAGTATGGAACAGGATCCGTTGGGGGCTCATGGAATCCGGCGGGCGGGTCATTTTCGGGGTCCGCCACCTCGATGCCACTTATCAGCCCAAATTCTATGCTTGTCGAATGCAAGGCGTGAGTTTTGAGAAAGCAGCCACTATCGTGCGGCTAACAACAGCTTAAATCGTGGAGGCGTATATTGAAGCGTATCTTCGTACCAACAACAACGGGTACAGATTGGCAAAGGCTATTGGGGAAGCCGCGACTTCACTGGAAGAGAGGCCGCTCTGCCATGTCTGCCGCAGCGTGCTGGGAAGAGAGCGAACCACTGCTCCCATCTGAAGTCACGGCATTACTTGAGTCTTCCGCAGACCCAGCCCTAGTTGCACTTGAACTACTCGTTGCGATGCCAGAATGGGAAGTAAAGCTGCCCGGCGGGGACACCGTCTCCCAAACAGATGTTCTTGCAATAGCACGGAATCGCCATGGGCTTGTAGTTCTTGGCGTTGAGGCAAAGGTTGATGAGCCGTTCGGACCTACGCTGAAAGAAAAGAAGGCCGGAGCAAGTCAAGGTCAACTCGATCGCATCGCCTATCTTGAGAAAGAGTTAGGCCGTCAAAGCGGCTTTTCGGAAGAAATTCGCTACCAACTTTTGCATAGGTCGGTATCAGCTCTTTTGACTGCTCGGGCCTTTCATGCCTCAGTCGCCGTGATGTTGATTCACTCGTTCAGCCCCGTTTCTAGGTGGCGTAACGACTTCGATAGCTTTTGTGCAGCGCTTGACTGTACGAATATCTCACAGGATCTGCTAGAGGTACCGGGCACCGAAGGTCCAAGATTGCTGCTTGGCTGGTGCACAGGTGACACCAAATTTCTCGATGTCGAACTACCAAGCGCGTACTAAGGCGCTTTACTCCCTTTATACATAGCTTGAGGCTTCTGCTGAAGAAGAGGGAGCGGGAAAAACTGCCTAACACCCATCTGGTACCTGTTCTTGCGTGCGTAGTCGCCCCGGGCGTTGAACGATCACTCTAGGTGACGAAGACTGTCCAGAAGTTAATCGGCAAAACGCTGATGGCTGGAAATAAACAAGAAGAATCCGTAATTAAAATTTGCGCGCTGGAAGGGCGCATTGCCAACCCGAATTTCGACATTATGGCCGAAAGGAAAAGCCGGCTTAGGAAGTAGATGGGAAACCCCTTTCGCATCTACGAAGGAAATTGTTGCTGGAATGTTTCGGAACCCCCAGCTCGGGTGCAAACGGCGTTTTCCTTTGAGGTCTGCTCACTCGGAAAAGCCAGAGTGACGCCATAGTACTCGGAGAACGTTACGAGAAGATGACGTTGCAAAGGAAAACGCCTTCCACAGGAGGAGGGCTTACGCGATTGGGTACTTGGAAGCCCACTCCGGCTGGTCGTCGAAACGCCGCCAGACCCTTTTCTCATTGTTCATTCGTCTTGCCGTTCGCGAATTTGCTGGCCAACGCCGGTCAGGATAGTCAAGAGCGCAACTATCATCGCCACAGTTCCTTGCATACAAGCTCCAAATCTTAGCGCACCCACACCGGTAATTAGCAGAGCAAGTCCAAAGCAGATGATGAGTGTTGCAGCCAGGTTCATGGTTGGGTGTATGCCATTATTGCGGAGGATTCATGGGGAAAGGGAAGGGCTGACAAGGCGGCATAGATAAGCGATGTTCTTCCACGTCTTCCGTCTGCCAAGATCTGCCTTGTCGTCCTTCCTGAGGGGCACCATGGTATGCGGAAAAAGTTACGGAGAAATGACAGAACGAGAGACGTCGATCGCGTTTGACCGGCTCGGGCATAAGGACCCGCTCAGTTCCCTATATAGAAGCAAGACAATGTCACTGTTTCGCGACCATTGCCGGTAAGCGCAGTCCGGTCTCCACCTCTACAATTGCCCCAGCCCAGTGATTGCCTTGTGCTCCAGTAGCGCCATCGCTGATAGCACCCACGACGTACGCGGTCATGACGATAAACAGCTATGCTCAAAACGGCGTATCTATTCGCCACCAAGCATTTGTTCCGCAATGCCTAGCCCTATGCTGATCGCGCCGACGAACCCTGCGACTACCCCTGACGCAGTGGCCTGAAGTTCAAGCGCCAAAACCGCCATCGGAAGGGTAAGCAATCCTAGGAAAATTATTATCTTGGGTTCTTTCCGCACACGCGCCTCCGTAATGGAAGCGGCATTAAATCATTTTTCTGAAATCCAAAGAATCCCATGGACATGGGAGAGGTGTCTGCTCCAAAAGGCACAATCACCTTGTACCCAGCGAACGGTGTGTACTCGACTTCCTGACTGACTCCGGCAAGGGCGTCGTGCTAAGTCATCTGAAGGTACAGCTGCGCAAAGGCGGGAACTCCGGTGAATCACGTTGGATCGACGTACTAAATTTTCGAGACGGGATTATCCAAACGTTCAAGCGGTGCGTGTCAAGGTAGTTGTCGCATAAATCAAGCTGCCGCCTTCAACGTCGTCGCAGGCGGCGGATTGAGCCATACATGATCCGGAGCCTGCCAGGGGCGCGGATGCCGCTTCCATCGCAACGGATGCCGTTGACGGGCTGCCTCGTAGACAGCACGACGCTGGACTAGCAAGGGCTCAGCCGTACCGTTGTGACGTTGCTCAGGCGTTACGTAAGCAATCCCGCTATGCCGGTGGCTGCCGTTGTACCAGGTTACAAACCGCAGCACCCACTCACGCGCAGCGGCGAGCGTTTCAAAGCCACCCGGCGGATAGCCAGGCGCATACTTGCAGGTCCGGAACCACGACTCGATATGAGCATTGTCATCCGAGACACCAGGACGGCTGTGTGACGGTGTGATGCCCAGTGCCTGCAGCTTTGTCCTGAGCGTATACGACGTCTGCGCCGCACCGTTGTCGGCATGTAGGATCAACGGTTGAGTGCGACGCTGCTCACGCCAGCAGGCACGTTCAATCAGATCAGCCGCTTCTTCACCGTTTTCCCGTTCATGCACTTCCCAGGCAACGAGCTTGCGGCTGTACAGGTCCAGCACGGCATACAGGTAGAAGAACTGACCGCGCACCCGGCTTGGCAAGTAAGTCACATCCCACGACCACACTTGTCCAGGGCCGGTGGCCACATGGCGCACTGGCTGCGACGGTACCGGCGCCTTGCTACGGCCGCGATGGTGCTGCTGTCTGGCCTGCCGCAATACCCGGTAAAACGACGACTCCGAGGCCACATAAACGCCCTCATCGGCCAGTTGCGGCACGATCTGTGCCGGTGGCAGGTCGGCAAAGCGGGGTTCATGGCACAACGTCAGGATGTGCTGGCGTTCTTCAGGCGTCAGCTTGTGACACGGTTCCGGTCGTTCGGCATGTGGTCGGGCATCGGCTTGCACCTGTCCTGCCTGTTGCCAGCGCTCGAACGTGCGTAACGAAATGCCCAGCTCTTCGCAGGCGCTCGCCAGGCATGCACCGGCCCGTTGGGCTTGCAGGATGTCGGCCACGAGTTGCTGGCGCTGCGGTAACGCAGTCATGCGTCCTCGTCGTCGGTCCGCAGCGCCTCGTACTTTCGCGACAGCACCAGCAAGGCTGCCGCCTCAGCCAGCGCCTTCTCCTTGCGGCGTAGATCCTTCTCCAGTTCACGAATGCGCTTCTTGTCCTGGGCGCGCTCGGCCTTGCCATTGGGCACCTGGCCCAGGGCCATTTGCGCTTCCGAGCGCCAGCGGCGTACCTGTTCCACAAACAAGCCCTTTTGCCGGCAATACTCGGCCAGCTCCGCCTCGCCCAACGGCGCTGTTTCCAGCACCACAGCAAACTTGTCAGCCGCGCTCCAGTCTTCCGGGTTTTGCCCGTCCCCAGGGACGGCGCGACCAGCGCTACGGGCCTGTTTGCGCCACAAGTACAGCGTCGCTTCCGGGATGCCGGTGAGCTGCGAAACCTCAGGCACTGGCTTGTTCTGCGGCGCGCTCATCAACGTCAGCGCGTGTTCCTTCTTCTCTTTCGTGTAGTGCGTCATTGCGTTCCTCGTCACCCCCAGAGTTTATAGAACTCCAGTTATTGGAGGCGACAACTATCTTGACGCAGGGGGCAAGCGTCTTAGCCATACAGTGATGGCGATGCCGACATGTGTGGCAGCTACGCGGCGGCAGATCGACCCGGACAGTCCCTGCGACACATCATCAACTAAGTTTTCCCCGCAGTGCCACAGGACGTCCGGATGCTTGGCACGGGGTTGAATTGAAAATATGAAGTCGTGGCCGAACTATCCAAAGGCCTATAACGTTCGTTCCTAGCTTAAACAGCTGTCACCAAGAATGTGGACTCCGAATACCATCGGCTATAACTTGGTAATTACGGCATCCCGAAAAAAGGATCCAGTTCAAATACCGGCCTTCGAACGATCTTGTAAGCCTTGAGCCATTTTTTCAGATTCTTCGGGTCCTGGAGCAATTCCACGTCATCCTTCAAGCCCGCAATATCTTGGCGAATCTGCGCGATGTCTCTTTCCAACATGGTGAATGCCATGGTCGGCGACAACGCTCCATAGGGCGAGAAATCAAAGTGCGCCCGGAAAGACATCTCTACCATGTCCAGCTCCTGCTGCAGTTCCGCAGACTGCTCCTTGAGCACTTTATTGTAGTGCTTCAATCGGTCTTCGGAGATGGAGTTGACCGCAGCCTGGTCGATTTGCTCGATCTCCAGTTGCAGCTCCAATAGCGAGAGCAAATCGTTGTTGCTGTACGCGCTATTGGCCCTTTGCATCAGCTCAGTTTTGCGCGCCCGTTCTTTCGGGTCCGGCTCCTTGTCCGGATGCAGTGTGCTGGCCAATTTCCGAAACACTTCCCGTATGGACTGGCTGACCTGTTGCGCTTCGGCTTGTAACCGCGCTTCCCTCGCAGATACTTTGGCCGATTTCTTTCGGCTGCTATGCGAAGGGGCTTGATGCTCCATATCCGGCACATCCTGATACAGTTTTTCGTATAGCTGTTTGCTGACATGGTCAAACACCTCGTCGGGGGTGCGCATGTCAATGTCGTCGCCCAGCTCGACGCCCAGCATGCTTTCCATCATGGACCTGATCTCTTGGTTGTCCTGTTCTTCTTCGGCGTCGTAATCCGAACCACTGTACCGGTTGTAGATCTCCTTCAATTCCTCGTGATCGCCGGAATCGAGTAGATCGGCAGCCATTGCGCAAATAAGGTGTTGCAGCTTGGTTCTGTCGGTCTTGCTGAATATCTTATCGGCATAGAGGCGATCAAAGATGTGCACGAGTTCGACACGGTGCTCGTCAAAGCTTTGCAGGAGCGGATCGAACTCCCGTACATACTTTTCCTGATAGAGCGGGACGGTCGTTTTCCACGCGCCTAATTGCTCGCGCTGTTTGGCAATCTTCTTGCTCAGCCTGTTGAAGGTTTTCTGGGCATTGGACAAAGAAGACGTTGCCTTCTGCTCAACGATACGAAGGTTGCCCGACGAGAAAGAAGCCATGGCGATACACCACTACGTTAGAAACGGCGAATGTACCGCAAATGAATAAAAATGCAAGTCAAGGCGGCAGCTTGAGCCTACTATGGCTCCATGTCGGTGTCAGCCTCGGAAACCGGCTAGGGCTGTTCATAAGGGGTCTCGTCAGCAAAGTGTTTGTTGGATAGTCGGGCAAAGAGACACAGACCTGGTCATCTGGCCTTGTGATGATTCCTTCAAGCTGACGAATACCTTATATTTATGATCACAATTGTAGATGAACGATGAGACCACGTTTTACTCTGCGAGACACTAGTTGCGCATTGCCGCAAATGGACTACTCTCTACGTCTTTGGATTCCTGAGTCGCGGAGTGCCCATGTCTGTGCATCTGGAAAAGTGTGCCGCTAGTCAGTGTGGTTATGTCTTCGTGATGGAACGGTCCAGTGCATCCACTGGCGACGGCATTGACCGTGGTTTCATCGAGTGCCCGCAATGTAAGGCGAGGGTCGAAGCGGATCCCGGGATGACGTATATCACTCGACGTCTGTCTGGCGACATCGGCGATTGGCCGGAAGAGGGCGCATGGACATGACGACAATTGGCCTTGCATGCCTGACAGGTGTGGCAAGGATGCTGCATTGTGCCGTAATTGCTTAACCTTCTGCCAAGAACACGTTACGCTCTGAAACAGGCCTCACGATGACGGGCCATCGGGGAGAACAGGATGAGCGTACTGGGATGGGTAATCTTGGCCGTAGTGGTATTCGTTGGGATCGGCACTCTGGCGGCCAGGCGCATTGGCCGGGCCAGTAGCGTTGAAGAGTTGTATCCCCGTACCGGCCAGATGGGAGACCTCAATCGGTTATTGCAGGAAGGCTCAATCACCCCAGAAGACTATGAGTTGATGAAGCGTCGTATCTTCGCTGGGCGAGTACACTGAAACCAGAGGACAGAATTACAAAGCTTGATCGCGTGCCTGGCGCAAAATAGGAGCCTGTCAGATTTTTTGTGTAAAGCGGGGTCATGAAATAATACCGAAAGGGATGTTCCATGACCGACGTAATGACC
>NZ_JAWIIV010000048.1:0-40098 GCF_035916955.1 Noviherbaspirillum album | reverse complement strand
TGCACTTCGTAGCCTTCGTCTGCCTCATGCTGACTAAGACACTCAACACCTTCGGTCTTAGTTCATAACACGTTCTAGAAAAACAAGTTAGGGAGACACGATGGGACGTAAACGAAAATCCAGTCCAGCGGAAGATTTGCTTGATCTGATTTCCATGCTTCCTTGGTGGGGCGGGGTGGCGCTCGCAATCGTAAGCTATTTGGTGCTGCGTCGGCTAGCAGCACCAGTGCCGATGATGCAAACGCAACCAGGACAGATCGGCCAAATGGTGTCGGGAATCTTTAAGCAAACTCTTGCGTACTACGGGCAGTTTATCTTGCCAACGCTTTGTCTAATCGGCGCAGCCATCTCTGCATTCAAGCGAAATCAGCGCAGTAATTTAATCGCCGATGTGTCGGCGAGCAGTGCCGTCAATGTGCTGGAAGGGATGACATGGCGTGAATTCGAAATGCTCGTCGGCGAAGCATTTCGGCTGCAGGGATATCAGGTTGTTGAAACCGGCGGTAATGGCGCGGATGGTGGCGTTGATTTGGTGCTGCGCAAAGACAATGAAAAATTCTATGTGCAATGCAAGCAGTGGAAAGCCTACAAAGTCGGCGTCGAAGTCGTGCGCGAAATGTATGGCGTGATGGCGGCGCACGGTGCAACTGGCGGTTTCGTGGTGACTTCAGGAAGGTTTACCGATGCGGCAAGCCAGTTTGCACTGGGACGGAATTTGAAGCTGGTAGACGGGCCAGCTTTGATGAAGCTGATAGAGCATGCCAAGTCTAATCGCACAGCCGCCGTTAAAACAGATGTCAACGTCAAGACCCCCATGAAAACAAAGTTAACTGCGCCATCGCGTCCGCATTGCGCTGAAACGATGGTGCAGCGGTCTGCAAAGAGAGGTGCACATGCTGGTCAATCTTTCTGGGGGCGCGTTGCATATCCGTCGTGCAAGGGCATTCGTCCATTTGCCTAAAAGGATGTAACTGATGGACAGCGGCTATGGCGACTACTTTCGGAAAACAAAAAAGCCGCACAAGGCGGCTTTCCGTAAGTCTTTGATTCTATTGGTCGGGGCGAGAGGATTCGAACCTCCGACCCCTTGCACCCCATCTCCTTAATACAACATACAATACGGTCCCGTACCGTCCGTTACAATCCACTATTGCTATAACAATCAATCACTTAAATGATTTTTATTGTCCAGCGACCTCCAACCGCATACACTGGAACCCAGCGCTTTTTCGGACACGGTTCGGACACGGAACGAGGGATATGGGTAAACTCACAGTACGGGCAATCGAAAACGCCAAGCCCAGAGACAAGGCGTACAAACTGATGGACGGGGACGGGCTGCAGCTGCGCGTTGCCACGGACGGTAATAAGACCTGGCTGGTACGGTACATGGTCAAGGGCACGGAGCGCCAATACCGGCTGCCCAAGCCGTATCGTGATACTGGCGGCGCCGGCTTCGCGTCCCTGCAGGATGCGCGCGAAGAGGCTGCCCGCATCCGCGCGCTTGCCCGGCAAGGCTTTGACTATCCGGTTCAAATGGAACAAGAGCGCCTGGCGCAAGAGCGGCAACGGCAGGCTGAGATGGAACGCCTGGCCAAACAAGCTGAAGCGCAACGCAGAGAAAATCTGTCGGTGCGTGACCTGTTCGACGTGTGGACCAGAGATGGCGTGCGCCGCAAGGACGGCAATGCTGAATTGCAGCGCTCGTTCAACGCCGATGTCTTGCCGACGATTGGTAATATCCCGGTTCAGCAGCTGACTGAACACGATGTGCGTAACGTGCTACGGACAATGGTCAGTCGCGGTGTCAATCGTGCGGCAGTTGTCCTGCGCAACAATTTGACCCAGATGTTTGCCTGGGCCGAGAAGCGGCAGCCGTGGCGCAAGCTGCTGGCCGAGGGTAATCCGGTGGACTTGATCGAGATCGACAAGATCGTCAGCCCAGAGTACGACCTGCAAAACCGGCGCGACCGCATCCTGTCCGCCGACGAGATCCGTGAGTTGCATGGCATTTTCGAACGCATGCAAGAGGCCTATGCATGTGCGCCGAATAAGCGCGTTGCTGTGCAGCCAATCGATCATCCGGTGCAGCGGGCGCTTTGGATCATGCTGTCGACGTTGTGCCGGGTCGGAGAGCTGTCAATGGCGCGCTGGGATCATGTGGACTTTGACGCGCGCACCTGGTTCATCCCAAAGGAGAACGTGAAGGGTGGCCGAGAACACTTCACCGTACACCTGTCGGACTTCGCCCTGGACCAATTTCACCGACTACATGGAGTCACCGGGCACACCGAGTGGTGCTTCCGGTCGCGGAACCGGGAGGGGCATGTCGATGTGAAGTCGATCAGCAAGCAAGTCGGAGACCGGCAGGCGATGTTTAAGAAGGGAAAGGATGGTGGCCCCCGCAAGCCGATGCAAAATCGGCGGCACGATAACATACTCGTGCTGGGGCAGGGA
Source organism: Noviherbaspirillum album (assembly GCF_035916955.1). Lineage (NCBI taxonomy): Bacteria > Pseudomonadati > Pseudomonadota > Betaproteobacteria > Burkholderiales > Oxalobacteraceae > Noviherbaspirillum > Noviherbaspirillum album. Next base: position 37,641 of record NZ_JAWIIV010000048.1, on the reverse strand, counting down.
CTAAACGGTGCCTGGACACCGCATGACCTGCGGCGCACCGGGGCGACTATGATGCAGGAGCTCGGCGTGCCACTTGAGGTCATCGACCGCTGTCAGAACCATGTATTGGAAGGCAGTAAGGTACGGCGGCATTATTTGCACCATGATTATGCAAATGAGAAGCGCCAAGCGTGGCAGCGATTGGGCAGCAAGCTGTCACAGATTCTGGAAACGAGTGATAGCTTCGCGCCGCTCCCGTAGGGAGTCCAAGCTCACTAACCAAATCAGTACGGAAAGTCGTTTTCAATCGGCATGTCGACGCTTTGCAGTGCGTTTGCAACATCATCGCTGTAAGGCTTGAGTTGTACTACCTATACGGCGTCGGTGCAGTGGTGGCAGATTCATCTTTTTTGCCTTCATCTTGGCGACAGCGCCAGGAACACATTGATTTTAATGTGTTTCTCTTGCTGGGCAATCGACACTGTCTGGTACTTTATGTCGGACACGCTCGCAGACACAAACGCACCAGTTTCATAACGGGTTAGGTTGCAGATTACCTAGTAGGCGAGCCAGGACGAGCACCCGATTTTTCAGACGCTCCAGAGAGGTCCCCGAACACAGGGTCGGTCACGTTAAACAGCTGGCCTCGTACTTCGTGTTGTCTAGTATGGCACCTTCTACAGCGATCCATCAGTAAGACCGGTGCTTGGTCTCCCCGTGACCTCTGACGCATGGACGCGACGGTAAGGCAGGCGCTACGCATGCAATGCAACATCATCGATCGTTGTCAGAACCATGTTTTGTCGGGAAACAAAGTGAGACGGCACTATCTACATCACGATTACGCTGACGAGAAGTGGTAGGCTCAGCAGGTGCTGGGAAAGCATTTGTCGCGGGTTTTATGTGAGGCAGAAAGCTGCGCTATTTCGGTGCGCATCTGCCCTGTCGGTACTAGGGTATCTCATACATGGCCGAAGCGGCAGCCGGCCGACTGGGTTGGAAAATCTCTGCCGGCTAATTTTCTTTGGACTGTGCTATGCCACTATACCGACTAGGACCAGACAATCTCGAGGCACTTCAGTCTGCGACGTTTTCCGAATTGGGTATTAAGGAAAGGACCGACCTTCAGCGTCTTCTGCGCAATAACATTGAAGCCATTGCTGGAGATTGCCTGCTCCTTGCTGAGGAGTTCAGCCATTGGGAAGACAGTAAACGGAGAATCGACCTACTGGCTCTCGACCGTGATGCGAATCTTGTTGTGGTCGAATTAAAGCGCGATGAAGGTGGTGGCCACATGGAGCTACAAGCACTTCGATATGCCGCAATGGTATCGACGATGACGTTTCACGAAGCGGTTGACGCCCACGCTCGCTTCTTGGCGCAGCATGGAGGACACATTGATGCCCGAACAAATATCCTGGACTTCCTCGGTTGGCCCTCGCCTGATGAAAACAACTTTGCACAGGACGTGCGCATCGTGCTTGCATCCGCAGGCTTCTCCAAAGAGCTGACAACTTCCGTGCTATGGCTAAACCAACGGGATCTAGATATCCGGTGCGTTCGTATTCGGCCTTATCGGTTCGGATCGGATGTCGTACTGGATGTGCAACAAGTCGTCCCATTGCCTGAAGCCGAGGACTATCAAGTCCAGTTGCGACAAAAGGTGCGAGAGGAACGCTCCAGAACTGATGCCGCCCGAGACTTTACTCGATACGATCTTCGCATTGATGGAAAATTCTACTCAAAACTACCAAAGAGAGAGCTTGTCTTCCGGGTTGTGCAATATTCCATCGATCAAGGTGCAACGCCCGAGGCTATCGCTAGCATCATTGAATCCCGTTACGATCGCCTATGGCGTGAAGCAGATGGAGAAATGAGTTCAGAGGATTTCGCTGCCTCAGTATCAGAAAGATCTATCCGTGAAGGTCGCGCCTTCGACCCCCGACGTTTCTTTCGATCAGACGATGAGTTGATCCGAATCGGCGGAAAAACTTACGCATTGTCCAACCAATGGGGAGGCCCAAGAGCACTTGATGCAGTTGATGCGTTGTTGACAAAGTATGGTGGAGGAAAAGTAACTTATGAGCCTTCGCCTGAGTCTTTTGTCTAAACCGTTAATCACTCGCGCGACCTAGATGCGCCGCATGCTGGTTAGCAATAGATACCTCAAGTTTTCGATATCGGCTTTTCCAAAATCACTGGTTAGTCCAGGTTGCCATCCTCTCTCTCGCCTATTCCCAAGGAGTGAACATTGGGAATAGCAGCATTACTGATTTTGATGTTTGTTCTCCATATACCGAAGTGTTGAGCGGGTTACCGGTACAGCGGCGCTGGGTACATCGCCGCTCATATTCGCGGCTAGGCCGTTTCTGGTGCCAATCTCGCTGCCTTAGTGACCCGACTGCACATCGCGCACCAAATCGTCTGAGGAAGCGGCGTAGCGGCTGTCACTCGCCTACACTGCGGCGCAGTGTAGGAAGGCGGCACGTAGGTCTGCCGGCTCAGGTCGATCTCAAGTCAGTGCGTGGTTCATAGGTACCACGCCGATGTACCAGGCCGGTGCCAGGTTCTTGATGTCAATGCGTACATGCAGCCGCGGCTCGATCCAGTAGGCTGGATCAAGCACATATTCCTGCGGCTTCTTAGCGGTTCGTCGATCCCTAACGAATACCGCATGGCGGCCCACGTCCATGTCGTTGGACCACTCGACAAGGATGATTGCCACATCCGGAATGTCGGCAAGCTTGGCGACCGGTTTATACACCGTGCTGCTGTAGCCGCAATGGGCCAGAAGCCGATTGATCATCGATTCCGTAATCCACCTGGGCGGATGCTTTGGAAACTTTAACTTGTCGGTCGCGACGGCATACACGTCGTCGAGCGACTTGCCGGTAATGGTTGCGATACAGGCGAAGGCGTCATCCCATTCAGAACGTTGACTAACACGCACGAATGCCGGTTGGATAGCTTGGTGATTCATACTAGGTGAAGATGGTGTAGAGGCCATGAGTAAACTCCTAAATTGAAAAAACGCGCAACAATGCCTGCCCGGCAGGGCAATGGATTCGTCTGGGAAAAAGCAAAGAGAGCTACAGACTGGCGCTCAACGGTGCATCAGGAGCGCCTTTCTCTTGCAGGTATTGGAACAGCGCCGTGGTCAAATTCGCTGCTGGCCGGCTGAGGCGCCATTGGCGAGAATTGCGAACTTGATAACTATAGTTTACCAGGAACGCGTATGAAGAAAATGACTAAATAACTTTGGCGTACAGCGCACAGCTTCCGTAACTCGCGTGCGGGAATTGGGCTAAACGCATGCTCGGTGTTGGCTTAATGTCTGAGTTTTTTCTTGTGGAGGCCTTGTCTGCCATTATTGCGAACTGACCTAATCTGCGTCAAAGGAGGTGACGAGAAACTTGATAGGATGGTGCACATAATGAGGCCGCCAGCGGACACGATGCGAATATTTTTCAAACTGATATCCAAAGTGCGTAGGGGATTGGTGGTTGCTTCCTTGTTTGCCGTGCCGGCCGTCTATGCGGAGGATGCGAAGACCACATTCTTTGGCTTTCCTTTAGGCGGCCAGTGGTCTACGGAACGGTGTCACAACGTCCCGCTTCAGAGCTGTTGGGACAAGGGGGAGATAGCGGTACACGGCAAGGTCATGGACCGCACGCTCTACCGGAAAGACTTTGCCATCCAGCCGGATAAAGTGCCCAAGTGGGTAGATGGGACTATTGCCACAAAGCTTTATATGCTCGATGACCGCAGGATCCTGGCCATGGAATTTGAGTTGCCATGGACAACAGACCTGGATTCGCCTGAACTCAGATCCAAACTGGAAACGGCGCATAAAATGATTGCGGACCGCTTCGGTAAGGAAGATAAACAAGTCCAGCATCCTGCTCCTAAAAACCGTTTTGTGCCGCACCATTACGCGGCACTATGGAATCAAGAATGGGGCACCATTCGGTACGATACGCGCGCACCCGGGTTTTATCCCAAAGCGAAAATCACGGTCGTATCCAAGGAATTCAATGTGTTGATGGCGAATGATCAGGCCAAGCAGCAGCAGACCCTGAAGGAGACGGACGCAAAACGACTCAAGTTCTAAGTTGGTGGCGGCATCGCTACTCGATAAGCAGAATGCGGGCAGGGCGCTAGCCGCCGGTCCCCTGCGTGGCGACCAGCATTGCTTGCCAACGCGGGTCATATACCGATCATCCGATTACTCAGTTAGTCGGAACATGCCTACCTGAGCCGATGAGTGCGGCGAAGAATCACAGCATGCGCGCGAAACAGTTCCTTACGTGATCCTGGCGGTTCATGGCGCAGCCTCCTCGGCTCGTGCGCGCTTTTCCAGCTCGAAGGCAAATCCTAGCAACCAGCCCGGCCAATACACATGACAGTCTGTCCGATACAGGCCGTTGCGATCAATGACGGGCACTGTGGCCTTGTCCGTACCTATCATATGGGCATCCAACTCGAACAGGATGCCAAACATGACCTCGGCTCGAATCCCCCATGTTTGCCACTCAGCCCGCGGCACACGGCTGGATAGAAACATCGGAATGGACTGGTTTTGTATCGCATCCATTACCGGCATGTCGGCTAATACGCTGTGCAGCATAACTAAAATCTCTTCAACCGACAGATCGAACAAGCCGTCCCTCATGCGCTCAAGGTTATCCCACAGCAGTGCCAGGTAGGCTTTCTTATAATGCGTGGCGGGACGACCGCGCATGGTGCAGTACTGCACTGCTTGAATATCATCTCGGTGTGCCAGATCCTCATAGTCATCAAAATCCTTGACGGTCGCGCAATGGCTGGCCAGACAGGCAAAGGCAGCAGCGGCTTCCGTGATGACAGGGTGCACCGACTGTAGCCAGGATGCAGGCGTCACAAATGTTGTTAAAAGCCGTGAGCTTGGTTGCTTTGTTTGCATAGTGTTGATTTCAAAGAATATAGGCAACGTTGTCACTGTGTATTTACATCGTTACATAGCGCAACACGGGACATGGTTTCGTGGTGCTGTCCATGAGCGGATGCATGGACGGCTTTGAAAACGGATAGTGACTAACATCCTCAGTCGCGCAGCCAGGCTGCACACGCCGTCATGGTCGATTGCGTCCGGTCCTGCGTGGATATCGGTTTGACGGATGGCCGCAGCCGCCAGCGGGAGCAACACCCCGTCGATTACCGTGGGCGTGCCGGCCATTGCATGCATCCAGTATGTCATCGCCACTTCTGCGCTGGCCATGAGCGTGATCGTCCGCTTGGATTTGTGGTCGAAAATCACGTGCGCACCATAGGGGCGGGACGATTGATACGGCGTGGCTGAACGGTCCCGGCAGCTCCTTTGACGGTCAACAGGTAGTCATGGCTGCAAAAAACCTGTGTATTGCCGTGCTGGGTGCATAGTGCACGCTGGTTACGCGAAACGGCCATCGGATGCGCTGCCCACAGAGCAGCCAATAGGTGAACCACGGCAGTCGCCATCGCTCACCAGTCACCTTAGTCCCTGCGCGGGGCGTGTGCGAGCAGGCCCATTCATTGCGCTGATCATGTAGGTATAGGTTAGTTGAACGCATTGCAAAGCCACGGTATGCGGGAGCGTTTTTAAACGGCTGTAGCTAGCAATGTATGCCGCGGCGCCCGCCCGACTTTCTCCAATATGTCAAAGGGCACGTGCGTGCATCAAATGACCAGCGGCTTTCCTTCCACATAAATCAGTTCATCCACGGCATCGGGATCGACGGGTACCGATCCAACCCCACGAGCACCTCTCGGTTTTGCTTTGGGCGGTCTCCTCCTGTTGCCAGTGGTGTCGTGGTCTGCAACTGCATACGTCGGCTGGCAGAGCCATTCGCGTTCGGCATAAGCCCGCCAGCGCGTCAGCCACGCGTCACGTTCGACTTCCGCAGCAAATGCGGGAATCTCCCCCGAGGTAATGTAGGCGAGTCCGCGGTTCAAATCTTCAATGATGGCAGGCGCGGTATCCTCACAGAGCGTCAACGCCGCAAACTGCCCTTTGGGCTTCCAACGTCGCTCATATTGCAGCTGAGATCCTAACGACTTAGGCTGGATTCGCGTACGTTTGCCACGCATGGCAATGTCCACTTCCTTCGCTTCAAGGATGGATTGCCGGTGACGCGTGAATGTGGACGGTGACAATTCCTTGTCAACCGGTTCGCCAGCCTGGTAGCGCAACCAGGTCGCATGCGCTTGCAGGCTTAGTTGCGCGCGTGGCTGCGGTTTGTGCGCACGGGATTCCGATTCCTGGCAAAACCCCGCCTTTTCCCATATGAGGTCAATGGCTTTTCTGAATACTTCGGCATTCCAAGAGTCCAGTTTGAGTGCGCCGAGCCCTTTCAAGGTTTGGCGCTGCACGCGGCATTCGTTGCGTACATGGGTTTCGATTTCCCGCATGACTTCCTTGCCATGCGCGGCGAGTTTCGATGAAAGCAGATAGCGTTTTCTGGCCTGCCTGGATTTCGAGACGGCTTGATGGAATTTGTAGTATTGACGAAATTCGTCGTCACCCTTGAAAGCCACCAGCAAGCCAGGAATCCCATTGCGTATTCTCACGTCCACGTCCCGGATCTGTACATCATGGCGACGCTTCACCTGGCGCAATGCGTCAAATACCTGCATGGTTCGTTTTAGCAAGTTCAGGGCCGCACGTGGGCTGCTGGTCGCGGTGTGCCAGGTCAGCTCAATCAGGTCGGCTTCTGCGGTGTGGAAGAATGACTGGACCTCATTCTCTTCAAAGCCCAGCGTAGTCAACAGCAAACGGCAGAGCAGGGTCGCGCATCGGAGTTCAGCGTCGACTGCGCTCAAGCCGGCGTGAACATAATTCTGTCCCACGGTGGCCGAGGCCAACGGCAACATGATCTGCACGACCCCGGTCGGTCTGCCGGCCATCGAGCCCACCCGGTATTTCACCTCCATTTGTGCACCAGTGAGCGGGCTATCAATGTAGGTGATGGTCGGCTTGCATTTTGATGTCATATGTCGGGAGAACGAAACGTGCGCCAATCGCTTCCAATGGTGCTCCTGCGGACTGCCGACGACTCCGGTGAGGATAATTAAGTCAATCATACTTGCAAAAAACGTGTGTATTGTGGTGATACGGCAATATGTTGATGCGCGCTGTTTTGCGCACAGCCGCAGGCGGGACCGAGCCAAGGGGCAGGATGATGCGCGTGCCGCGCACAGCATTTGACGTACGTACCGAGCCAATGCAACCCGTGCGCCGGCCAATCTCTGGGATGCGGGAGGGCGAGGTCCAACCGGTGGCTCGCCCGATCATAGCGGGCCTCTATCAGGCCGTTTCCGGGCAGCTGGCGGAAGGTGACGCGGCAGGATGGACACCGCTTGGTGGTCAGGGCGAAGGGAGCTATCTGACCATGACCTTGCGATACCCAGGCGGGGCGATGCAGATACAGGGCGCGCAAGGCGTCGAGGGTGGCGAGCAGCGCCCATTCGAGGTTGCGTGGCGGCGGCAACAGCTGCAGGTGCATGCCGGCGACCGCGAAGGTATGCCGCTGTCCGGCGACCGGCTGCGCATCGCGGCGCGCATCAAAGGGGATAAATCCGTACGCGTCAAAGAGCACGGTTTGGACTTCCTGTGGTGGGGCAGGGCGGTCTGTCTGGTGAGTAGCCATGGATTTCTTTCTCATGGTGAATAAAAAAGGGAATGCAGGCGCAAGGCAAGCCGCACGGTCATGGACTGGGCATGCTGGTCAGCAAGGTCACGAACGCCTGCATGTCTACTTTTTGGCTCGAGCGGGCTGCGAAAGCCCGTACCTCGAGCCAGGCACGGACTTCAGAGGCTTTCCAACCGACAGCGCGAGCCCCCAGTGGAAACGGCGGCGGGAATCGCCGCTGCTTGATGTCTTGCCAGACGGTAGATGATGCACGGCCACAGGTCCTGGTGAGTTCGGGCAGACGTAGTACGTAATCGTGCTGGGCGGCCCAGGCTTTGCGAATAATGGCGTGCACCTCGGCTGGCAGTGACACATCGGGTAAGGCGGATAAGGTCGGTGGCGCTGTTGCGCAATGGATAGAATGATTAGACGGCATTGGCATCTCCTGGTGTGTAGGGGAACGGAGATGGTAGGCAAGGCGCGCTTGCGCAGCCACTCCCGCCGCGTGCAAAGCAGGAGTCACTGGCGTGACAAGGTAGGCAAAGAGGTCGGTACGGGTGATACTTGTTGAAGTAATGCACCGTGTTGTTGCCGCGTTAAACCACGATGACTCAATCAGACGTCAGCAGGGCTGGGTAACCACGCCTATCGCCGGCACAATGATCAACACACGTCACTTGTTGCTTGATTAAGACAATGTCGTGCGGGCAAGAACGTCAGGGGGAGGGTGACTGAGCGCGCTCTTTCTTGGCGCGGATTTTCGCCACTGCATTGGGCGTCGAGGAGTACTGGTGCAACGCCTGCCATTGATAGTCCGCCAGCAGGTTGGGAATGTCCAACGCCGGTTCGGTATAGAGCGGGTCGTGTTGGGTGGGCGGCGGAAGTTTGCCGAGGCCGCGCTTGATGTAGGAAGTGGGGCTCTTGCCCATATGGGTGCGCACCGGACGAAACCGGTGGCGAAACGCAGCGAACTGCTCGGTCAGCCGTTCGGCCTCGACAGGGTCCGCTTGCAGGAAATCATGGAGCAGCTCGGGCTGGTAATCCAGCGGTGATTTTGTCAGGACCACGAATGCCGCCCAGTTGCTGGCGACACAGGAGTACCGGCGCCACACCGCGGTGATTTTATCGGGGGCTTCCCTTTCCAGCAATGGATCGTCCTCGTGCAAGGGCGCAATGGCAAATAAGGTTTGGGCCTTGCTGATGCCAGGTTCGGGATGCAGTCGGCGGTCATACAACTGTTGCAGCAGGTAAAGCGTGGCGCCCAGCTTGTGCAGCTTTCGGGCAGCGAAGGCCAATTGCTGGATCAGTACGCGGTGGTACACGCCCAGTGATGCCTCGCCCGATGCGCAGGCGTAGCGGTTCAGTGCATGCAGCAGTCGGTCCTGTCCACGCACGTCGCCGGCGAGTTCGGCGAGTGCATCATGGGCGGGGGCCTTTCTTGCGGAGGGAGGAGACGTGACGGCGGGTGCTTCGGCGGGGATCAATGGCAGCAGCATGTTCATCAGCAGCGCTGCCATCTTTTTGCGGTTGGCGTCGCGCTGCCGGCTTTCCGGGGTGTCATTTTCTTGCCGGATGCGTGCTAGCCAGGCAGCTTCTTCTTGTGGGGTCATCAGCCAGGGATTCTGTTCGGACATGATGTTCTCGGCGTAGTGGGATAGCAGATGCAACGTCGGCATTCGACACCAAGCAACGGCCATGTGATCGGTAGGATAGGAGGTTCATCGGTTTTAGAGCGGTTGCTGGCATAACAATTCCTGGCTGACGCACCTATTGATGTGAAGTGGGATGACTACATCGGAGGCGTGAATTAGACCCAGGGACCAGCATATTTGGTCGATGCTGGAAGGGCTAGTTACTGTGCAGCTGGCTGCTTTATGTCTACTCCCAGCTTCTATTCTGGTGGAATCAAGTTGCCCAATCAACAATTAACTTTCAGCCTTTTGGCAGCAATTGTTCCTCTCAGTTTCTGTATTGCCAATATTTTCGAAAGAATAGCAATTTCTGGTAGAAAAAAATTAAGAAACGCAGTACATTTGCAGCACAAACCTGAGGATCACATCATGAAGCGCCTTAAGGACGAAACGTTGTCCATCCGTACCTCTTCACATGTCAAACAGTTGTTACGGATCGCGGCTGAGCGCGAGCATCGTTCTATTGCTTCAATGATGGAGATACTCATCCTCGCCTATGCAGAACAGCACAGTTTAGAAATTGGAGCTGACGCAGAAGTGCAGAATAAAGGCTGAAAACGAATTGCAAGACGTATAAGAGTGAATTGATATTTTATTAGTTCAAATTGAATGGCGGCGCGAGGGAGTAATTTGCAGTGATAGATAAAAAAGAGCTCACTGAGCGAGATATCTGCACAAAATTCATCACGCCAGCCATCCAAGGCGCAGGTTGGCAACAGCATGAATTTCGGGAGGAAGTTAATTTAACGGACGGCCGTGTGATGGTGCGTGGCAAACTCGCAGCGCGTATCCTTAATCGTGATGCCAAAGGTGGACCAAAGCGGGCTGACTATGTGCTTTATGCCAGACCAAATGTGCCTATTGCCGTCATCGAGGCTAAACAGGCAAAGTTCTCCGTAGGGCACGGCATGCAACAGGCCTTGGTCTATGCCGAAATGTTGGATGCCCCCTTTGCGGTGAGCAGCAACGGAGAGGGGTTCCTCCTCCACGATAGAACAGGTTTAACGCAGCCAGTTGAACGTGAACTTACACTAACTGAATTCCCTTCACTCAATGATCTTTGGCCGCTCTATCAGCAGTCGAAAGGCTTAGCAAAGCCAGAGGCCGTCAAGCTCGTCGAACAGCCGTTCTATACCGACGGAAGTGGTCGAGAGCCACGTTACTACCAGCGCGTGGCAATTAATCGTGCCATTGAAGCCGTCGCGAAGGGGCAGCAGCGTGTATTGCTGGTTATGGCTACGGGCACCGGCAAGACTTACACCGCTTTCCAAATTATTTGGAGGCTGTGGAAGGCCGAGGCAAAAAAACGAATCCTCTTTCTGGCCGACCGCAATATCCTCGTGGACCAGACCATGCAGCAAGACTTCGCCCCGTTTGGGGAAGTAATGCACAAGGTTACCAATCGCGAGGTTAAAAAGAACTATGAAATTTACCTTGCGCTCTACCAAGCAGTGACGGGTAAAGAAGAATGGAAGCAGATCTACCGACAATTCCCAGCTGATTTCTTCGATCTGATTGTGATCGACGAATGCCACCGTGGTAGTGCAGCAGACGATTCCGCATGGCGTGACGTGCTTGACTACTTTAGTAGTGCAACTCATTTGGGTCTGACCGCTACTCCGAAAGAGACCAAAGAGATCAGCAACATTACCTATTTTGGCGACCCAGTGTACACCTACTCGCTTAAGCAAGGCATCGAAGATGGTTTCTTGGCGCCATACAAAGTCATTCGCATCGCTACAGACGTTGACGCAGTTGGTTACACGCCTGAAAAAGGGAAGGTAGACAAGCTCGGCCAAGCGATCGAGCAGCGTCAGTACAATACCAAGGACTTCGACCGAAATCTTGTTCTCGAAAAGCGCACCAAGCTTGTCGCGAGCAAAGTATGGGAATACCTCAAGGGTACTGACCCAATGGCCAAAACCATTGTCTTTTGCGACGACCAAGACCATGCAGAACGCATGCGTCAGGAATTGGTAAAGTTAATCCCTGCAGCGGCGAACAATCGTCGATATGTGATGCGCATTACCGGCGACGACAACGAGGGCAAGGCCCAGCTGTCGTACTTCATAGATAACGACGAGCCCTATCCTGTCATCGCTACCACCTCCAAGCTGCTTACGACCGGCGTGGATGCCAAGACGTGCAAACTAATTGTGCTCGACCAAAGTATCAAGTCGATGACGGAGTTCAAACAGATCATCGGCCGTGGCACGCGACTACGCGAGGATTATCAAAAGCTCTATTTCACCATCATGGACTTCAAAGGCGCTACGCGTTTATTTGCTGACCCTGATTTCGATGGCGAGCCAGTGGTAAGTTACGATCCAAAGCCGGACGACCCCATCGTTCCGCCCGACACAATCGGCCCGCTCACCGTTGGCGAGTCCGAGCCACCGCCGTATGGTCTTGAGGCTGCAGGTGGCGAGACAATCAATGTCGGCAGCAATACCGAAGGCTCCGGCATTGGAGAAGGCCGTGTCAAATACGTGATTGATGACGTTAACGTCCGCGTGGCGGTGGAACGCTCGCAATACCTCAACGCCGACGGCAAGCTCATCACCGAGGACTATCGCGTCTTGCTCAAGGACGACATCAAGAAGACCCTGCAAGCCGAATTCGGCAATCTCACAGACTTTTTGCGCCGCTGGAACAGTGCTGAACGTAAACAAGCCGTGCTTGAAGAGCTGGCCGAACACGGTGTGCCGCTGGAAATTCTGCAGCAAGCCGTGGCTAACGGTAGTGAGCTGGATGCCTTTGATTTGGTCGCCCACGTGGCCTTCGACCAAAAACCGCTCACCCGCCGTGAGCGTGCGAACAACGTTAAGAAGCGTGATGTATTCGGCAAGTACGGTGAGCAAGCACGGGCCGTGCTAGAAGCCCTGCTCGACAAGTTTGCCGATCACGGTGTGCAAGACATTGAAGACGCCAAGGTACTGGAGTTGCCGCCGTTTGATCAATTCGGCAGCAAAACCCAAATCCGACGCGGCATCTTTGGCAGCGTTGAGCAATACACCCAAGCCGTACACGAGCTCGAACAAGCCCTTTACGACTTACCTGAACAAAAGCAGGCTTGATTACGCATCAAGCCGAACGATAAGAGAACCAAACAATGAATTTAAGCAGCACCATCAAATCCATTCAGGACATCATGCGCAAGGACGATGGCGTCGACGGCGACGCCCAGCGCCTCGGCCAGCTTACCTGGATGCTCTTCCTCAAAGTATTCGATCAGCGCGAAGAAGAATGGGAAGACGATAATCCGAAATACCAATCTCCTTTGCCAGAGCGTTTACGCTGGCGAAACTGGGCCGCCTATAAGGTGGATGCCGAAGGCAAGAAAAAGCCCCAAATCGCCGGTAGCGGGCTAATTAGCTTCGTCAACAACGAACTCTTTCCAACGCTCAAAGATCAGATCGACGCTAGCAAGAGCCCACAGCACAAGGTTATCAAGCAGGTTTTTGAAGACGCCAACAACTATATGAAATCCGGCCCGCAGATGCTGGCCGTTATCGAGAAGCTGGAAGAGGCGATCAACTTCCATGACTTCAAAACCCGCGCCAGCCTGGGAGATGTCTACGAGCAAATGCTCAATGACCTGCGAGGTGCAGGCAATGCAGGCGAGTTCTATACGCCACGTGCTATCACTGCCTTCATGGCGGATCGTGTCAATCCACGGTTGGACAAACGCGAAACGGTCATGGACCCAGCTTGCGGCACAGGTGGTTTCTTGACAGCTGCTATCGACCACTTCCGCAACCAGCTAACTACTAAATCCAGCGCAGAAGACAAACGCGCCATTGAAGACTTGATCCGCGGCATAGAGAAAAAGCAGCTACCCCACCTGCTGTGTACCACCAACATGCTGCTGCACGGAATAGATGTACCCAGCCAGATTGAGCACAAAAACACCTTAGGCATTGGTTGGAACGAATGGAGCGCTAATGACAAGGTTGATTGCATCATCACAAACCCGCCCTTCGGTGGCTATGAAGATGATGGTGTCGGCAGCGACTACCCGGCCGATCTGCGTACCCGCGAAACCGCCGACATGTTCGTGGCGCTCATCATCAAAAAGATGTTGAAAGAAAACGGGCGCGCCGCTGTGGTGCTGCCCGATGGTTTTCTATTTGGCGATGGCATCAAAGGCACACTGAAAAAATTGCTGCTCCGTGATTGCAAGCTGCACACCATCATCCGCTTGCCTAAAGGCGTATTCGCTCCCTATACCTCCATCAAGACCAACCTGCTGTTCTTCACTAAGGGCACGGCAGTGGACGATGGCACCGAACACTTCCATACCGACACCATTTGGTTCTATGAGCATCCATATCCTGCAGGCTACAAGAGTTACTCCAAAACCAAGCCCATCCGCCTAGAGGAATTCAAACCCGAGCAGGACTGGTGGGGGATTGAGGCCAATGACTTCGCCGACCGCGTGGAAAATGAGTTCGCCTGGAAGGTCGACTTCAAAACCAAGCGGGAACAGGCTGAAGCTGCCGCATATCCGCACTGGCGGCGCGCTGAAGAACTGAACAACCAAGCTGCTGCGCTGGAAGCAGAAGCAAAAGACCTGCGCAACGGCCTAGTTGGCACGACCGATGCCACTTATCGAGAAAAGATCGAGCTGCAAATTGCCAAGTTACGCGCCAAAGCCGAATCGCTGCGGCTGCAAGCTCGTGATGCCCAAGCCACCGGCGACCGCCTCTACTGGCCAATCTTCAACCTCGACATCAAAAACCCCAACGCGCCAGAAGAAGAGACGCACGATCCGGATTTGCTGCTGGAGAAATACAAAAAGCTGCTAGGCGAAATTGAAGAAACCGAAAACCAGTTCAAGAGCGAATTGGCCGCCGCGCTCGCCCATCACTTTGTAAGTGAGGATGCTTGATGGATGCGCGGCAGTTCTTGGCGGAGTTTGGAGATATTGCGAATGCGCCGGAAGGAATTGAAAGGCTCAGAATGCTTGTCCTGCAGCTTGCTGTGCAGGGACGTCTATTCAAGAGTCTGAGTCCATGGCGTCCTTACGTTTTGAGTGAAATTGGCAGGTGGGGCAGTGGTGGTACGCCTGCGAGGACGCATTCCGATTATTACAATGGTGATATACCGTGGTTGGTTATTGGTGATCTGAATGATGGAGTTGTAATGTCCGCATCTGGTTCGATCACGCAAAAGGGACTTGAGAACAGCTCTGCAAAACTAATTCCTCCAGGTGCTTTGCTGATTGGTATGTACGGCTCAATTGGCAAGCTGGGCATTACTGGTATGGCCTGCACCACAAATCAAGCGATCGCACATTGCATTGTCAATGAGCTTGTAGCGCTCACGCGCTACATTTTTATCTTTATTCGAGCCAATCGAGATTTTTTGTTCGCTCAAGGTAAAGGCCTTGCACAACAAAATATCTCGCAGACTATCCTTAAGGCCCAGAAGATCGAGTTACCCAGCCTAGAAGAACAATCACTTATTGTCGCTAAAGTCGATGAGTTGATGGCCTTGTGCGATAAGATGGAAGCGCAGCAGCAGGCCCGCCGCAAGCTGCAAAACGCCCTGCGCCAGTCCACCTTGCAAGCCCTCGCCAGCGCCACCAGCCCGTACGAACTGCAAACCACCTGGGCGCGTTTGGCTGACAACTTCAGGCAGTTGTTTCATGCGCCGGAGGATGTGGCGGAACTGCGTAATTTGATACTGGACCTTGCCGCCACTGGATTTTTGTCTGAACCAGAGACTGACGATGGCGATCCTTTAGAAATTCTCGGCCACGCAAGCCGTCAGCAGAAGATGGAGTTCTCTGCCAGAGAGATTAGGGAGATTAACGCGTTGCCAGAACCGACCTATGCTAATGGACGTGTTCGGATTGCATTGGGCCGAATTGTGAAGCTGGTATCTGGTCAGCATCTCTCACCTGATGAGTACAACACTCGCCAGGATGGCATTCCGTACATTACAGGGCCCGCGGAATTCAAAGATCGCAGACCGTCCCCTACAAAATGGACCACTGAGCGCAGAGCTGTTGCAAGGGCTGGTGATGTCCTCATAACCGTCAAGGGGTCCGGTGTCGGAAAAAATGCACTCTGTGATTTAGAAGAATTGGCGATAAGCAGGCAGTTAATGGCCATTCGATCTTTGGGCGACTTGGATCGGAGTTACCTATCAATTTGCATAGATTCTGCAGAGCGAAGCTTCCAAGAGCAGAAATTTGGTATTGCAATTCCAGGCATTGGTCGAGACGAAGTGCTTGGACTGCCAGTTTTGTTGCCAAGCATCGAAGAGCAAGGTCGGATTGTTAAGCGCGTAGACGAATTGCTGCGTCTCTGCGATTCCTTAGAGCTACAGCTTCGTAACGCCCAGAAACTTGCCGAGCGACTAGTCGTTGCATCCGTTTCCAGCCTCACCGGCATCGCCATTGAACAAGACGAGGAACCCATGAAAGCCCCGCAAATCGAATTGATCGCGCCGCTGCGTTTAGGCATGGCACCCGACATCAAGGCTCAAGCCCCACTAGCTAACATTCTGGCCCGCCACAACGGCGAAATGGGCGCTAAGGATTTGTGGCAGCGTTTCGGCGGTGAGATCGACGCCTTTTACGCGCAGGTGAAAACCGAGGTGGCCCACGGCTGGATTCTGGAGCCTGCGCCAGCCGAAGTGCGCGAGAAGAAAACTGATGCGGTGAGCGCCTAATATGCAGTTGCAACGCATCCGCATCCCAACTTTTCGCAACCTGCGGGATCTCGACATCACCTTCGAGACGCATTTGCAAGCTGCTGCGGGCACGCCTGTGGGTGCGAAGTCCAAGCTCATCCGTAGCCACGCGCTGATCGGCCAGAACGGCATTGGCAAGTCCAATCTTATTGAAGCGCTTATTACCATCTTCCGCGATGTGGATCTGGACCGCGAAGCGGCGTTCGATTACACGCTGGAATACAGCATTCGCGGCCACGCCGTGCGCATTGAGGCGGATACCACCAAGCAGAAGCGTCCATATGTTTGGGTGGACGACAAGGCCGAATCGCAGGGCCATTTGCTGAAAAATCGCGAGCTGCTACCCGCCCACATCTTCGCCTACTATTCCGGACGTAACGAGCGTATTGAAGCTCTCTTTCAGGAACATCAGCGCCGTTTTAACCAGCGCCAGGAAATCACCACGGACGAGGTGCTGTCCGAACAGCTGCTAGAAAAATTTACCGGCACCGAGGCAGATATTCGAGCCGTGGTAGAAGCCAAACGCCGCCGCGACTCACGGCTGAAACAAGCTGGCGACGACCGCCTGCGCCGTCTGTTTTACTGCCGTGGTGGCCATAGCCAGTTGGTGCTGCTGGCCTGTTTGCTGTCCGATGATCCTGTCTTTCAGAAGGTGCTCAAGAACCTGCACATTGAATCGCTGGAGTCCGCGCTGTTCGTCTTGAAAGAACCCCACCGTCTACGCGAAAAGCGTCGTGGCGGCAAGTTTGACGAACAGGAGCTGAGCGAGGGCGATCCGCGCTTCTGGTACGCGCGCGGCAATGTGGTCACTGAGTTTCTCGACAAGCTCTGGCAAGTGTCCTGGGCACCCATTGAACAAGAGGCCACCAAGCAAATTGACTTCCGTGGCCGAAGCGAGAAACAGAAGCAGCTTTACCTCTATGTGGCTAGCCAAGAAAAGCTCAAACAGTTGGGCGAGCTGGTGGGCGGCACCGACAGCTTCTTCCGTTACGCGGAAGGGGCCTACATCGGCGATCTGATCGATGAGGTGCGGATCACAGTGAGGAAGCGCGACGAACACGGTGGCAAAGTCAGCTTCACTCAGCTCTCAGAAGGCGAACTACAAATGCTCACTGTGCTAGGCTTGATGCGAATTACTCGAGAAGACCATTGCCTGTTCCTTTTGGACGAGCCGGATACGCACCTTAATCCGATCTGGAAATTGCGCTACTTCGACGACATTGAAGGCGTTCTGACCTCAGATGATGACGCACTGGTGCAAGGTGAATCCCAGATTCTCATTACGACGCATGACCCGATGATGGTCGGCAGCTTGAAGCGGGAGCAGGTGCATATTTTGCGCCGTGAAGACGGTCGCACAATTGTGGAGGTGCCAGATGAGCATCCACAGGGTATGGGTGTCACCGGTTTGCTCAAGAGCGAGCTATTCGGCCTATCATCCACGCTGGATATCGAAACAGAGCGCCGTTTGTTTCGGCGCAACGAGCTCTTCGTGAAAGCGCCACGAACGTCAGAAGAAGACGCCGAGCTTAGCCGTTTAAGTACCGAATTAGCTGACCTCGGGTTCTCAACAGCCGATTTCCGTGATCCGGATTACGCACTTTTCGTGCGAAAGATGGTACAGCACCGAAAGTTCCGTAAACCAGTGCTAACGCCCGACGAGCAGGCAGAACAGGACAGGATCGCCGATTCAATCATCGACGAAATTTTGCGTGAGGAGGATGGCGCGTGTTTTGGATCGACCTCGAAAATAGGCTGCCAACTGATGCAGACATTCCAAAGTGGGTGCCTTGGACACAGGAGCAGTGGGACGCTTGGCTGGCCGAGTCGAAGCGACTGGTCGATGAATTAGCGAGATTGGACGCGGCTGGCAAGCGTGAGGAACGGAATGCAATGATTGATGCCCATAGCAATCATTGGGGAAAGCTTAAGCCTTGGCTCTTAGCGCTTTCGGGAGGTAAGTGCTGGTTTTCGGAAGTGCGTGAGCTGTATTCGCACTATGACGTTGAGCACTTTCGTCCAAAGAAGGAAGCCAAGATGCTCGACTCTAAGGTTCGAGATGGGTATTGGTGGTTAGCTTTTGAGTATACGAATTTCCGCCTCTGCGGCAATGTTGGCAACCGCAAGAAGGGCGGCTGGTTTCCATTAAAGGAGGAATCCCGGTGTTCTTCGTACACTGATCAATGTGAGGACACGGAAACAGCCTACCTCCTTGACCCAATTGACATTCACGATGTGAACCTTTTGACGTTTGACGAAGAGGGGAAAGTTGTTGCCAAAGCTAACGCATCAGACTGGGAAAAGCAGCGCGTCGCTGAAACGGTAAAGCGACTGAAGCTTAACGAACATGTCGAATTGGCTGAGGAACGGCGAAAAATCTGGAACAAAGTCTCGAAGTTGATCGGGAAGTACCAGTACGAAGACGCTCGTTCGCGAGAGGGTAGGAATGAAGTCGCGAGACACAAGGCAAAAGAGGCTGCAAAGCAGATTCGCGAAATGACTCGCCCTACCGCTGAATTGTCGGCAGTCGCAAAGTGGTCCGTATTGTTGCGCAATGACCCGGAACTTTCAAAACTGGTCGCTTAGTAAAAAGTTAGACCGGACAAGAAAAAGGAAAAATGAGGGTATGGAAGCTAATACACGCAAGCTAGAACGCATTTTTGATCAGACTATCACCTATCAAGTGCCGCTGTTTCAACGCCCTTACGTTTGGACTCAAGAGGCAAATTGGGAGCCGCTTTGGGAAGATATTCAAGCGCTTCTAGACAAGCATCTTCGCGGCGGGAAGGTGCACCCACATTTCCTCGGTGCTGTTGTATTAGAGCAGCTTGCGAACCCGACGGGATCAATCGAGAGCCGGCAGGTCATCGATGGCCAGCAACGGTTCACCACACTACAGTTTTTTCTAATGGCTGCACGTGATTTGGCTGCTGCACATGGCAGCGCAAAGTACGTCGAGCGTTTTACTGATCTGGTCGCGAATCGCCGTAGCAAAATTGATCATGACGATGAAGTATTCAAGGTGTGGCCGACCAACAGTAACCGAGCCGCCTTTCGTGCGGTTCATGAGGCCGGCTCTCCGACGGATCTAGATAAAGCGGTGAAGCTACGCCCTGAGCTAAACGATGGGTCGAACAACATCATTGGTGGATATAAATTCTTCCATTCTCAGCTGTCGGACTGGATAGGAGGATGGATGGACGATGATATAGATGCTGACGTGCTGTCCGGAAAAACGACGGATAATCGTTTCGATTCGCTGTGGCACGTGGTCAAAGATTGTCTGCAGGTCGTCGTCATCGATCTGGACAAAAACGACGAAACACAGGTGATCTTCGAAACACTTAATGCAAGAGGCGAAGATCTACTGCCAGCAGACCTGATTAAGAATTTTCTCTTCCGACGTGCGGTATCCGATGGGGAGAATGTCGAGAAGCTATACGTCGAGCATTGGCAACGCTTCGAGACGGCTTGGTGGCGTAGTGAGGTCAAGCAGGGACGTATCACGCGCCCTCGCGTTGACGTATTCATTAATCATTACCTTGCCATGATGACGCGTGATGAGGTTAAGGCATCGCATCTATTTAATGCATTCAAAGCCTTTGCAAACCAATCTGAATCGATTACTGGCTCTCTTCTAATTGTGCCGAAGACAGCGGCAGAGCATATTGCTCAGCTTTCACGGTACGCTGAAGTTTTCAAGACTTTCTTCGAGCCAGAGAAGCACAAGCGTTTGGCCACGTTCTTGCGGCGATTGGAAGCGGTAGACACAACCACTGTTTATCCATTTCTTCTTTACGCGCACGCGGAGTTGGTACCCGAGAATACAGAAGAGTTTGACAAAATTTTGCTGCTACTAGAGTCGTATCTTATGCGCCGTATGGTCTGTAATCTGACTGGTAAGAATTACAACCGATACTTTGTCGATCTGATACGCGCCCTAGATAAGAAAGGAGTACTTACTGCAGAAGCGCTCGCCGAGTACATGGGTAAGAGTGCCGCTGATAGCACACGGTACCCAGACGACAAGTCGTTTCAGGCGGCTATTGGCGACTTACCACTCTACAGTAGGCTGGCTCAGTATAAGGTACGAGCCGTTTTGGAGGCACTTGACGCGTTTGCGCACACATCGAAAAGTGAGGTTCAGCCATTACCTGCTGGCCTAACCATCGAGCATGTCATGCCTCAGGCCTGGCAGAAATATTGGCCACTTTCTGAGAAAGAGAAGATCGACCCGGAAACCGGTCTACATGATCCGATTAGGGAGCAAAAAGCCGTTCAACGACGGGAGCGGTTGGTCAATACGGTGGGCAATTTGACTTTAATTACTGGCAGCCTCAATCCATCACTGTCGAACTCGGCTTGGGCAGTCAAGCGCCCAGAGTTGCTGAAGTTCAGTAAGCTCAATTTGACTCAGTATTTTCATGAAAAAGATGCAGATGTTTGGAGTGAAGATGCGATTGAGAGGCGCACAGCTCATTTCTTCAGGCAGCTGGTACAGATTTGGCCTTCATTGCCCGGCATGGCAGAATCTTTGGGGGATTTGGCATCGTAGTAGTCTTGGCCGCTAAATCTAAAGCAGTTGCTCACGCCTCCCAGCTAGGTAAGCGCGAACTAAAATTTTTCTCAAGTATTGTTGACGGAGGAGAAGTGCACTCAGTTTTTTTTAAGAATTGCTTTGGTGTGTTCCAAGGAGGAGGGGCACGTGCTGTTGCATTAGCCGGTGCATATGGGGCCACATATGCAAGCGGTATTCGACTTTCTGAGGTGGCAGGAACGTCGGCGGGTGCCATTGCGGCGGTACTGATTGCTGCGGGAGCGACGCCGGAGGTCTTAGAGGAGGCACTCAAAGAACTGGATTTTCAAAAACTTCTCGTGCCGCCGGAGCCGACGGGCCGTTTTGATTCTATGTCTTGGCGCGCGGCAGGATGGGCAATTTCGCCGGGCGGAGTGGTAAATGGAACCTTGGGCACCGTCTCTAAGATGTTGCGGTATGGAGGGTGCTACTCATCTAAGGGCGTGCAAGACTGGGTCGAGAGCCAGCTGCAGAAGCTGCTTCCGGGAGGCTCAAAGCCGGTCAAATTTAAGGATCTGTATCTTCCCACTTATGTGGTTGCTACCAACTTGGCTGAGAGGTCTGCGCATGTATGGAGCAGCTCCGCTACTCCGGACGAAAGTGTCTCTCTGGCGGTCCGTGCCTCTTGCTCCATACCAGGATTTTTCCAACCCGTGCTGATCGGAGGAAAGCGGTTTGTTGACGGTGGAATCCTTAGTAATCTGCCGGCGTTCGTTTTCGACAACACTTCACAGCGATCGTCTAAGCGTATATTAGCCTATCGATTAACGGCGGCACCTGAAGCAGAGATGCAGTGGACGCCGAAAGGGATGGCCGCTCAAATTATCGAAACGCTTGTGGGGGGCGCGACTGAATTGCAGGTCGATATCCAAAAGTCCGTCAGTTGTATTGATATTCCAACTCTAGGGATCAAAGCGACTGATTTCCACAAAATGGATGAAACAAATCTGGGCCTATTAATTAAGAGCGGTAAGGACGCAGCACAGGAATTCTTGGGTAGTGAAGTGGAAAGGCTGCGTAGCACGCAATCGTTTCCTCAAATCTTGCGCTTCGAAGAAGAGGTGTACTTTGCTGTTGCCAGGCAAAGTGAGGTGCTTCCAAAGGAGATTGTAATTGCTGAGAGCAATACACGATGGTTCTGGCAACTTTTTCCATCGGTTCTTTTTTGGAGAATTAAAGGTGTACCTATTCGCGTATTCGTACAACCCCCTATTGGCAACGACGATGAGATTACAAAAGAGAAAGCTCGACGGTTGAATCTTGCAGGTCTTGGAGTGGAGGTGATGACGGTCGAAACCTTGCCGCTTCAAGGGTATGTATTTATACGAGATGACGAACATGCAAGTTCCGCCATCCTTATGAACCACACAATGCGGCATGGGCCGAACGCAACATTATATGAACGAAATGATCCGCAAGTTATCAATCTTGTAAGGGAAAAGCTTTTCACATACAACTGCAACCCAATTCAGCAGGGCAAAATTCCAAAACTTGCAGCTGCGGACTGGGACGAGCTTTGTGAAACTTTGAGAAAACGCGTTAGCCAGTACAAAAACGCGGAGGTCAAGCGGACTCGCCTGCCGCTCGAAAACTGCCGACTTACCAATAAATTGCTGCGTACGTATAAATATGAGCAACTGATCAGGCTGGTGCAAATCTATGAAGAAACAAGCCTTTCCCTGTACGCTCCAGTCAACATTGTCTTGGCGGATGGGTCAAATTCGTTAATTTGCCCACCGGTCTTCGAGCAGTATAACGATGTAACAGCGAGCATAAGAGGAAACACCCGTACATACTTGGCTTATACGCAAGGCCGGCATGAGATCGAGTGTGTACTCGTGCGAGGAGTCACCATGCAGTTGCCAAGCAAGACAGTACCGTTGAAAGAGAGTAGGCTTATTGACTGGCAAGAAGATCCGGCGACTCGCATGCCAGGCTTCGATCATGGACTATTTCGGCGCATTGAAAGCGCTTGTCGCCCGCACCGATAACCCTTGTGACATTAAAGCCTTACTTTGAAACCGGATCAAATGTTCGACATCACCATTGATAGCTTGAGATTCTGGAAGGAGCTTGTGGAAGCTCGACCGGAGTTGCAAACATTACACTTTTATCGCTACAAGCGGAACGGCTTCTTGCAGGACAGGTTGCCAGTAGAAAGTTATGAATACCAGTTGAGCCGTCTTGCAGACGCACGTTCTAAACAAGCCCAGATGCCGTTTTGGGATGCATTAATGTTAGAAGCTGTTGGAAGGCAGGGGCTTACAGAGACGATCCTCAATGAAGCTAGTCTCCACAATCCAATGCATATAGAGCGTATTCCCGTTCACCGGGAGGCCATTCTGAAAGACGGTTTGGAAGACTTTATACAAGCAGCAAATGAAAAAGAGAGTACAGGCATTCTTTCGGAAGTAGTCCTCCGTGACGGAAGACTACTGCATTATCCGATGTTAGATATGAGAGCAGCGGCAGACGAACCCGGATTTCGGGCCACTGTTGCTATTGCGAAGTACATTTTGCCCTCCGGTGCCGTAATCATGCGGTCTGGGAAATCGTTCCATATTATCGGGACACAATTAGTGGACAAGGATGAGTTGGTACATTTCCTCGTGAGGAGTCTTTTCTTTGGACCAATCGTTGACAGAAAATACGTTGCTCATCACTTGTTGAGAGGATTTTGTACCTTGCGAGTTTCAGCAAATTCATCTAAGCAGTATCCAACAGTCGCAGCTCACATCAATTCGTGATGCACATGTCTACCAATGACACCAATCGTAATATCTCGCATCTCGGAATCAGAGAAGGCGGCGGCCGCATCGATCGTTGGGCCGAGTGGATAGCAGACGCCATTTCACTACCCACTCTGTTTTGTTCTCCAGCGGAACTGCGAAGAGCTCTACGTGACGCGGTGACGAAGCACGCGCACGCAACGAGCGTGAGCGGTTGCATGATCCTTCTCTTTGGTAGCGCTGCGCGGTTAGAAGACGCTCGTGATCTTGACCTAATTGTTGTCGATCCTGGAATGCCACCAGATGAACACCATTACTACTGCCGTCACTCTACACACGAACTGCAAATAGACCTAAACGTCGTCAGTACTGAATGGCTATCCACGGCATGGCGAGACGTCGAGTGGGGCTATTGGCTTGCCGAGTCATTCCCCCTACTAAGGTCGGATACTAAATGCGAGGCACTATGGAGCCGAAGTGTCAATCTCTACTGGAGCCGCCAAGGTATCAACCTAAGACGTGATTATCATCAAGAATGTGTACAACGGCTGATATCGGTTAATGACGCAATCGACCGCGATGCGTATCCCCTTTTATCACGACTCCTAGCGCATGAGTCGGCAAGAGCACTCGCATGTGCCTTGATTGACCAGTATGGGGAGCGCATTTTCTCACATAGAAGCTTGTTGGATGAGTTTCGCAATGCAGTTCAGCGTTCGGGTTTAAGCCCGCTGATGCAGACGAGCTACATTACCGCGCTTGCTCCTGGGGGATTGGAGGACACAGTGAAATTTTTGAGCCTGCGGCGCAACATCTCCAGGCTTTACCGAAGTGAGCAGTTTAAGAAAATTACCGGCTACTCGTTATCTGACTCACTGAAAGGGCGGGTACATTCGCTGGCGATGCTGGTCAACGGCCCGACGGGGTCTTGGATGGAGACTCAACTTAAGTTACTCAGTGCCGACAAGTGGTTGCCGCAGCCAACAAGATTATTTGTTACGGACGACTTGTTGGCCCGAATCTTTAAACTTCACATGGAAAATGAACCCCGGGCAAAGGTAGTACGCCATGCAGCTCGGATTGTGCCGACAATGGGAAACATAAGCGGGGCTCGATGGGCACAGTATGAGAACGGTAGGCTGAAACTGATTGTAAATACGGGCGGATGTAAAACACCATCGTGCCACTTTTGCCACTTGCCGTCCTATGGCCGGTCTTTGCCCCGTGGTGATTTTGTGGCTACCGTGGATGATGCGCTTACCAGATATAAACCTGATGAGCTTGCACTGTATAACGACGGGAATCTTTTAAACGAACGAGAAGTGCCGGATGAAACTCTATTAGAAGTATGCCGAACCATCTCCAAGTATGGTATTAGGAGGCTTATTGTCGAATCTATACCACGCTTCGTAACTCGCAGAAAAATCGAAGCAGTAGTAAAGGAGAGTAAGGTTGACGAGCTTACTGTAGCTATGGGGTTTCAATCGGCAGGTAACTTCTTTTCGATACCATATTTTGGGCGCCCCGATGTGGATACGCTATTCGATTTCGCAATTGAAGAGATACATGCTGCGGGAGCCACTGTGCGCCTCTATTTGTTATGGGGATTTGGTCCTGTGCCAATAGAAACATGGGAAGAACGCCTGCAAACGTCCTTGGATTGGGCCATAGCGCGAGGCGTTAAGCGAATCAGTGTTTGTCAGTATAGACCAGACGCTTTGGGCATAGGCGATCAGTCCAATAACGCCCATTCCAATAGAATTCGAGAATTACTCGCCCAGTTGAAAGATACGAGATCAGCGGGAATTGAAGTGGTCGACGGCGGTCTTCGGTCCTGCGCTAACTGATTATAAATAATTCGGCAAAATTTATCGCTGCTTTATATTGGAAAAATTTCAGTGTTGAGTGAGAAACAAAAATAGGGGGGATTTCTCCTCAACGCAAGCAGCGTTTTCTTGCCGGCGTACTAATACTTGAGGCGCGCGTAGCGCGCACCCTTCGGCTGGACGAGCAGGAAGATGTTGGCCCTATCGGTGAAGTTGTAGGGCATGTCGTTGGGCTCGGCGTTCCTGCATGTGAGCGCGGTCAGCTTCTTTGTGGATATATTTTGAAATCGGCCATTAAGGGAATACGCACTTCGTGCTCTGCGTGAACCGATTACACCAACATTCAATATGCAAGAGCTGGGGGCTGTGCTTGCCGAAGTTTCCAATAATCCGGACATCTGCCGGACACGGCCTGCTGGAAACAAAAAAGCCGCACAAGGCGGCTTTTCGTAAGTCTTTGATTTTATTGGTCGGGGCGAGAGGATTCGAACCTCCGACCCCTTGCACCCCATGCAAGTACGCTACCAGGCTGCGCTACGCCCCGACGAAGGCCGAATTATAACAGAGGCATTGAGATTTCCGCCACGCATCCGTGCAGGAAATTTCAGTCGATCTTTGCGCCGGTGCGGCGGATGATCGGCTCCCACTTCTTTGCTTCCGCGGCAAGCATCGCACGGAAGGCATCCGCTGATCCGCCCGCGGTGTCCAGACCGGCATTGTTGAAGCGCGCCTTTACGTCCGCCTGCTTCAGTACGGCGTCGATTTCGGTGTTGAGCCGCTGCACGATGTCCGCCGGCGTACCCTTGGGAACGAGCACGCCGTTCCAGGTGATCGATTCGAACCCAGGCAGGCCGGCTTCAGCCACGGTGGGCAGGTCGGGCAGCAGGGAGAAGCGGGCGGGGCTGGTGACGGCGAGGGCCTTGATTTTGCCGGCCTTGATCTGGGGCATGATCACCGACGGCACGGAGAACAGCATTTGTGTTTCGCCGGACAGCAGGGACAGTGCGGCCGGCGGTGCGCCGTTGTAGGGGATATGCACGATGAAGCTGCCGGTCATGGTCTTGAACAGTTCCATCGTCAGGTGCGACGAGGAGCCGTTGCCGACCGATGCATAGTTTAGCTTGCCCGGGCGCTGTTTCGCATAGCTGATCAGTTCGCTGACCGTCTTGACCGGGATATCGCCGCTGACCGCGAGCACGTTGGGCTGCGAGCTGGTCTGGATCACGGGCACCAGGTCTTTCTGCGGATCGTAGGGCAGGCGGGTGAGAAACTGGGTGTAGGCCAGCGGTCCGTTGTACGACATTACCCAGGTATGGCCGTCCGGTGCGGCGCGGGCGACGTTGCCGGTGGCGATGGTGCCGGCGCCGCCGGGAATGTTTTCAATCACGATGGGCTGGCCCAGGCGGTCCTTGAGCTTGTCGCTGATGGTGCGGGCAATCACATCCAGTGAGGAGCCGCCGGGTGCGGCGACGACGAAGCGGATAGGCTTGCTTGGCCAGGTGTCGGCCATCGAGGCGGATGCGGCGGCCAGGAGCAGAGAGGCGAGAATAAGCTTGCGGAAGATCATTATCGTGTTTGTGGAATAGAATCGGAACCGTAGGATAGCATTCGGGTCTGCTCCTCGAAGCACCATGCATGGTGCCGCGGGCAGCACTTTCATAGTGGCCCGGCACCGGGTGCCATGGTCGAAGGCCCTTGCCGCTTCCGCATTCCAGATCTCCACCAAACCCAGACTTCTTCCGGACAAGAACAGCATGCCGATCAAGATCAGCCATCAATTCGACGCCGGCGCAATTGAAGTGATTCGCGCCGAGCAGCCCGACGCCATTGAACTCAATCTCCGCAAGGATTCCCATGCGGAGGTATTGCAGTGGTTTTATTTTCGCCTGCAGGGCGCGCGCGGTCAGGCGTGCACCATGCGGCTGCTGAATGCGTCGCAGGCCGCGTTTGCCGGCGGCTGGCAGAGCTACCAGGCGGTCGCGAGCTACGACCGCGAGAACTGGTTCCGCGTGCCGACCAGCTATGACGGCAAGGTGCTGACCATTCGCCATGCGCCGGAGCGCGACAGCATCTATTACGCCTACTTCGAGCCGTATTCCTGGGAGCGGCACCTGCGGCTGCTGGGCCGGGTCGAGGCCGAGCCCGGCACGCGCGTGCTCGATATCGGCAGCACGGTCGACGGGCGCGACATGAATGTGGCGGTGATCGGCAATCCGGATGCGCGGAAGAAGATCTGGGTGATCGCGCGCCAGCATCCCGGAGAGACCATGGCGGAATGGTTCGTCGAAGGCATGCTTGACGCCTTGCTCGACCGGCACAATCCGCATGCGCGGCACCTGCTGCAGAAGGCGGTGTTCTACGTGGTGCCCAACATGAACCCCGACGGCTCGGTGCGCGGCAACCTGCGCACCAATGCGGCCGGCGCCAACCTGAACCGCGAGTGGATGCAGCCTTCGCCGGAGCGCAGCCCTGAAGTACTCGCAGTGCGCAACATGATGCATGAGGTCGGCTGCGACCTGTTCCTCGATGTGCATGGCGACGAGACGCTGCCGTATGTGTTTGTAGCAGGCTGCGAGATGCTGGAAGGCTTCACCGCGACGCAGCAGGCGGAGCAGCAGGCATTCATTGACAGCTATGTGCGTGCCAGCCGCGACTTCCAGACGGCCCATGGCTACGAGGCCGGCAAGTACCGGCAGGAGATGCTGCAGCTGGCGTCGAAGTACGTCGGGCATACCTTCAAGTGCATCTCGCTCACGCTGGAGATGCCGTTCAAGGACAATGCCGATCTGCCCGATCCCGCTGTCGGGTGGAACGGCGCGCGCAGCGCTCGGCTCGGGGCGGCGGTGCTGCAGCCCATGCTCGATGCATTGGAGAGGAGCTAGCCATGGGGGTGGAAATCGAACGCAAGTTTCTTGTGCTTGGCGAAGAGTGGAAATCGCTGGGCGAGGGCATGCTGCTGCGGCAGGGATATCTATCTTCGCAGGCGGAGCGCGTGGTGCGGGTGCGCATCGAAGGCGATCGGGCGGTGATGACCATCAAGGGCAAGTCAGCCGGTGCGACGCGCGGGGAGTGGGAGTATCCGCTGCCGATGGAGGATGCGCGGGTGTTTCTTGATCAGCTGTGCGAGCAACCGATCATCGAGAAGATTCGGTATCGCATTGTGCATGAGGGCATGACCTGGGAGGTCGATGAATTCATGGGCGAGAATGCCGGGCTGGTGGTGGCGGAGATCGAGCTGGAGTCGGAGGAGCAGGTGTTCGTCAAGCCGAAGTGGGTCGGGGAGGAGGTGACGGAGGATGCCCGGTATTACAACTCTAATCTGTTGAAGCTTCCATATTCGCGGTGGTAGGGGAGCTTGTGGTTGGTGCTTGGGCTGCCACCTTCCGGCATTTCGGTCCGCTGTTCGTCGAACCTGGGAGCTCGGAGGCGTTGGCGAGTGTGCAGGCACGAAGGCCTGCGCTACCCGGCAGCCTGACTTGCCGTCAGTGAAAATGCCCCGCGCCCGCCGGCGCATCCTCCGGCATCTCCGCATGCACCAGCTCCGCCTCGGCATCCGGATACAGCGGCGCGCCGCAGTCGTCACAGAACTCCGTCGGAAACTGCTCGTTGTGCCGCTTGATGTGCGTGATGCCGCAGGCGCGCAGCAGGGCGATGATCTGTTCCAGCGGCGTGCGGACGTCGGTGTCGAGCAGCTCCGGCGTGGTCAGCGATTCGAAGCTGGTGACGGCGGCGATGTCTTCGTCCTCGGTGCCGTACAGCGGCCAGACGACGCCGTAGATAACTTCCGGATTCTGGCGCAGCGTAAACGAGATCCGGTATTCATCGACATGCTCCTCGTTCGGCTCTTCGCTGAAGCTGCCGATGATGGCGCGCAGTCCGCTGGCTTCGATGCCGAGGGTAAAGGTGAGGTAGTGCACGGCCGCGCGAATCGACGCGGGACGGATCTCGCGGTCTGCTTCGCGGCAGGCGACGTAATAGGCTTCGGGCATCAGCAGCTCGATGCCGCAGCCCGGCAGCAGCGAGGAGATGTTCGGCGCGGCCTGCTTGCGCCAGTGCTCGAATGCGCGCTCGCGCTCGTTCGGATGCAGGCTGGCCTGCCAGCCGAACAGCGGCGAACCGATGGGAGCGGCGACCGCGGCGAGCAAATAGCGGGTATCGGCCAGGAAGGGCGCGGTTTCCGGCGGGTTGCCTTGCGCGCGCACTGCGGTTCCCTTGATGGCGGCCTGCGCCATGCGCTGCGTGAGGCTGTAGGTTTCGGCGTGGGTGCGCGGCAGCTGGTCGATGGAAAACAGGGCCGGCGCCATGGCCAGCCGGGTGTCCGGCGCCAGCAGGTGGCCATGCACGTGCGCGCACAGCGTGGTGCGCACGTCTTCGCTGATCGGGCCGGAGGCGATGGTGAACCGGGTCCAGGCCAGTATGGGTATGGCGATCAGGAGCGCCTGGTAGGTGGTGCCTTCATGCTCTACAAGGCAGGATTCGCTGCAGGCTTCCACCGATTCCATCAGGGCATCATAGGCCGGCAAGTCCGCCTTGAACAGATGTTCCAGCGCGGCTTCGATGTTGTCCTGGTGTGCTCCCTTGAGCGCCTTGTGGAGCAGCTGATCCAGCTGCTGCTCCCAGATGCGCTCTTCCATTCTGCTGGCTGCCTGCGACATTCCTTGTGCAAGCGAGACCAGACGCTGACTGTCCGACGATAGCCTGTTGAGGGAACTCTTGGAAATACGACGCATGGTTAACCTGATTCAAAAAGGGAACATTATTGTAGTTGATTCAACAGCTTGCCATCAAAACAGGCGGGTTGGGAGGAAAGGGATCAAAGGCTTGTCATGCTGCGGGACGATAAAGCTCATTGCAAGACGCGAAACTCCGATGCCGCGGACGGGCGCGGCTCCTCGGTCATGCAGCTTTTCAGTGTGCCGCCGATGCATGCAGTATAGGCCGAAAAAAGCAAAAAGCCGCATGAACGCGCATGCGGCTTTCCCTGGAGCAGGCTTGCTTATTTGGAGGCGGGCGCTGCTTCGGCGGGCGTCGGTGCTCCCGGCGCAGCCGGCATTGCAGGTGCGGCTGGAGCGGCCGGGGTGGCGGGCGTCGATGCCGACTCGTGGACTTCGGTCGGGTTATGGCCGGCGGCCTCGCCCTGCATGTCGATCTTGTCGCCGCCCTTCATGATGACGAATAGCGCGAGCAGGGCGAATGCGACGAATGCAACAAAAATCTTCCACATGGAAAGGTCTCCTTCAGGTTATCAAATGCTGGAATCGTTGAATCGGAATGCCATGCCGTCCGTGTGCAGGCCGGGTTGGCACCAAGCTTTATGAGCTTATCCTGGCGCAAGCATAGCCGTACATGCTTACAGCTGCCTTGCAAACATCTTTGTCAATCCGGGAATGATGAAATGATGATGCAGGCAGGACGGAGGTCGTGGCGCCGCCGGCGGGCCGTTCATCTGGCCCACCGGAGGTGCCGAACTTCGAGTGCCGAACTTCGCGCCGATCAGGCGGCGAGCAGCTGGCGCAGCACGAAGGGCAGGATGCCGCCGTGCTTGTAGTAGTCCACTTCGATCGGCGTGTCGATGCGCAGCAGCAGCTGGACTTCCTGCGTGCTGCCGTCGGCGCGGGTAATGACCAGCGTGGCATTCTGCTGTGGCTTGAGTTCACCTTCGATGCCTTTCAGCTCGAAAGTCTCGTTGCCTGTGATGTTCAGCGTCTGCACGCTGTCGTCGCCGATGAACTGCAGCGGCAGCACGCCCATGCCGACCAGGTTGGAACGGTGGATGCGCTCGAAGGAACGGGCGATCACGGCCTTCACGCCGAGCAGCTGGGTGCCTTTCGCGGCCCAGTCGCGCGAGGAGCCGGTGCCGTATTCCTCGCCGGCGAACACCATGGTCGGCACGCCTTCACCGATGTACTTCATCGCGGCGTCGTAGATCGACATCTGTTCGCCGCTCGGCTGGTGGATAGTGAGGCCGCCTTCGATGCGGGAGCCGTCTTCCTTGGGCGGGATCATCAGATTCTTGATCCGCACGTTGGCGAAGGTACCGCGCATCATCACCTCATGATTGCCGCGGCGCGAACCGTAGGAGTTGAAGTCAGCCTTCATCACGCCGTTCTCGATCAGCCACTTGCCGGCCGGGCTGGATTCCTTGATGGAACCTGCCGGCGAGATGTGGTCGGTGGTGATCGAGTCGCCGAACACCCCGAGCGCACGAGCGCCGGAAATGCCGGACGCGGCAGCCTTGGGCTCCATGTCGAAGTCGCCGAAGAACGGCGGCTCTGCGATATAGGTGGACTTCGGCCAGTTGTAGACGTCGCCCTGGGCGATGCCCTTGATCTGCTGCCAGAGCTTGCCGGGAGCCGCCTGGACGGCGGCATAGTTGGACTGGTAGTTCTTCGGCTTCATCGCGAACTTGGCGACCAGCTTGTTGACTTCCTGCGAGTTCGGCCAGATGTCGCCGATGAAGATGTCGCGGCCGCCCTTGCCCTTGCCGATCGGTTCGGTCATGAGGTCCTTGAGCACCGTGCCCGCGATCGCGTAGGCCACGACCAGCGGCGGCGAAGCGAGGAAGTTGGCGCGGATGTTCGGATGGATGCGGGCCTCGAAGTTGCGGTTGCCCGACAGTACGGCCGCGGCAACCACGTCGTTGTCGACGATGGCTTCATTGAGCTCGGGCGTCAGGTCGCCGGAGTTGCCGATGCAGGTGGAGCAGCCGTAGGAGGTGACCACGAAGCCCAGCTTCTCGAGGTAGGGCAGCAGGCCGGCCGCTTCCAGGTATTCCGTCACGATGCGCGAGCCGGGCGAGAGCGAGGTCTTGATGTGCGCAGGCACAGTCAGGCCGGCTTCCACCGCCTTCTTGGCCAGCAGGCCGGCGGCCAGCATCACGTTCGGGTTGGAAGTGTTGGTGCAGGAGGTGATGGCGGCGATCAGGATGTCGCCGTTGCGCAGCGCAACGCCGTCCCTGGTTTCGTAAGTGGTTTCCAGGTCTTCCGGCTTCTTGTTGAAGCCGTTCTCCGGGACCGGCTTGGAGAACAGCTCGGTGAAGTTCGACTTGACGTTTCCGATCTCGATGCGGTCCTGGGGACGCTTCGGTCCGGCCAGCGAGGGTGCGACAGTGCCGAGATCGAGCGTGACCACGTTGGAGTAGTCGATATCGCCTTCGCGCGGCGTGCCGAACATGCCCTGGGCGCGGAAATAGGCTTCGAAGGCATCGATTTCTTCCTTGCTGCGGCCGGTGCCCTCGAAGTATTCGATAGTGGCGTCATCCACGGGGAAGAAGCCCATGGTGGCGCCGTATTCCGGCGCCATGTTGCCGATGGTGGCGCGGTCGGTGGTCGACAGCGAGGCCACGCCGTCGCCGAAGAATTCCACGAACTTGCCGACCACCTTTTCCTTGCGCAGCAGTTCGGTGATGGTCAGCACCAGGTCGGTGCCGGTCACGCCTTCGCGCAGCTGGCCTGTCAGGTTGACGCCGACCACGTCGGGCGTCAGGAAATACACCGGCTGGCCCAGCATGCCGGCCTCGGCCTCGATGCCGCCCACGCCCCAGCCGACCACGCCGATACCGTTGATCATGGTGGTGTGGGAATCGGTGCCGACCAGGGTGTCGGGATAATAGATCTGTTCCTTCTTGTGCACGCCGCGCGCCAGGTATTCCAGGTTGACCTGATGCACGATGCCGAAGCCGGGGGGCACGACGCCGAAGGTGTCGAAGGCCTGCATGCCCCATTTCATGAACTGGTAGCGCTCGTTGTTGCGCTGGAATTCCAGTTTCATGTTGAGATCGAGTGCATTCTTGACGCGGGCATGATCGACCTGGATCGAATGGTCCACCACCAGATCGACCGGAACCAGAGGCTCGATGTTCTTGGGTTTCTTGCCCATCTTGGAGGCGACGCCGCGCATGGCGGCGAGGTCGGCGAGCAGGGGAACGCCGGTGAAGTCCTGCAGGATGACGCGGGCCACCACGAAGGGAATTTCATCGACGCGGGCGCCCCGCGGGCTCCAGTTGGCAAGCTGGCGGACATGCTCTTCCGTCACTTTCTTGCCGTCGCAGTTGCGCAGCACCGATTCCAGGACGATGCGGATCGAAACCGGCAGGCGGGAGACGTCCACGCCGAGGCTCTCTCCCAGCGCGGGCAGCGAGTAAAGTTTGCCTTTCCTGGAACCGGAAATCTTAAATTCCTTGAGCGTGTTCAGAGTATTGCGAGACATAACCTCTCCTTAAAATTATTAGAACTGAACGAATTCCTGCAACTTTAACCCAACCCCGCGCGCCGTGCCCGCGCCCCTGTCAAACCGGGGGCAGAAAGGCAGCCGAAAAAACAGCACAAAAACAAAAAAGCAGCCCAGAGAGCCGCCAAGAGAGCCGTCCGACAAGCCGGCTGGCCGGCCTTGTCAGTCTTGTCCGCCTTGCCAGCCGGTCAGCCTTTCTCCGCGGTCTTGGCCTGCACCTGCTCCAGGCTCTTGCATTCGTTGGCCAGCTGCTGGCCCTTCTTGGAGTCGAGCAGCATGCCCTTGGCGGGGATGCCGATCCAGACCAGGCCCTTCTTGGTATTCTCGAAACGGTGCGCGCCGGTGGTGGTGGTGACGCGCGTCATGTGGTGCAGCCTCTTGTTCCAGTGCAGCGCGATCTGGTCCTGGTCGGCCATCTGGTAGATGGTCAGCTTGTTGCCGAGTTCACAATCGAATGCCGTGGCGGTCAGGCCGGCGACATCCGGTTCCTTGTCATCGCCGTCCGCCGCTGCGGCTCCGGCAGCTCCCGCGGCACCAGCGGCCGCCGCCGCTTTCTTGGAGGCAGGTTTTTTGGCGGGCGCCTTCTCTTTCTTCGTTTTCTGCGCCGGTGCGGCAGTTTCGGCGATGGCGGGCATGCCGAAGGCGACCCCGGTCAGGAGAAGGACGATGGCGGATATGGTTTTCATACAAATATTCCCTTAAGTGCGCGCCGGGTTGGGGGAGTCGGTCAAGCGTCGCGCGTGCTACAACAGACTACCTGCGGATTCGGGCAGCGGCATGCCGCTCGCTTTTGCCCGCTGCAGGACAGTCCAATAGTAGCGGTAACTGGCCCGGTCATGAAGCTTGCCGTTGTATTTTATCGGCCCCCACTGCGCGGCCTGGGCATCGGTCAGGATATTGACCGCCTCGTTGACTTCCGATCCGCGCGGCGACAGCGCCTTCACGATGGGCTTGATCTGGTCGGGATGAATGCTCCACATCCGCGTGAAGCCGAGTTCGCCGGCAGCGCGCGTGGCATCATTGGCAACCACCGCGGTGTCCTTGATCTCGGTGGTCACGTTATGTGACGCCACCTTGCCGTGGGCATGGCAGGCGGCCGACATCTCTAGCTTGGCGCGCACGACCAGCGGATGGGTGAACTGGCCGGGAGAGCGCATGGCCGTGCCCGGAATGGCGCCGTAGTGGGCGGACACGAAGTCCATGATGCCGAACGACAGGCACTGGACCTGCGGCAGCGCCGCAATTTTCTGGACTTCCGCCAGCGCCCCGTGGGTTTCGATCAGCACGTGAACCGGCAGGTCGGCGCGGCCAGCTTTCTTCGCATGGCGGTTGATGACGGTGATGGCCTTCTTGACATCGGCGGCGCCGCTCACCTTGGGCAGTACCAAGTAGGCCAGCCGCTGGGCCGCGCCGCTGCAGATAATGTCGACGTCCTGTTCGAAGCAGGGGTGGGTGAAGTCGTGCACGCGCGCCCCTATGCGCCCGAAGCGGTTCTCTTCG
Source organism: Noviherbaspirillum album (assembly GCF_035916955.1). Lineage (NCBI taxonomy): Bacteria > Pseudomonadati > Pseudomonadota > Betaproteobacteria > Burkholderiales > Oxalobacteraceae > Noviherbaspirillum > Noviherbaspirillum album. The sequence goes on along the minus strand of NZ_JAWIIV010000048.1, from coordinate 2,763 downwards.
CCGGAAATCAGCGACGCCACCAGGCGCGCATGCGCCTCCTCGCTGCCGGCACTGGCACCGTCTTCGCAGTCGAAGGTGATATCGAACACGGGACCAAGCTCTTGTTGCAGGGCAAGCGACTTGCGCATGAGCTTTTCGGAGCCGGCATAGTGATCGCAGACCGGAATGCCGGCCGGCACGTGCGTGCCCTGGAATAAGACCTCGGAAGGATGCATGTTGGGCGTATCCATCGGTGGTTAAGGGGAATGAGAATGCAGTAACAGAATGCAGTAACGCAGAATCAATGGGTCGAAACCGCGCTGAGAATGCGTTATATACGTTAAGCGGCTCAATAAATGAACATGCCGGGATATTCCCGGCATGCATCATTCATCAGCGCATGAAGTCAGGCTTAGCCGACCAGATGCTTGACGCCGTCGCGCTCTTCCATCAGCTCTTTCAGTGTCAGGTTGATACGCTCTTGCGAGAACGCGTCGATCTGCAGGCCCTGGACGATCTTGTATTCGCCGTTTTCGGTGGTGACCGGGAAGCCGAACATGGTGCCTTCCGGGATGCCGTAGGAACCGTCGGACGGGATGCCCATCGTGGTCCACTTGCCGTTGGTGCCGAGCACCCAGTCGCGCACGTGGTCGATGGCCGCATTGGCCGCGGATGCCGCAGACGACAGGCCGCGGGCTTCGATGATGGCCGCGCCGCGCTTGCCGACTGTCGGCAGGTACACGTCCTTGGTCCATGCTTCATCGTTGACCAGCGACTTTGCCGGCTGGCCGTCGACCAGGGCGTTGGTGAAGTCGGCGTACATGGTCGGGGAGTGATTGCCCCAGACACAGAGCTTCTCGATGGAAGTGATCGGCTTGCCGACCTTGGCTGCCAGTTGCGACAGCGCGCGGTTGTGGTCGAGGCGCAGCATCGCGGTGAAGTTCTTGGCAGGCAGGCTGGGTGCCGATTTCATGGCGATGTAGGCATTGGTGTTGGCCGGGTTGCCGACCACCAGCACCTTGACGTTGCGGGAAGCGACGGCGTCGAGCGCCTTGCCCTGCACGGTGAAGATCTGCGCATTGGCTTCGAGCAGATCCTTGCGTTCCATGCCGGGGCCGCGCGGACGGGCGCCGACCAGCAGGGCGACGTCGGCATCCTTGAATGCGGTCATCGGGTCGCTGTGAGCAGTCATGCCGGCGAGCAGCGGGAATGCGCAGTCGTCGATCTCCATCATCACGCCCTTGAGCGCCTTCTGGGCCTTTTCATCCGGGATCTCGAGCAGCTGCAGAATAACCGGCTGGTCCTTGCCGAGCATGTCGCCGTTGGCGATGCGGAACAGCAGGGAATAGCCGATTTGACCGGCGGCACCGGTGACGGCAACGCGCATTGGGGCTTTAGCCATGATGAATCTCCAAAGTGGGAATGAAAATGGGCGAAACTTTTATACTGAATTTCTGCAAGCCTGTAATAATACCAATACCGCCGAACGACGTCAGACAGCAGAGGTGTCCTTGTCCGGGATCAAGCGCGTTGAAGCACGTTTAGGCATGCTGCGACCGCTGATTTTCTTATGATCGGTTTGCAAAGATTGCTCGCGAGTGTAGGCCGGCTGTTACAATCTGTCAATCTCATCTTATATCTTATATAAGACACATGTCATAGCACTTTTTGCTAGACTGCAAGGCAGCTTTTGTGGTGAAATCCGGTTATGAGTTCCGCCACGTCCAATCTAAGTGTCAATGGAGCGCCCACGTCAGGCGCCGGGACTTCCGTCTCTGGTACTTCTCCTACTTTCAGTCCGCTTTATCAGCAGATCAAGGCACTGATTCTTCAGAGCCTGCAATCCGGTGAATGGAAGCCGGGCGAGCTCATCCCCAGCGAAGTCGAACTGGCCCATCGTTTCAAGGTGAGCCAGGGCACGGTACGCAAGGCGATCGATGAACTCGCTTCGGAGAACCTTGTGGTTCGCCGGCAGGGGAAGGGTACTTTCGTTGCCACGCACCATGAGGCACGTGCGCAATTCCGTTTTTTGCGGTTGATGCCGGACGCCGGCGAACCGCACAATGCCGACAACAAGATCCTTGAAGTCAAAAGACTGCGTGCGCCCGCAGAAGTGGCGCGGCAACTGGATATGAAGTCGGGCGATTCCGTAATTTTCATCAAGCGCGTCCAGTCCTTCGACGGCGCGCCCACCATTGTGGAAGAACTGTGGCTGCCGGGCATGATCTTCAAGGGTCTGACCGTCGAGCGCCTGGTCGAATACAAGGGGCCGATGTACGGGTTGTTCGAGTCAGAGTTCGGCACGAGAATGATCCGTGCCAGTGAACGAATCCGTGCCGTCTCCGCAGACGAGTCCACTGCAAGCTTGCTCAATGTCGCGCAGAATACCCCTTTGCTCAGCGTCGAACGCGTTTCCTACACTTATGGCGACAAGCCGGTGGAAGTGCGCCGGGGCTTGTATCTGACTGACCGTCACCACTATCAGAATGATTTGAGCTGATCAGGGTTGAGCGGAGTCGGGTCGGGCGGGCAGCGTATCGGCAGATCGGCAGGCACAGACCGCTTGACGCAAGTCACGCCACGGTCGCTTGCCGCACAAAAAATTGTCGTGTGTAAAGATTGTGTTTGGTGTGCCGCACAAAAATCGGCGAAAATTATGGGATTTTTAAGCTCAGGGAGGTTTTCTCATGTCGGAAGCCGTAAATAAGAATCGGCCACAAAATAGACCGAAGTATGGCGTCATGACCTTTGCGGACATTGCGCACTACCGTCTGCCACTGGCAG
>NZ_JAWIIV010000047.1:0-40567 GCF_035916955.1 Noviherbaspirillum album | reverse complement strand
CGCAGGTTAACAGCCCTCGCGACCGTTTACAACACCCGAAAAGAAAAATGCCGCTCAGTCTTAACTGAACGGCATTACCTCGTTCCCGAGGCGTTTTTTATTTCTTTCCGATTCAACTTTTTACTTCGACCAAGCCATCCCGGCTTAGCGTGTCACCGGCTTGTAGCGTACGCGCCTGGGCTTGGCGCCTTCTTCCCCGAGGCGTTTCTTCTTGTCGGCTTCGTATTCCTGATAGTTGCCGTCGAAGAAAGTGACCTGCGAATCACCCTCGAACGCAAGGATGTGGGTCGCGATGCGGTCCAGGAACCAGCGGTCGTGGGAAATCACCATCACGCTGCCGGCGAATTCCAGCAGCGCATCTTCCAGCGCGCGCAGGGTTTCCACGTCGAGGTCGTTCGACGGTTCATCGAGCAGCAGCACGTTGCCGCCCATGAGCAGCGTCTTGGCCAGATGCAGGCGGCCGCGTTCGCCGCCCGACAGGTTGCCGACGATCTTCTGCTGGTCGCTGCCCTTGAAGTTGAAGCGGCCGAGATAGGCGCGCGACGGCATTTCAAAGCGGCCGACGGTCAGGATGTCGGCGCCGTTGGAGACGTCTTCCCACACCGATTTCTTGTTGCCCAGGTCCTCGCGCGACTGGTCCACCAGCGACAGCTTGACCGTCGGTCCGATCACCACTTCGCCGCTGTCGGGCTGCTCCTTGCCGGCGATCATCTTGAACAGCGTCGATTTGCCGGCGCCGTTGGGGCCGATGATGCCCACGATCGCGCCCGGGGGAATCCTGAAGCTCAGATTGTCGATCAGCAGGCGGTCGCCGAAGGCCTTGGAAACGTTCTTGAACTCGATCACTTCATTGCCGAGGCGCTCGGCCACCGGGATGAAGATTTCCTGCGTTTCGTTGCGCTTCTGGTATTCGTGTTCCGACAGCTCGTTGAAGCGGGCCAGGCGCGCCTTGCTCTTGGCCTGGCGGCCCTTGGGATTCTGGCGCACCCATTCCAGTTCCTTCTGGATGGTTTTCTGGCGCGCCGATTCGGTCGCTTCTTCCTGCTTCAGCCGGGTTTCCTTCTGTTCCAGCCAGGAGCTGTAGTTGCCTTTCCACGGAATGCCGTGGCCGCGGTCGAGTTCCAGGATCCATTCGGCTGCGTTGTCGAGGAAGTAGCGGTCGTGGGTGATGCCGACCACGGTGCCGGGGAAGCGTTGCAGGAACTGCTCCAGCCAGTCCACCGATTCCGCGTCGAGGTGGTTGGTCGGCTCGTCGAGCAGCAGCATGTCGGGCTTGGACAGCAACAGCTTGCACAGCGCCACGCGGCGCTTTTCGCCGCCGGACAGCACGCCGATCTTTGCATCCCAGGGCGGCAGGCGCAGCGCATCAGCGGCGATTTCCAGCTGCTGGTCGAGATTGCCGCCGCCCGAAGTCGCAATGATCGCTTCCAGGCGCGCCTGCTCGGCGGCGAGCGCGTCGAAATCGGCGTCCGGCTCCGCATAGGCGGCGTAGACCGCATCCAGCTTGGACTGGGCCTCGGCGACTTCGCCCAGGCCGGATTCCACCGCCTGGCGCACCGTCTGTTCCGGGTCGAGCTGGGGTTCCTGCGGCAGGTAGCCGATGTTCAGGCCTGGCATCGGCATGGCATCACCAATGATGTCCTTGTCGATGCCGGCCATGATCTTGAGCAGCGTCGACTTGCCCGAACCGTTCAGGCCGAGCACGCCGATCTTGGCGCCCGGAAAGAAGGACAGGGATATGTCTTTGAGAATCTGGCGCTTGGGCGGGACGATCTTGCCCACCCGGTTCATGGTGTAGACGTATTGAGCCATAGAGGTATTCAGTAGCGGGTCTGCAAAAGAAGAGAGCTGCAAGGATAACCGATGCGCGCGGCAGTTGGAGGCGCACGCAAAATTTCGGTGCCTTTGCAGCGTGGATAAACGCTTTACCGGCACGTTTCTAAAAACCCTGCAGGAAGCATGGTTAATTTGACTTGGGTCAATCAATTTGTTGCTGCTCGTTACTAGACTGGCTGCGTCGTTCCGACATGCAACTTGAAGAGGCATCCCATGAAAAAAACAATTCTGGCCGCCGCGCTGGCGGCTTCGGCTTTTGGCTTGGTTTCTACGCAAGCATCGGCACAGCAGAGTCCCTGGCAGATCAGGGCGCGCGCTGTCCATATCGACACGGCCGGCAAGTCGGCTGCGGGCAGCGGCGCACTGGCCGGATTGCCAGCCGACGCCATTTCTGTCAGCAGCAAGACCATACCCGAAGTCGACATCAGCTATTTCTTCAATCCGAATCTGGCGGCGGAACTGATCCTCACCTATCCGCAAAAGCATGATGTCTCGGTATCCGGTCTCGGCAGGATCGGCAGCTTCAAGCACCTGCCGCCAACCCTGACGCTGCAATACCACTTCACGCCCGCTGCGCAGATAAGTCCCTACGTCGGCGCAGGCGTCAACTACACACGCATTTCGAGCGTCAAGCTGCTCAACGGCACGGCGGACCTGGAAAGCCACAGCTTCGGCCTGGCACTGCAGGCCGGCGTCGACTTCAGGATCGACAAGAACTGGTCCCTCAACTTCGATGTGAAGAAAGTGCAGATCCGCAGCGACGTGCTGGTTGGCGGAACCGCGGTCAGCAAGGTGAAGGTTGACCCGGTGTTGATCGGCGTGGGCCTCGGCTACCGTTTCTGACCGGATAACCGGCGCGGTTTCCCTGGCCCCGGCGTTACTTGCCGGGTGCATTTGGCCGGTCCATGACCGGCCTTTTTATCGAGCGGCCTTGATGCACCTGCACGGCCGCCGCAAAAAGCCCCTTGCAATTGGCATTCCCATATCCTATTGTGCAATGCATCAAAACAAAAAGCAGCGCACAACAACGTGTCACAACAAAACAAGAGCAGTCTTGCCGCACTGACTTTGGCGGCGGTTGGCATCGTCTACGGCGACATCGGCACCAGCCCGCTGTACACGATGAAGGAAGTCTTCTCGAAGGACCATGGCCTGCCGCTCAACCCGGCCAACCTGGTCGGGGTGGTTTCCCTGATCGTCTGGGGCCTCATCCTGATCGTCTCCCTCAAGTACGTCACCCTGATCCTGCGCGCCAATAACCGCGGCGAGGGCGGCATCATGGCGCTGATGGCCCTGGCGCTGTCTTCCGTCAGCAAGACTTCGCGCTTCTACTTCCCGCTGATGCTCATGGGCGTGTTCGGCGCCACGCTGTTCTACGGCGACAGCGTGATCACGCCGGCGATCTCGGTGCTGTCGGCGATCGAGGGGCTGGAAGTCGCCGCGCCCGGCCTCGAACCGTATGTAGTGCCTCTGACGGTGACGGTGCTGATCGCGCTGTATGCATTGCAGTCGCGCGGCACCGCCGGCATCGGCAGATGGTTCGGCCCGATCATGGTGGTCTGGTTCTCAGCGCTGGCCATCATGGGCATCGTCAATATCGTTGCCGCGCCGGCCATTCTCGCCGCGCTCAATCCCTGGCATGCGCTCGCCTTCATCGCCGACAACCGTTTCACCGCCTTTATCGCGCTGGGCGCCGTGGTGCTGGCCTTCACCGGTGCCGAAGCCCTGTATGCCGACATGGGCCACTTCGGCGCCAGGCCGATCCGCATGGCCTGGTTCCTGGTCGCCTTTCCGGCGTTGGCGCTCAATTACCTCGGCCAGGGCGCGCTGCTGCTCACGCATCCCGAGGCAGTCGACAATCCCTTTTACCAGCAGCTCGGCGCATGGAGCATCTACCCGTTGGTGGCGCTGTCGACCATGGCCACTGTCATCGCCTCGCAGGCCACCATCTCCGGCACCTTTTCCATGACCAAGCAGGCCATCGCGCTCGGCTTCCTGCCGCGCATGCGCATCGAACACACTTCGGCTAGCGAGATGGGGCAGATCTACATCCCGATGGTGAACTGGCTGCAGCTTGCCGTCGTGCTGCTGGCGGTGATCGGCTTCGGCTCCTCGTCCAACCTCGCCGCCGCCTACGGCATCGCGGTCACCGCCACCATGCTGGTCACCACGGTGCTGACTTTCTTCGTGATCCGCTTCCGCTGGCACTACCACCTGCTGCTGTGCTTCCTCGCCACCGGCTTCTTCCTGCTGATCGACGTGTCGCTGTTCTCGGCCAATGTGCTGAAGATCCTGCACGGCGGCTGGTTCCCGCTGCTGCTGGGCGCAGTGCTGTTCACGGTGATGCTGACCTGGAAGCGCGGAAAGGAGCTGATCATCGACAGCCTGAAGAAGCACACCATTCCGCTGGAAGTCTTTCTCGAATCGCTGTTCCTCGATCCGCCGATGCGGGTCCCCGGCACCGCGATCTATCTGCGCGGCGAAAACGACGGCGTGCCGCATGCGATGCTGCACAACCTGTCGCACAACAAGGTGCTGCATGAACGGGTGGTATTCCTGACCGTGGTGACCCATGAGGTGCCGTGGGTGGAGGCGGGCGAGCGGGTGCAAGTCCATGCGCTCGGCAACGAGTGCTACCAGCTGAACGTGCACTACGGTTTCAAGGATGTGCCCAACATTCCGCAGGCGCTGGAAGCGGCAAGGGCGTGCGGGCTGGAATTCGAGAGCCTGGAAACCTCGTATTTCATCGCCCGCCAGACCGTGATCCACGGTCCAGGCTCCGGCATGGCGACCTGGCGCGAGCACCTGTTCGTCGGCATGTCGCGCAATGCGCGCGGCGCCGCCGACTACTACCAAGTACCGAGCAACCGCGTGATCGAACTCGGCACGCAGATCACGATTTGAACCAGCAGCACCAGCTGCCGCCGGCTCAGGCCTTGGTCGCCTGGGTAGCGGGCGCCGTCTTCCTACTCCATGCCTGCCACAGGCCTTCGAGCGAATAGACGGCCAGCGCGCCCCAGATCAGAGCGAAGCCCGCGAGGCGCGCGCCGCCGAAGGGTTCGTGATACAGCCAGACGCCGAGAAGCAGCTGTATCGTTGGCCCGATGTACTGCAGCAGTCCGAGCAGCGACAGCGGAATGCGTCGGGCGCCCGAGGCGAACAGCAGCAGCGGCACCGCGGTGATCGGGCCGGCCGCGGCCAGCAGCAATTGGGTCGTGGTCGATGCGCCGGCGAAACTGCTGTGTCCCTGCACCGACAGGAAAACGAGATAACCGAATGCCACCGGGAACAGCACCAGGGTTTCCAGCGCCAGTCCTTCCAGCGCGCCAAGCGAAGCGGTCTTGCGCAGCAGGCCATACAGGCCGAAGGTGGCCGCCAGCATCAGCGCGATCCATGGCAAACTGCCGGCCTGCCAGGTCAGCCAGGCCACGCCGCAGGCGGCCAGCGCCACTGCGCACCATTGCACCGGGCGCAGCCGCTCATGCAGCAGCAGCGAGCCCAGCAGCACGTTGAACAGCGGATTGATGAAATAGCCGAGGCTGGCTTCGACCACGTTGCCGTTGTTGACGGCCCAGATGTAGATGAACCAGTTCCCGCCCAGCAGCACCGCGCTGGCGGTGAATCCGAGCACGACCCTGGGCTTGCGCAGCACTTCGCCCAGCCAGGCCCATTGCTTCTTCCAGCTGAGCACAAGAACGACGAATACCAGCGACCACACCATCCGGTGCAGCAGGATTTCCAGCGGCGGCACTTCCTGCAGCGCCTTGAAGTAAAGCGGGAACACGCCCCACAGCGCATAGGCCGAGGCCGCGTATAGCATTCCAGTATTCATTGCGGATCGATCAGGGATGATGCGGACGAACAAGACGCCAGCGTGGCTGCATTATCCCAGCAATGGTGCGATGCCGTCGGTAGAGCGGTGCAATTGCCGCAAGAATGGACAAGCCGCTTCATGCTGGGCAAATGCACGTGATGTCATGCAGCGGCAAGTAACATCCTGTATCGGAATCGCGGCTCGGGTAAAAGCCTGTAACGGCTTGCCGAAAAATTATTGGCGGACCATACACTGGTTCCCGGTCCGGACGCGTGGCTCCCTCCTTTTCGTCCGGACCGGTCCGCCGGCCGCTCCCTCCCTGGCCAACGGGTCGCTTCGCTCACTTTCATGCAGCGTGCGGAAGTCCTTCCCGCATCGCTGCATATTTTTTGAGCAGCGCATCCTGCTCTTCCCGGACCTTCGCCACCGCCGCTTCCTTCACATGGCCGAAGCCGCGCATTTTTTCCGGCAGCGCCGCGATCTCCACCGCCAGCGGCAGCCGCGCGGCATCCAGGTCGTCCAGCAACGACAGGATCATGTCGCGGTACTCGGTGATCAATTGGCGTTCCATCTTTCGCTCGGCGGTGTGGCCGAACACATCCAGTTTCGTGCCGCGCAGCTTCTTCAGCCTGGCCAGCAGTTTAAAACCCTGCCATACCCAGCTGCCGTACTCGGCCTTCACCAGGTGACCTTTCGCATCCTTCTTCGCCAGCAGGGGCGGCGCGAGATTGAACTTGAGGCTGAAGTCGCCTTCGAACTGCTGCTTCAGCTTCTCGACGAAGCGGCCGTCGGTGTACAGCCGCGCCACCTCGTACTCGTCCTTGTAGGCCATCAGCTTGAAGTAAGACTTCGCCACCGCGCGCGCCAGCTTATCGCCCTGGCCGAACTGTGCCTCGGCTTGCCGCACGCGCTCGACCAGTTCGGCATAGCGCGCCGCATAGGCCGCATCCTGGTAGTCGGTGAGGAAGGCGACATGGCGCTTCATCAGCGTGTTCAGGCTTTGCGGCATCTGCAGCGTCACGGTCTGGGCCGGCACCGCGATGCGCTCCACGCGGGCCAGGTCGACCGCGGCGCGGCGGCCCCAGAGGAAGGCCTTCTTGTTGGCGTCGACGGCCACGCCGTTGAGTTCGATCGCGCGCAGCAGCGCCGCTTCCGACACTGGCAGCGCGCCCTTCTGGTAGGCGAAGCCGAGCATGAACAGGTTGGTGGCGATCGAATCGCCCATGAGCGCCGTCGCCAGCCGGGTTGCATCGATGTAATCGGCGCGGTCGGCCACCGATTCATTGATCAGCGCCTGCACTTCCTCGAACGGGAATTGCCAGTCGGGCTGCTTGGCGAAATGCCCGGTCGGCTGCTGGTGGGTATTCACCACCGCGCGGGTGCGGCCGGCGCGCATCTTGGAGATCGCATCCTGCGCGCCGGCGGTCAGCATGTCGCAGCCCAGCACCAGGTCGGCCTCGCCGGTGGCGATGCGCTGCGCACGCAGCGTGCCCGGCACGTTCGCAATGCGTATGTGCGACGTCACCGAGCCGTTCTTCTGCGACATGCCGGTCATGTCCAGCACCGACACGCCCTTGCCCTCAAGGTGGGCGGCCATGCCGATCAGCGCGCCGATGGTGATCACGCCGGTGCCGCCGATGCCGTTGAGCAGGATGTTGTAGGCCGAGTCGCAGGAAGGCAGCACCGGCTCCGGCAGCGCGCCGAAGTCGTCCTGTTTTGCAGTACCGGTCTTCGACTTCTTCAGCTTGCCGCCTTCGACCGTGACGAAGCTCGGGCAGAAGCCCTTGACGCAGGAATAGTCCTTGTTGCACGACGACTGGTCGATCACCCGCTTGCGGCCGAATTCGGTTTCCAGCGGCAGGATGGAAGTGCAGTTCGACTGCACGCCGCAGTCGCCGCAGCCTTCGCAGACCGCGTCATTGATGAACAGGCGCTTGTCCGGATCGGGAAATTCGCCCTTCTTGCGGCGGCGGCGCTTCTCGGCGGCGCAGGTCTGGTCGTAGATCAGCACCGACACGCCCTCGATCTCGCGCAGTTCGCGCTGCACCGCATCCATGTCCTTCCTGTCATGCAGCGTCACCTGTGCCGGCAAGGTCGAGCGGTCCGCATAGCGCGACAGGTCTTCGGTGACCAGCGCGATGCGCTTCACGCCCTCGGCCGCCATCTGCTGCGCGATCAGCGGCACCGACACCGTGCCGTCGACCGGCTGGCCGCCGGTCATCGCCACCGCATCGTTGTACAGGATCTTGTAGGTCATGTTGACCCTGGCCGCGACGGCGGCACGTATCGCCAGGTAACCCGAATGGAAATAGGTGCCGTCGCCCAGGTTCTGGAACACGTGCGGCACCTTGGAGAAGGCCGCCTGTCCGATCCACGGCGCGCCTTCGCCGCCCATGTGGGTGGTCAGCTTGTTGAATTCCGGGTAGATTGCCGTGGCCATCACGTGGCAGCCGATGCCGGCCAGCGCGAAGCTGCCTTCCGGCACCTTGGTCGAGGTATTGTGCGGGCAGCCCGAGCAGTAGTAGGCCGGGCGCGGCGGCGTATTCACCGCCTTGGTCAGCACCTTGTCCTTGGCTTCGAGGAAAGCCAGGCGCGCCTTGATCAGGTCGTTGGTCTGCGACGGCAATTGCAGGCGCGCGATGCGCTGCGAAATCACGCGGGCGATCTGCGCCACCGAGAAATCGGCTTTCGATGTGAGCAGCCACTCTCCGCGCGGATGCACCCATTCGCCCTTTTCATCGAACTTGCCGATCACGCGCGGGCGCACGTCGTCGCGCCAGTTGTAGAGCTGTTCCTTGAGCTGGTATTCGACGATCTGGCGCTTTTCCTCCACCACCAGGATCTCGTCCAGCCCCTGCGCGAATTCGCGCACGCCGTCCGGCTCCAGCGGCCAGGGCATGGAAACCTTGAACAGGCGGATGCCGATCTCGGCCGCCAGCTGCTCATTGATGCCAAGTTCCTCCAGCGCCTCCAGCACGTCGAGGTAGGACTTGCCGGATGCGATGATGCCCAGCCTGGCCTTCGGGCTGTCGATGGTGGTGTGGTTGAGCTTGTTGGCCCGCGCATAGGCAAGCGCCGCATAGATCTTGTAATCCTGCATCAACGCTTCCTGCTTGCGCGCCTGCACGCCCAGCGTGTCGGTCGACAGGCGCGCATTGAGCCCGCCCTCCGGCATCACGAAGTCGTCGGGATAGGCGATCTGCAGGCGGAACGGATCGGCATCGACCGAGGCCGTCGATTCCACGGTATCGGCCAGCGCCTTGAAGCCGACCGCGCAGCCGGAATAGCGCGACATCGCCCAGGCATGCAGGCCGAGGTCGAGGTATTCCTGCACGTTGCAGGGATACAGCATCGGGATCATGCAGGCGGAAAAGATATGGTCTGACTGGTGCGGCAGGGTGGAAGAATAGGCGCCGTGGTCGTCGCCGGCCACCAGCAGCACGCCGCCGTGCCTGGCGGTGCCGGCATGGTTCATGTGCTTGAAGACGTCGCCGCAGCGGTCCACGCCCGGCCCCTTGCCGTACCACATGGCGAACACGCCATCGTATTTGGCAGGACCGATCAGGTCCACCGTCTGGGTGCCCCAGACGGCGGTCGCCGCCAGGTCTTCATTGACGCCGGGAACGAACTTGATGTGGTTCTCTTCGAGCAGCTTCTGGGTTTTCCAGAGCGTCTCGTCCAGCCCGCCGAGCGGTGAGCCGCGGTAGCCGGAAATGAAGCCCGCGGTGGTCAGTCCGGCCGCCAGGTCGCGCTGGCGCTGCATCAGCGGCAGGCGCACCAGCGCCTGGATGCCGGACAGGAAAATCTTTCCCGAGGTGGAAGTGTACTTGTCGTCGAGCTTGACGGGGGCGAGGGCGGGAGCGCCGCGTTCGGCGTCGCCGGCCTGCCCAGCAGTGGCCACTGCTGTATCGGCTTGCATTGATTCGTCTCCAAAATGGTTATTTCAGATAGCGCCTGGCAAGGTCGTTCGACGGGTAAGACGAAGTCGCTGCCAGACTGCTGCACCGCGGTAGCGGATGGCATTCACCGGTGAGTAAGTACCATGGAGACAAGTGTAGGCGGATTGCCGGCGCGCGGCAAATAGGGAATCGGGATGGGGGTATAAGAAAAAGTGATACCCCGCCTTCAGGCGGATTCAGACTTTGCCAATGACTTGGCTCCAAGCCAGTATCCGCTCACGCACAAACGGCTGGCAACGCTGACCACCAACCGCTGGACGGCATGCCCGGCGTTGGTCAGCGGGATGTTCCTGGAAGAGCACAGGGTGACGGTGCGCGAAATGCTTGCGCCGGTGATCGGATAGGCTGTCATCTGGCCATGCTCGATTTCCGAGAGCAGCGGCGCCACCGGAAGGATGGTCGCGCCGAGATCGGCCAGCAGCGCCGACTTCAGGATCGCCACCGAATTGATGTCGATCACATTGCCGATGGACAGCCCTTCGGCGCGCACGATGTTTTCGATGCGGGGACGAACCCCATGCTGCAGCCCGGGCAGGATCAGCGGCAGTTCGACCGCCCTGGACAGGGGAATGGATTTCTTCTTCGGCGCGAACTGCGATCCGGCGCGGGTGATGAACATCATCTCTTCCTCCACCAGCGGCATGCTCGCGAACGCGCCCAGCTGCCCGTCATCGAACAGCACCGCCAGGTTGATGCGGCCGGATTTCAGCTGCTCGATCAGGGTGCCCGACAATTCCTCGGTCAGCTGCAGCGTGATTTCCGGGTAGGCTTCCCGCACCGCGGTCAGCAGCGGAAGGGCGAGGGCGCTGGATACGCTTTGCGGAATGCCGAGGGCCACTGTGCCGGCCGGCTTGTCGGAAGACTGCGCCACGGCCGACCTAGCATCTTCCACCTGCTTGAGGATGGCCTGCGCATGCTCGTAGAAGGTCTTGCCGGCGTCGGTGGACATCACGCCCTGGGCGGAGCGGTGCAGCAATTGCGCGCCGAGCTCCTCTTCCAGTTGCTGCACCTGCTGCGTCAGCGCCGGCTGCGCGATATGCAGCACGCGCGCCGCGCGCGACAGCGAGCCGTGGTCGACGATGGCGACGAAGTAGCGGAGTTGGCGCAGTTCCATGAACGAATGATAGCCTGACTCATCCCGCCGGCCTGATGGCCTTGCGTTCGATGGAGGACGACAGGATCAGCGAGGTGGACGTGACGCCGCAGCGCGTCAGCTCGACGATCACCTTTTCCAGTTCGCCGACCGAGGCGGCGACGACTTTCACGATGCTGCAGTCGTCGCCGGTGATCGAATGACATTCGACGATCTGCGGCACCTGCGCGGCCACCACTTCCACCGGCGTTTCATGACTGCGCTTGGACACCCGGATGAACGCGGTGATGCCGTAGCCCAGCGCGGCGGGATTTACCCGCGCGTGGTAGCCGCAGATCACGCCCGAGGCTTCCATCCGGCGCACCCTTTCCGCTACTGCCGGCTGGCTCATGTGGATGCGGCGTCCGATTTCCGCGAGGGTCGTGCGCGCATCCGCCTGCAAAATCTCCAGGATCCTGGCGTCCATCGTATCGAATTCAATGTTCATGGAAAATCCGCTTCATTTCGATGAAATCCAAAGTGCAAGGCTGAGATTGCCTTGCATTATCCATTCATTCCGCGCTTTTTGTTAACTACACTGAATCTCCGCAGAATAATGACTTAACAAGGGGAACAACATGAGCTGGGAGTCCTATCTGATTTTCGTCGTGACGACGGCCGTAGTTTGCCTGACGCCGGGACCGGCCGCATTGCTGGTGGTGGCGCAGGGGATGTCCCGGGGCTTTCGGCCGTCCTTCTGGGCGATTGCCGGCATCGCCCTCGGCAACGCGGTGTACTTCGCGCTGTCTGCGACCGGGGTGGCGGCGCTGATCGTCGCCAGCGGGACACTGTTCTCGGTGATCAAGTGGATAGGCGTGGCCTACCTGTTCTATCTCGGCCTGTCCGCACTGCGCAGCAAGGCCAGCGCACTGACCGTCAGCCGCGATGCGCAGCAGACTGCCAGTGGCCCGCGCGCCTTCTGGCAGGCGATGGTGGTGGAACTGTCCAATCCCAAGGCGCTGCTGTATTTCGTCGCGCTGCTGCCCCAGTTCATCGATCCTTCGCGTCCGGTCGGCATGCAGATGCTGATCTTCGGCGCCACCTGCATCGGCCTCGACACCGTCGCCTACAGCTTGTATGCCTGGCTCGGCAGCAAGACGCAGCGCTTCACGGCGAATGAACGCTTCGTCAGGACCAGCAACCGTACGGCCGGCGTGCTGCTGATGCTGGCCGGGGCGATGATGGCGACGGTCAAGCGGGCGGTGTGAGCTATTTTAGTAATACGGTTTGTGCAGCATCTGCGCCCGCATCAATGCCAGAAACGATGCGGTCGCATTCAATCCGGCCCAATAATTCAACACTTGATTGTTGAATAAATGAGACGTTTGAAAATATCACTTTTGCAATTGTTTTAACGGCAATAAAATTGCCTGTTCAACAAGTTCCGGGTTTAATTCCCACGACATCAGGAGCCCATATTGAGCAGCGCAATCTTCAAACGTCCCCTATTTCTTCTGCTTGCCGGCTGCACCGAGACCCTGCAGTTTCCATCCAAGCGGGTCACCGATCTTCCATAAAAAACTTCCCCATGCTGAAACGTATTTGTACTGCCGCATTCTTCATTGTCCTGATTGGATGTTCCAATTCGAAGCAGGCAAATGAGAAAAACTTCAAGAGCGCGATCCAGGCCTACCTCGATACCGTGTATCCGAAGTGTTTCGTCAACGAGAATTTTCCCGCCATCGTCAATTCCGATTTCCTCGGAAGGCGCGCGGCCTTGCGGAGCCTCGCGAAGGCGGGTCTGTTGTCGGAGAAGGAGTTGTCCCGCAAAGAGTACAAGGACTGGAATGGCGTCCTGAATGTCGCCATCAAGTCCGAATACGCGCTGACCGAAACGGGGCGCAAGTTCTATAACCCCGATGCCAGGCAGACGCTAAGCGGCGACCGGGGCGGCTTCTGCATCGGCAAGGCGACGGTCAAGGACATCACCCGTTATACCGAACCCGCCGACATGTTTGGTCACCGCATCACGAAAGTGAACTATACCTACAGCGTCGACAAGCTTCCCGATTGGGCCACACTGCCGGAAGTGACTTCGGGGATACCTGCGCTGAAGGAGGCGGCCGATTCGGCGAACAAGCCGATCAAGGCAATCCATACCCTGGTGCTCACCAATAATGGCTGGGTGCATGAACGCCTGTTCACCGAATGAATTCTTCATTCAGTCTGCAAGGACCTGACTGGACTTGATCCTGCCACTGGAAGCGGCAGGAATCAGAAGAACTCGACCGTCACGTTCGACACTTCCGAATGCAGCTCGCCGCTGCTGACGAGTTCATCATAGAAGCAGACGCGATTGCGGCCGTTGGCCTTGGCATAGTAGAGCGCCTGGTCGGCGTGGCCGAGGATCATTACCGGGGATTCGGTGGAGATGCTGGCGAAGCCTACGCTGACGGTGACGCGCCCGACCTGGGGGAATTCATGCTGTTCCACGTTTGCCCGGAAGCGGTCGAAAATCTTGCGGGCGTCATCCAGCGTGGTGGAACGCAGCAGCACCACGAATTCCTCGCCGCCGAAGCGGAACACCCGGTCTTGCGAGCGGAACGACTGGCGCAGCAGGTTGGCAACCAGGATCAGCACTTCATCGCCGTAGAGGTGGCCGAACTGATCGTTGACGCGCTTGAAGTGATCGATGTCGACCACGGCCAGCCACTGGCCGATCTCGGGCGAGCACTGCAGGCGGCGCTCTTCCTGGTCCTGCGGCGTGGCTTCGGGCACGTTGGCCGCCAGCAGCCTGGAAAATTTCTCGTCGAAGGTCTTGCGGTTGAGCAGGCCGGTCAGCGAGTCGCGCTCGCTGTAATCGAGGATGTTCTGATAATTGCGGTAGACGCACAGGATGCCTTCGATCATGCGCAGCGTATCGCCGCTATACGGCACCGGGTTGATGACCTCAAGGCAGGTGTTGACCTTGTCGTTCAGCCAGACCGGCAGCCACAGCACGTGTTCGCCGCCCGGGCCGGATTCTTCCGTGTGGTTCTTGCGCTGCTTGATGCATTCGACCAGGGACGGATAGTTCGTAATCGGTTCACCGTGATTGTCCGGGCCTTCCTCCTGCGAAACCACCTGGTCGTCCCTGACCCATGCGCGCGGGCGGACGAACAATTCGTCGCGATAGCGGAACAATTCATGAACCCGGACCTGGGACGCGCCGACCAGCTCGCGCAACGCGGAAACGATCGACGTATCGAGCAGCGTGTGGTCGCGTTGGCAGGTGATGTCCACCAGGTGCTTGAGCAGGGCTTGCATCGTCAAGCTCCGAAATCACCGGTGGCGAGGACACGGATCAGGTTCGGCCGGACATGTGCGCGAAAATGGTTCAGCATGAAGCGGATGGTCCTGATTCCTGTGAGCGGTGGCAAAAATGCGGGAAGCGTTCGTCACTCCGCAAGCAAGGGCTTGAACGGGATAAATCGACGGGTTCCTTGATAATTGTTCATACGACCTTGGGGGTATTCTATCCCGAATCGGCCCAAGTGTAGACGCCTGTCGTATTTATGTCATTTGCGTGCCGCCGTCCGATGGCCGCTTGCATGGTCAATATCGACAGGAATGCCAGCAAACTCTGCCGCAAGCGGGCGGGCGGGCACGGGAACTGGTTAAAATAGGGCTGGACATGCCTATTCGGAGTGCCTGCAATGACTATGAAAAATCCTGCCAGCCGACGTTTGCTCGTTGTCGATGACGATCCGCTGATCCTGTCCTTCGTATCCTCGATTCTGCGGCATGCCGGCTATCACACGGTACAAGCCAGCTCGGCCGAAGAGGCGCTGCCGCTCGCGCTGGAGAATCCGCCGGACCTGGCGCTGCTGGACGTGACGATGCCGGGCATGTCCGGCATCGAACTGGCGCAGCGGCTGCAGCAGGAAGGCGCCATCCCGGCCATGTTCCTGTCGGCGCATGGCGAGATGGATGTTGTCAGGGAAGCCACCACCTACGGTGCCGTCGGTTATCTGGTCAAACCGGTCGAGGCCGCGCAGATCGTGCCGGCGGTGGAAGCGGCGCTGGCGCGCGCCGATGACATCCGGCGCCTCAAGCGCAGCGAAATCAATCTTACCGCCGCCCTGGCGGCGGGCCGGGAAACCAGCATGGCCGTCGGCCTGCTGATGGCGCGGTTTCAAACCGACCGGGATACCGCATTCGAAGTGTTGCGCGATCATGCGCGTTCCCATCGCCGCAAGATCAATGAGGTGGCCAATGAATTGCTCAAGGCGGAAGAGACCCTGAATGCCTTTCGCCCGAGTTTTCTGGAACACGGCCGGGCGAAATAAGCTGATGAGCGGACGGAACGAATGAACGAATGAACGAATAGACAACTTCCCGTATTTATAGGAAACAAAAGAAAAGACTGGTTGCAATTGGGCAAGATTTTGCGGTATTGTTCGCTGGTCTTCCGATCGTTTTGCCGGATTCCCACGCAAGAGGAGCCTCATCCCGCTTCCGCGCGCCGGCAAAACGCTCCCTTCAAGGTCGCCTGTTCCCGCGTCCGACAATCGTTACTCGGCCTCGCTTTGCCGATCTGCCACCCAGGCATATTGAATACTTCGAGGCCAGCATGCTCCCATTTCCAGATTTTCGTTCCAACCATCAGTTGACGGTTCGCCACCGCATGGCGGAACTCGAGGCCATCTTCGGCAATGGCGAGTTGGGCGGCCTGTCTTCCAGCCGCTGTCCGGAAGCCTTCATTTACCGCATCGGAAAAAACGAATTCTGGCACGACAGCCGCAGTTTCGGTCCACGCATTACCTATAGCCCGGCCGCTTCCGCTTATCTGGAGGCGCGTTTCGGCATCAGCGACACAATCAGTTTCGCGGAATACATGCGCATCTGGGCGCAGGCATTCTTCAATGCCCGACGCGACCCGGATACCGCCGCCGTCGTGCTGGTGCTGTTTCTTCATGAAAACCTGGCTGCGATGCGTGACCTCTATATCCTCAGCGAGATCGGTTGTCAGCATGCGGGCAGCGAAGATGTTCAGCGCTACCTTGGTGACGACGGCAATGCCGCGCTGCTGAACGGGCCGGAATTTGCGAACTGGGTGCTATGGGCATGGCTGCCTTTTCACCTGCGCGAGGCCTGCGCCAGCAAGCTCGCGCTGGCGGCCTGATCCTTTTGTCTGCACCGCCGGCAAGGCTGGTGCAGCAATACTCCGGCTATCGGAAAACAGGGCCGGCTCGCCGCGCGCCGCCTCCGAACCCGTTGCGTTTTCTCACTTTCTGCTGCATTTCAAGAAACCCGGGGGCGGGCATGTTGTCAGAACGACGTACATATTGCGTCGCTGAAAACCTTAATGAAACTCTTGTTCCAGGAGCCGATTCAAGCCGAGGAGCTCTATCGGCTTATCATCGACAATGCGCTTGATGCGTTCATTGCGATCGATGCGGACAGCTGCATCCTCGACTGGAGTCGCAAGGCCGAGGAAGCCTTTGGCTGGAGCAGGGAAGACGTGCTGGGCAGAAGCCTGACGGACACGATCGTACCCGAGCGCTATGCCGAAGCTCATCACGCCGGCCTGCGCCGCTATCTGGAAACCGGCGAAGCAAAGGTATTCAACAAGCGCATGGAAATGCCGGCCAGGCGCAAGGATGGCAGCGAAATCAACATCGAACTGACCGTGACGGCGATCGCGTCAGCGGATTGCCCGGTGTTTCTCGCCTCGCTCAGGGACATGACGCAGCGCGAGGAACTCGAAAAGGAAATCCATCGCCAGGCCAACATCACGCACTCCATTCTGCACAGCATGGCCGGCGCGGTGGTCGTCGCCGACCTGGAAGAGCGTCTCATCCTGATCAATCCCGCCGCCCAGGACCTGTTCGGGCTCGATCCGTCGGCTGTCGTCGGACATGGCTACATGGGCGCAATCAACCTGTACCGGCCGGACCAGGTGACGTCGTATCTTCCCGAGGAACGGCCGATGCGGCGCGCGCTGCGCGGCGAGCAGATCAATGGCTTCATCGCTTTCGTGCCGACGAACAATGATGGCGGCGGCATCTGGGTCAGCGCCAATGCCAGTCCTCTGCTCGACAATGCCGGCGCTCCGGTGGGCGGCGTGGTGGTCTTCCACGATATCTCGGAACTGCGGCGCCGCGACGAGGAGTCCGTCCGGCAGGCGCGCCTGCTGCAGGAACAGGCCAGCCTGCTCGATCTGGCGCGTGACGCCATTCTCGCCCGCACCACCGATGATGTGATCACTTACTGGAACCGCAGCTCCGAAAAGCTGTACCAGTACAGCCGCGAGGAAGCGCTCGGCAAGGTCAGCCATGAACTGCTGCGCACCCGGTATTCCGTCCCGCTGGAACAGATCCGCGAAACGCTGCGCCGCGAGCATTACTGGGAAGGCGAAGTCATTCATACGACCAGGGACGGGCGGGAGCTGACCATCTTCAGCCAGTGGGCGCTCGAATTCCACGATGGCGAACCTTACCGTTATCTGGAAACCAATGCCGACATCACCCAGCAGGTGGCAACCGAGCGCGCGCTGAAACGGTCGCAGCAGGATTTCCGGATGCTGGTCGAGGCCTCGACCGACCATGCGATCATGATGCTCGACACCGCCGGCCTGATCGTCAGCTGGAACAGCGGCGCCGAGCACATCTTCGGCTACAGCGTGGAGGAAGCGGTCGGGCAGCATGTGGAGCGCCTGTTTACCAGCGAGGACCGCAGCGCCGGCGAGCCCTGGAAAGAACTGGAAGAAGCGAAAAGCCGCGGCCGTTCCGACGATGACCGCTGGCACCTGCGCAAGGACGGCACCCGCTTCTGGTCCACCGGCGCGGTCACGCCGCTGCTGGAAACCGACGGCAGCCTGCGCGGCTTCGTGAAGATCATGCGCGACCATACCTCGCACCGCCTGGCGGAAGAGCAGACCCATTTCCTGGCCAACCATGACGTACTGACCGGCCTGCCCAACCGGGTCTATTTCAGCAACCAGCTGCACCAGTCGATCGCGCTGTCGCAGCGCAATAACTTGCCGATGGCGCTGCTGCTGCTCGATCTCGACCGCTTCAAGCATGTCAACGATACCTTCGGCCATCACACCGGCGACCTGCTGCTCAAGGAAGTGGCGCTGCGCATCCGGTCGTCGCTGCGGGAGACCGATTTCGTCGCCCGGCTCGGCGGCGATGAATTCGTCATCATCCAGACCGACGTCTCGCAGCCGAATGCATCCGAGACGCTGGCCCGCAAGCTGGTGCTCGAACTGGGGCGCCCGTATGAGCTGGAGGGCCAGGAAGTGCTGAGCGGCACCAGCATCGGCTTGTGCATCTATCCGAAGGACGGCAGGAACTCGGTGGAGCTGCTCAAGCGCGCCGACCTTGCCCTGTACCGCGCCAAGAACAGCGGCCGCCACAATTTTCAGTTCTACACGTCCGACCTGTTCTCCGAGCAGACCTGGAAGCGCGACCGCGAAGCCGCCTTGCGCGCAGCCCTGAAGAACCACCAGTTCGAGCTGTACTACCAGCCGCTGATCGACCTGAGCAGCTGGAAGGTTTCCACCGTGGAAGCGTTGCTGCGCTGGAACGCCACCGAGCTGGAAACGGTCCTGCCGAACGACTTCCTGGAAATCGCCGAGCAGAGCGGCCTGATCGTCGATATCGGCGAATGGGCATTGCGCGAAGCCTGCCACCAGGTGCGCCGCTGGCAGGCAAACGGACTTTCCGAACTGCGGCTGTCGGTCAATTGCTCGGCGCGCCAGTTCAGCGATCCGAAATTCGTCACCATGATTCCCTTCGTGCTGGCCGATGCCGGCATCGCACCGTCCAGTTTGGAGCTGGAAGTTCCGGAATCGATGCTGGCCCAGCATCCGGAGATCAAGGAGCAGCTGTCGTACCTGCGCTCGCTGGGCATACGCCTGACCATCGACAACTTCGGCACCGGTGCCACCGCGCTGAGCGATCTCGTCGACTTCGAAATCGATTCCCTCAAGATCGACAAGGCCTTCGTTCGGCACCTGCCGCACCGGCGCGAGGATTCGGCGATCACGTCGGCCATCATCAGCCTGGCGCACAACCTCGGCATCGCCGTCGTCGCCGGCGGCGTGGAAACCGCCGAGCAGCTGGCCTACCTGAAGGCCCGGGATTGCACCAGCGCGCAGGGATTCATCTTCAGCCCGCCCGTGCCGGCCCTGGAATTCGAGGAGTTGATGCAAAACGGCAACTGGTCGCGGATGAACCGGTTTCCCGGAGCCGGCGAGGCGGCTGCAAGCAATCTGCATTGAGCCGCAATCGGCTCCATGCCGCATTCATCGTCACCGTCATCGTCGCGGCTGGCATGCCGCGATCCACTCGCTATACTGTCGGCTCCTTCCACGACCTGATCGCACACGCTCCATGAACCGAAAGCCGACCTTCCTGGCACGCCGCCGCAAGCTGGCGCTCGCGACCCTTTCAGCACTGGCGGCGCCGGCCGCCGGCCTGCTCGCCGCGCCCGCGCAGGCGCAAACTTCCGAATTCAATCCGGGCGCCAAGCCGATCACCCTGATCGTTCCCTTCCCGCCGGGCGGGCCGCTCGATGCGGTCGCCCGCATCGTCGGCGAGGCAGTCCGGCCCACGCTGGGCAATGTCGTGATTGAAAACCGCTCCGGGGCGGGCGGCAACATCGGCATGGATGCGGTCGCCAAGGCGGCGCCGGACGGTCATACCCTGGGCATCGGCGCCTTGTCGACCCATGCCATCAATCCCTGGCTGTATCCGCGCATGCCCTTCGACCCGCTCAAGGACTTCGCGCCCATCACGCTGCTGGCCGACCTGCCCAACGTGCTGGTGCTCAATACCGAGTTCGCCAGCCAGAACAGGATTGCCAATGTCTCCGACCTGATCGGCTATCTCAAGCGCAATCCCGGCAAGATCAACTTCGCCTCCGGCGGCAACGGCAGCGGCGGGCATCTGGCGGCGGAACTGTTCAAGCAGCTCGCTGGCGTATTCATGGTGCATATTCCCTACCGCGGCGCCGCTCCGGCGCAGACCGCCCTGCTGAGCGGCGACGTGCAGCTCATGTTCGACAATCTCGGTTCGGCGGCGCCGCGCATCCGCGAGGGCCGCATCAAGGCGCTCGGGGTGACCACCCTGCGCCGGGCCGCCGCTTATCCCGACCTGCCGACCATCGCCGAAAGCGGCGTGGCCGGCTTCCGGGACTTCGAAATCACGACCTGGTTCGGTATCTTTGCGCCGGCCAGCGTGCCGACGGCGGCCATCGATAGGCTCAACCGGGAGTTCACCGCTGCGCTTCGGTCGGCGGCGGTGCGCGAACGCATGCTGAAGATTGCGGCCGAGCCGGCGCCCACCACCCCGGCGCAGTTCGCGGAACTGGTGCGGCGCGAGAACAGGCGCTACCAGGAAGTCGTCAGGCGCTCCGGCGCCAAACTCGACTGATCCGACCGATTCAGTTAAGCCGCACCACAGCCAACCCTCCATGACCGAACCGGCACACGACTTCGAACTCGGCAGCATTCCCTTCCGCGGACTGGTGGAGCAGGCGCTGGCCGGGGTCTACATCATCCAGGATGAAGTCTTCCAATATGCCAACGCCACCTGGGCGGCGATGACCGGGCATACGCCGGAGCAGTTGATCGGCCAGCCGGTCAGCAGGTTCGTGCCGCCGGAGGATGCGGAGGAAGTCAGCGCCCGCTATCATCGGCGCGTGTCCGGGGTCGAGCCCAGCATGCGCTTCGTGGTGCGCGGATTGCACCGCGACGGCAGCATCGTCTTCATCGACGTGCATGGCATGGCGCTCGACTATCGCGGGCGGCCGGCGGTGGTCGGCGTCGGCATCGAGGTGACCGATCAGCTCGAGCGCAACCGCCAACTGGAGCGCTCGCAACAGCAGTACCGGGAACTGGCGGCCTACCTGATCGCCGTGCGCGAACGCCAGCGTTCCGCCTATGCGCGCGAAGTGCATGACGTGCTGGGCGGCCTGCTGACTTCCATGAAGCTCAATGTCGGCCGCATCCTGCGTCGCGCCGCGCCCGGCGAGATCCGCGAGATTGCCGACGACCTGAACGGCCTGCTGCAGGAAGCGATCAACAGCGTGCGTGAAATCTCCGAGTCGCTGCATCCGCAGGCGCTCGAATATCTGGGGTTGGCGACCGCGATGGCATCCCACCTGGAGCGCTTCGAGAAGCGCTCCGGCATCCACGCCGCCATGTGTCCCAAGGAACTTCCCCTTCCCCTCGACAGCTCCCGCGCCACCATGGTCTACCGCATTTTCCAGGAAGCGCTCACCAATGTCGCGCGCCATGCCCAGGCAACGGAAGTGGAGGTGCGGCTGGCGGTGGAGCAGGGCAGGCTGCATCTGCACATCGAAGACAATGGACGCGGCATGCCGGCGGGCGTGGCCACGGCGCCGGAATCGGCGGCGCACTGCTTCGGCCTGCTGTCGATGAAGGAGCGTGCCCGCGAGCTCGGCGGCGCGCTGGCCATCGAATCCACCGAAGGGCTGGGCACGACCATCATGCTTTGCGTGCCGCTGGACCCGGCGGAGTCCGACGACCAGGGCGAGCATGAGAAGGGGGCTCCGCATGATTAGACTGATGATCATCGACGACCATCCCATGTTCCGCTCCGGCTTGAAGAAGATGCTGCACGACGAACCGGATTTTTGCGTGGTCGACGAGGCGGGAGACTGGGCCGATGGGCTGGCCCGCCTGCGCAGCCATGGCGATCTGGACATCCTGCTGCTGGATATCAACCTGCCGGCGCGCAGCGGTTTCGACCTGCTTGAAACGATACAGGTCGAGGCGCCCGAGTTGAAAGTCATCATGCTCAGCATGTATTCGCAGCAGCAATACGCATTGCGCGCGCTGCGCGCCGGCGCCCATGGCTATGTGGCCAAGGACATGGAAGCTGCCGACCTGATCGGCGCGGTGCGTATGGTGGCCAAGGGGCAGAAATACATGACGCCGGCGGTTACCGAAATGCTGATTTCGTCATTGCACGGCCCCGACGACAATCCCGGCGAACAAAAGAAACTGTCGATCCGCGAATCCCAGATCTTCGACATGCTGGTGCGCGGCGAATCCCTCACCATGATCGCCGCCAAGCTGTCCATCAGCGTCAAGACCGTCAGCACCTACCGCAGCCGCATTCTTGAGAAGCGCGGCGTCAGCACCAATGCCGAGCTGATCCAGTACGCGGTGCGCAACAAGCTCATCGACTGAAGACATCCGGGTGGGTAGGCCGCATTTGATTTGCCGCAATATCCCGCTGCGGCGGGTTGCGTCCGCCTGATCCGCAAGCTCTTCGCTTCTCGCTCCATTTGCAGCATGTAGCCGGACGTTGCATGGAAATCGCAATGCAGCATGTCTTTGCTTCGTGCGACTGTCAGAACTTTCTGACAGCCGCGCCTGCGCTTTCCGACTTGTGTGGCATGGCAAGGCTTCCTATTATTTTTTTCGCCATCCTGCGTCCAATGTGACACTGGATGCGGCGCGTCGATGACGCCTACAACAACAGACAGGAGACACAGATGGTTGACTTCAAGCCGTGGTCGCGGGCCCTTCCCGTGACTGCAATCAGCATGATTCTGGCGGCATGCGGCGGCAGCGGCGGCAATAACGCCGCCGCCCCGGAGATCAAGGTCTTGTCCAGCCGGGCCGACTTCGTCAGCGGCGGCGACGCGCTGGTGGAGATTGGCGTTCCGGCCGGCGTGAATGCGTCGGACATCAAGGTCGACGTCGGCGGCCGCGACGTCAGCAGCGCCTTCGCGCTGCGCAACGGCCGCTATACCGGCCTCGTCACCGGCCTGGCCAACGGCGACAATACGATCACTGCCCAGGGCAGCGGCATTGCGCCAGCCACCCTGAAGGTCACCAACTTCCCGGTCGGCGGACCAATCATCTCCGGGCCGCAGATCCAGCCCTGGGTGTGCGCGACCCCGGCTGCGCAGCCCGAATCCGGTGCCACGCCCTCGACCAACGCCAGCGGCCTGTCGACCACCGCGACCGATGCCCAGTGCAACATCAGGACTGAAGTCGCCTATTTCTACAAGACCACGACCGCCGGTTGCGCCAACGCGCTGCCCGACCCGGCCGCGCCTGCATCCGCGCCGGCCAACGCCTGCTTCAAACCCTACAACCCGGCGGCCGCCGCGCCGGCCGATCTGGCCACCACCACTACCGATACCGGCCTGACGGTGCCCTACATCGTCCGCCGCGAACGCGGCACGCTCAACCGCGGCATCTATGACATCGCGGTACTGGCCGATCCGACCAAGCCCTGGACCGCCGCCGCCCCGCAGGCCACCTGGAACGGCAAGGTGCTGTACCAGTTCGGATCCAGCACCGGCCAGCCGCGCAAGCAGTTCCGCCCGCAAGGCTCCTGGGCCGACGACAAGTCGCTGTCACGCGGTTTCATGGTGGCTCAGAACAGCCTGACCGATTCGCAGTACAACTCGAACCGGGTACTGATGACCGAAACCCTGATGATGATGAAGGAGCGCATCACCGAGAATTTCGGCCCGATCAAGTTCACCATGGGCACAGGCTGCTCGGGCGGCTCGATCAACCAGTACACCGCGTCCTCCATCATGCCGGGCCTGCTCGACGGCATCCAGCCGAGCTGCACCTATCCGGATTCGGAAACCACCACCATGGAAGTCCAGGACTGCGTGATGCTGGTCGAAACTTACCAGCAGCCGGCGTGGCTGGACCTGATGACCGGTTCCGGCTATACCCAGGCGCAGATCAATGCGAAGAAGGCGGCGATCAATGGCCATCTCGACCAGACCGCATGCCATGCCTGGAACAACCTGTTCGGCAACAACGCCAAGCCGGGCAATTTCTTTGCCCGCGTCGTGGCCCCCGCCAACAACGACACCGGCGCCATCACCCAATCGCCGACATCGACCAACAACTGCGGCCTGCCCGCCAGCGTGGTCTACGATCCGGTGACCAATCCGACCGGTCCGCGTTGCGGTGCGCTTGACAGCGCCGTGTCGATCTTCGGCAAGGTGCCGGGCACCAACTTCCCGCGCGACACCCGCGACAACGTCGGCGTGCAGTACGGTTTGCGAGCCTTCGTCAGCGGCGCGATCACGGCGGAGGAGTTCGTCACGCTCAACGAGCAGATCGGCGGCATCACCCGCGATTCGGTCCGCACCACGACCCGCACCGCGGCTGACCCGGAAGGCCTGGAAGTCGCCTACCGCGCCGGCATCGTCAGCAGCGGCAAGCAGCTGGCCAAGACGGCGATCATCGACCTGCGCGGCTGGGATGATTCCATGATCGTTCCGCTGCCCACCGGCGCCGCCGGCTCGGCCGCAGGCCTGACGGGCATTCATCATGTCTGGCGCAGCTTCCAGTTGCGCGACCGCCTCGACAAGGCCAACGGCAACCATGACAACCATGTGATGTGGCGTTTCGGACGCACCGGCTTCGCGCCTTTCCCGGCCATCACGCTGGACTCGTTCCTGACCATGGACAAGTGGCTGACCAATCTGACGGCCGATACCAGCACGCTGCCGATCGAGCAAAAGATCGTGCGCGCCAAGCCGGCCGAGGCACGGGATTTCTGCTACCTCAGCAGCGATGCGACGCAGTCGGTCAAGGTCACCGACCAGGCCGCCTGCAATGCAGATCCCTTCCTGCGCCCGGCCAGCTCGCCGCGCCAGGTTGCGGGCGGACCGCTGTCGGAAGACGTCCTGAAGTGCCAGCTCAAGCCGCTCAATGCCGCCGACTATGCACCGCAGACCCTGAGCGCACCCCAGCTGCAGCGCCTGCAGGCGGTGTTCCCGACCGGCGTCTGCGACTGGAGCAAGCCGGGCGTCGGCCAGCAGGCCGCCGTGTCGCCGCTGAGCTTTGCCGCCGGACCGGGCGGCCAGCCGATTCCGGCAGCACCTGCATCGTCGGGACGCTGAACCGGCTGTTGCTAGGAGCATGAAACATGGTCCGCACCCTGTCCGGGTGCGGACCATTTTGCTATCCTGAGCAGTGCACGCCCGTTTAAATAAAAGAACCAGGAGACATTGCATGACCCATACCAAACTCAATCGCCGGCATTTTCTGAAAGCATCCGTTGCCGCAGGCGCTACCATCGCCTTTCCAGCCTTCGCCCAGGGTACTTACCCGAACCGTCCGATACGCCTGATCTGCCCATGGCCGGCCGGCGGCTCCACCGACGTGGTGATGCGCGCCTTCGGCGACAGCCTCGGCAAAGCCCTGGGTGGAACCGTCATCATTGAAAACAAGCCAGGGGCCGGCGGCATCCTCGGCGCCGGCGAGCTGGCCAATGCCCAGCCGGACGGCTACACCCTGTCGCAGCTGCCGCTGGGCATCTTCCGCCTGCCGCACATGCAGAAGGTCTCGTTCGATCCGATGAAGGACCTGACCTACATCGCCTGCCTGACCGGCTACACCTTCGGCCTGGTGGTGCGCTCGGATTCGCCGATCAAGAACATCAAGGACTTCGTGGACTACGCCAAGGCCAATCCCGAAATGCTGAGCTACGGCTCCACCGGCACCGGCACCACGCCGCACCTTGTGGTCGAGCAGTTCGCCAAGCGCGCCGGCATCAAGCTGCTGCATGTGCCGTTCAAGGGCAATGCCGACGGCATGCAGGCCCTGCTCGGCGGCCATGTGATGGCCCATAGCGATGCCACCGGCTGGGCTTCCGCGGTCGAAGCCGGCCGCGCTCGCCTGCTGGTGACCTACGGCAGCAAGCGCACCAAGCGCTGGCCGAACGTGCCCAACCTGCTGGAGCTTGGATACCAGACTGTCTCCGACTCCCCGTTCGGCATCGGCGGACCGAAAGGCATGGATCCGGCACTGGTCAAGCGGTTGCAGGATGCCCTGAAGAAAACACTGGAAGATCCGCTGGTCACCGCCACGCTTGAAAAGTTCGACCAGCCGATCATCTACATGGATAGCGCCACCTATACCAAGTTTGCCCAGCAGACTTTCAAGGAAGAAAAGGAAATGATTGAAAGCATGGGCTTGGCGAAGAAAGCCTGAGACGTCTGCTTCCCAGATCTCGAAGTTCGACGATCTTGACTCTTTATCCGGCCGGCATTGCATTCATTGCAATGCCGGCCGTTGATTTTATGGCAGCTGCAATGCAAGCAAGAAGCTTGAGCAGGATCACCCATGTAACAGGAGGATTCAAAAATTGACTGTGTGCAACGCAGAGACTAGCCTTATGCAAGGTCATCGCTTTGCTTTCCCTGCGATCTCACTTATTTCAATTCCAGGTAGTCACCATGAAAATATCAAAAATAACCGCATCGCTGATTGCAGCCATGAGTCTTGCGCTTTCCGGATGCGTCGTCGTACCGGATGTGCCGTCGGCGCAAGTCGTCATTACCGGAGGCGGGGGCGGCGGCGGTTATCACTGCCCGCCGGGCCAGGCAAAGAAGGGGCGCTGCTGACGCGCAGTTCCCTGCCTTGACAGGGCAGGATGGCGCCGGCATTGGAGCCGATCGTGAAACACAAACAGAAAAGCCGACTGCAGCGCCTGCATGTCGGCTTTTTCATTGGATGGCCGGCATCGCCCGGATGCCGGCAGCGCCGGTGGCGCTTATTTGCTTACTCCACCGTCACCGATTTCGCCAGGTTGCGCGGCTTGTCGACATCGGTGCCGCGCGCCAGCGCGGTGTGATAGGCCAGCAGCTGCAGCGGCACCACGTGCAGGATGGGAGACAGGGCGCCGTAGTGCTCCGGCATGCGGATCACGTGCACGCCTTCGCTGGGCATGATGCGGGAATCGGCATCGGCGAACACATACAGTTCGCCGCCGCGGGCGCGCACTTCCTGCATGTTGGATTTCAGCTTCTCGATCAGCGCATCTTTCGGCGCCACCGTCACTACCGGCATTTCCTTGGTCACCAGCGCCAGCGGACCGTGCTTGAGTTCGCCGGCCGGATAGGCTTCCGCGTGGATATAGGAAATTTCCTTGAGCTTCAGCGCGCCTTCGAGTGCGATCGGATAGTGCAGGCCGCGTCCGAGGAACAGCGCGTTTTCCTTGCGCGCAAACTCTTCGGCCCAGGCGATGATCTGCGGTTCCAGCGCCAGCACGGCGGCAATCGATACCGGCAGGTGGCGCATCGCCTTCAGATGCGCGGCTTCCTGCTCGTCGTTCAGATGGCCGCGCACTTGCGCCAATGACAGCGTCAGCAGGAACAGGGCTGTCAGCTGGGTGGTGAATGCCTTGGTCGATGCGACGCCGACTTCGACGCCGGCACGGGTGATGTAGGACAGCATGCATTCGCGCACCATCGCGCTGGTGGCGACGTTGCAGATGGTCAGCGTGTTGACCATGTCCATGGAGCGCGCATGCTTGAGTGCGGCCAGCGTGTCGGCCGTTTCGCCGCTCTGGGAAATGGTCACCACCAGCGCATTTGGGTTCGGCACGCTGTCGCGGTAGCGGTATTCGCTGGCGATCTCGACGTTGACCGGGAGATGCGCAATCGATTCGATCCAGTATTTCGCGGTCAGGCCGGCGTAATAACTGGTGCCGCAGGCGAGGATCAGCACCGAGTCGATCTTCTTGAACACGCTGTAGGCCTTGTCGCCGAACAGTTCGGGCATGATCGCGGAAACGCCTTCCAGCGTATCGCCGATCGCGCGCGGCTGTTCGAAGATTTCCTTCTGCATGTAATGGCGGTAAGGCCCGAGTTCGGCCGCGCC
Source organism: Noviherbaspirillum album (assembly GCF_035916955.1). Taxonomy (NCBI): domain Bacteria; kingdom Pseudomonadati; phylum Pseudomonadota; class Betaproteobacteria; order Burkholderiales; family Oxalobacteraceae; genus Noviherbaspirillum; species Noviherbaspirillum album. The sequence continues at coordinate 13,220 of NZ_JAWIIV010000047.1, read as the reverse complement.
GGTATGCGCATGCACGGTACGCACTTCGCGCTCCACCGGCTTGCCGGCGGCATCGACGATCCAGTAGCGCTGCAGCTGCAGATCGACCACGTCGCCTTCCTCCAGGTAGATGATCTGATCGGTGGTGCCGGCCAGGGCCATCGCATCGGAAGCGAGGAAGTTTTCGCCCTTGCCGACGCCGACGATCAGCGGCGAACCCTGGCGCGCGCCGATGACGCGATGCGGTTCGTCGCGGCTGAAGACCGCGATCGCATAGGCGCCCTGCAGCCGGCGCACCGCCTGCTGCACGGTTTCGAACAGGTCGCCGGTGTACATGTGGTCGACCAGGTGGGCGATGACTTCGGTGTCCGTCTGGCTTTCGAACACATAGCCGATCGCGGTCAGTTCGGCGCGCAGTTCGTCGTGGTTTTCGATGATGCCGTTGTGGACCAGTGCAATGCGCTCGCGTGAGAAATGCGGGTGTGCATTATGCGATGCGGGAGCGCCATGCGTCGCCCAGCGGGTATGCGCAATGCCGGTAAAGCCTTCCAGGCTGGCTTTTTCCACTTGCGATTCGAGGTCCGCCACACGCGATGTGCTGCGTGAACGCTGCAGCTTGCCATCCACGTGCAGTGCGACGCCGCAGGAATCGTAGCCGCGGTATTCCAGCCGTTTCAGGCCTTGTAAAAGAATCGGGGTGATATTGCGCTGCGCTACCGCGCCGACGATGCCGCACATGACTTGCTCCCTTTGCGATGATGGTGACGGTGTTATCGTAGAAGACTACGTATGAAATAAGCAGTCTAATTTATGATTATTATGAATTTTTATTTCAAAGATGTAGTGAGGTGAAATATAATTTCAAAACTTTCTGCTTAATTTAATATTTATATATGTCATTCCAGCTAGATGATCTGGACAGGCGCATCCTGAACGCGCTGCAAATGGATGCCGCACAGACAAACAATGAACTAGCAGCAAGTGTGCATGCTTCCCCGCCGACATGTTTGCGGCGAGTCAAGCGTTTGATTGAGGCAGGCGTGATCGAAAGGCAGGTCGCCATCCTGTCGCCGGAAAGCGTGGGCAAAACCCTGACGGCCATCGTCGAAATCACGCTCGACAAGCAGGGGGCGGAACATCTTGAAGAGTTCGAGGCCCTGGTGGCGGAGGAAGCCGAGATCCTTCAGTGCTACCGGGTATCGCAGGGCCCGGATTTCGTGCTGATCGTGCAGGTGGCCGACATGCCGGCCTATCATGCGCTGGCCCATCGGATCTTTGCCGGCCATGCGAATGTGAGGAATGTGCGCAGCTTCTTTTCAGTCTACAGAAGCAAGTTTGAAACGCGCATTGCGGTATAAGCCACCTTCCATGCAGGATGAAGAAAGGGCCGCCACCCGGACGGATGGCGGCCCCTGGTAAGGTCGCAAGGAAGGGGCGCGTCGCCTATTTCTTTACCTTGACCGGGCGCTGCCAGCCCTCGATCGTCAGTTGCTTCGGCCGCGACACGGTCAGCTTGCCTTCCGGCGCATCCTTGGTCAGCGTGGTGCCGGCACCCAGCGTGGCGCCCTTGCCCACGCGTACGGGAGCGACAAGCTGGGTATCGCTGCCGATGAAGGCGTCATCCTCGATGATGGTGCGGAACTTGTTGGCGCCGTCATAGTTGCAGGTGATGGTGCCGGCGCCGATATTGACGCGCGAACCCACCGTGGCGTCGCCCACATAGGCCAGGTGATTGGCCTTGCTGTGCGCCGCGATCTGGCTGTTCTTGACTTCGACGAAGTTGCCGATATGAACATCTTCGGCCAGTTCGGTGCCGGGACGCAGTCGCGCATACGGGCCGATCTGCGATTCGGCCCCCACCATCGCATCTTCGATGTGGCAGAAGGGCTTGATCTGCGCACCCTTGCCGATGCGGGCATTGCGGATCACGCTGTGCGCTCCGATGACCGCGCCTTCCCCTATCTCCACCTTGCCTTCGAATACGCAGTTGACGTCGATACTGACGTCGCGGCCGCAGCGCAATTCTCCGCGTACGTCGATGCGCGCCGGGTCCGCCAGCGTCACACCCTGCTCAAGCAATGCGTTGGCGATATTGCGCTGATGGATGCGCTCCAGTTCGGCAAGCTGGACCTTGCTGTTGACGCCCAGGGTTTCCCATACCGCCGAGGGCTGCGCCGCGACGACTTCCACATCATCGGCCACCGCGCGGGCGACGATGTCGGTCAGGTAGTATTCTTTTTGCGCATTGTTGTTCGACAGGGTGCCGAGCCAGGATTTCAGCTTGGCGGTCGGCACCACCATGATGCCGGTGTTGACTTCCGTAATTGCCCTCTGCTCTTCGGTTGCATCCTTCTGTTCCACGATGCCGACGATCTTGCCGTCTTTGCGCACGATACGGCCATAGCCGGTCGGGTCCTGCAGTTCGACAGTGAGTATCGCCAACTTATTGCCGCCGGCATTGTCCAACAGTTGCTGCAGCGATTCCCTGGTCGTCAGCGGAACGTCGCCGTAGAGCACCAGCGTGGGCGCATCGTCGCGCAGGTGCGGTACGGCCTGCATCACCGCATGGCCTGTTCCCAGCTGCGGTTCCTGCTTGGCGAAACTGAGGTCCGCCGCCTGCACCGTTTGCGGCACGACGTCGCCGCCGTGGCCATAGATGACGCAGATCGTGCCCGGCGACAGTGTGCGCGCGGTATCGATGACATGCGAGAGGAGAGGCTTGCCCGCGAGCGGATGCAACACCTTCGGCAACGCGGATTGCATGCGCTTTCCCATGCCGGCAGCGAGAATGACAACGTTCATAGAACACCAATGAAAAGAATGCAAAAGTTTATCATGCGGCCTTATCGTGCCTTCCTGCTCCGCTACGGCATTTTCCTGTGTGCCTGCCTGCTGGCGGGGTGCAGCGCGCTGCGGCTGGGCTATGCCAACGGCGACACCGTCGTCTACTGGTGGCTCAATTCATACATCGACATCAATGAGGAGCAGAAACCCTGGGTCAGGCAGGATATCGAGCGCCTGTTCGCATGGCACCGCAAGACGCAGCTCAACGATTATGCGCAAACCTTGGGACAGATTCAGCAGCGGCTGCAGCATCCGGTCAAGCCGGAGGATGTAACGCAGGAATATGCGGGTATCAGGAAACGCTCCATGGTCGTCATCGACAAGGCCTTGCCGGAGTTGACCCGCCTGGCGATGGATCTGCAACCGGAACAGATCGCGCACCTGGAAAAGAAGTTCGCCTCCAACAACGAGGCCTATCGTAAAGAGTACTTGCGGGGTAATCTTGAGGACCGTCAACTTTTCCGTTTCAAGAAAGTGCTGAAGCAGGCCGAGTACTGGTTCGGGAATTTCAGCAGCGAGCAGGAAGCGCAGATCCGCAAGGCGTCCGATGCGCGCCCGCTGGACAATGAGATATGGGCGGAGGAGCGGCGCCGGCGCCAGCAGGAACTGCTGGTCATCCTGCGCAAGATCCAGTCCGAGAAGCCGGCCCGGGAAGCGGTATCGGCGATGCTGCGACAGTATATCGAGCGGAGTTTCGAAAACTTCACCTATGCCGAGCACAAGAACTTTTTCGATGACACGCGCGCCGGTTCGGCGGACATGGTGGCGGTGATTGCCAATGTGGCTACCCAGGAGCAGCGCGAGCATGCGCGCGAGCGGCTGCAGAAATGGATAGACGATTGCCGCTCGCTGGCGGCGAAATAAGAGCGGGTAGTGAAGTAAGAGCGGATAGTGGCTGGACCGCGGCCGCCGCTGCCCGGGCAGCGGCGGAGATGCTGATCAGTCGTCCAGTCCGGAAAACTTCACCACGTTGACGCCGGTGGAGCAGGGCTCCTCGTCAAAAGCGATATCGCCGTTCGGCACCGACTCTCCGGTGGCCTGCAGCTCGGCGAAACCGAACAGGCCGCGATCCATCAGATGCGACGGCACCACCGTCGACAAGGCGGAAAAGATATTTTCCACGCGTCCCGGGTGCTTCTTCTCCCATTCGCGAAGCATCGCCTTGATCTGCTTGCGCTGCAGGTTTTCCTGGCTGCCGCACAGGTCGCAGGGAATGATCGGGAACTGCTTGACCTCGGCATAACGCTCCATGTCGGCCTCCTTCACATACGCCAGCGGCCGGATCACGATGTGCTTGCCGTCGTCCGACTGCAGCTTGGGCGGCATGCCCTTGATCTTCGCGCCGAAGAACATGTTGAGGAAAAAGGTTTCCAGGATGTCGTCGCGATGGTGGCCAAGCGCAATCTTGGTGGCGCCCAGTTCATCGGCAACCCGGTACAGGATGCCGCGCCGCAGGCGGGAGCAGAGCGAGCAGGTGGTCTTCCCTTCCGGGATGATACGCTTGACGATGCTGTAGGTATCCTGGTTCTCGATATGGAAGGGCACGCCCAGCTTCGTCAGGTATTCCGGCAGCACATGCGCCGGGAAGTTCGGCTGCTTCTGGTCTAGGTTGACGGCGACGATATCGAAATGGATGGGCGCCCGCTCGCGCAGCGTCAGAAGGATGTCGAGCAGACCATAGCTGTCCTTCCCGCCCGACAGGCACACCATTACCTTGTCGCCTTCCTCGATCATGTTGAAGTCGCCGATCGCCTGGCCTACCTGCCTGCACAATCGCTTGTGCAGCTTGTTGTTTTCATAGGCGATCTTTTCCGCTTTCTTCGCGCCGATCACGGCATCGTCGTGCAAGACGTCGTTCATGTTCCGCTCCATCCTTATGGCTTGATGTGGATGACTTCCACGCCGACGCTGTCGCAGTCCGGATAGACATCCGGCTTTTCGGTCGATACCCGTACCGCGCGCACCTTGGGATGGGCCAGCATGGCGCGGGCGACATCGTCGCACAGGGTTTCCTGCAGGTGGATATGACCTTGCGCCATGCGCTTGGCGATCGTGTCGCGCATGAAGTCGTAGTCGACCACTTCGTTCAGGTGGTCGCCGGTGGGCGTGGATTCGGCCAGCGGAATGAACAGATCGACATTGACCAGCACCCGCTGCTCGCCTTTCTTTTCAAATTCATGGACGCCAATGTTGATCATGACTTCGTAATTGCGAAGGAACAGGCGGCGGCAGTCGGCAAGGCTGGGATGCGAAAGAGTGGAAAGCATAGGTATGAACGGTTATTTGGCGATGAACATCACATCGCGCTGTAGGGGAATCAAATGCTGGCCGCCGTCGACCAGCAGCGTGGTGCCGGTGATCGCCGGCGACTCGGCAACAAAACAAACGGTGGAGGCAATATCCTCCGGCGTGCTGGAACGGCCGAGCGGCGTGACTTTGTGGGCCTTGGCGAAGCCGTCTTCCGACTGCTCGCCCGAGACCAGGGTAATGCCCGGCGCCACGCCGACCACGCGCAGCTTCGGCGCCAGCGCCTGGGCCAGCATCACGGTAGCCGTCTGCAGCGAGGCTTTTGACAGCGTGTAGGACAGGAAATCGGGATTCAGGTTGAACAGCTTCTGGTCGAGGATATTGATGACGACCGCCTGACCGCTGTCTCCGTCGTCCGGGGTCATCGCATGCAATGCCTGCGCCAGCAGGATGGGCGCGGCAACATTGGCATGCATGTGCCTGTCCAGCATGGCCTGGGAAAACGCCGCCGCATCGTCGAAAGCGAACAGCGAGGCATTATTCACCACGCACGACACCGTTCCCAGGCGCGCTGCCGCCTGCGGCAGCAGTTTCCTCACCGCCTGCTCGTCGGACAGGTCGCACTGCAGCGCGGCGGCACGCCGGCCCAGCGTCTCGATGTCGCGCACGGTCGCTTCGGCGTCCCGTGCGGAACTGCCGTAATGCACGGCGATATCCCAGCCGCGCCGGGCCATCTCCAGCGCGATTTCCCGGCCGATGCGTCTGGCCGCGCCGGTCACCAAAGCGACCTTGTCGTTTCCTGTTGTCATCGTCATGTCTGCTGTCGAATATCCAAGTTGGGCATGGCCCGGCCCTTGTTCTTAGCCGAGAAGTTCAGCCGGGAGGCGCAGGCGCGGATTAATTTCCGCGCGCCTTGCCGATTTCAATACAATACGGAGCATGCAACTGCAACTCCCTGAACCTTCTCCGGACGCCTTGGCCGCGTCGCACTCGCTGCACCAGCTGATTGCCGACGACATCGACCGCAATTCCGGCTGGATTTCCTTCGCCCGCTACATGGAACTGGCGCTGTATGCGCCCGGACTCGGCTATTACAGCGGCGGCGCGGCAAAACTGGGCAAAGACGGTGATTTTACAACCGCACCCGAAATCACGCCGCTTTTTGGCGCCGCGCTGGCGCAGGTTGCCGCCGGCCTGATGGCGCAGACGCAGCCCCGGATCCTCGAATTCGGTGCCGGCACCGGCAAGCTGGCCTTCGATCTGTTGACTGAAATGCAGGCAACCGGTGTTGCCGTCGAGCGCTATGCAATTGTCGAATTGTCCGGCGAGCTGCGAGCGAGGCAGCAGGAGACACTGCGCGCTTTCCCTCAGGTGGTCTGGCTGGAGCAGCTGCCCGAATGCTTTTCCGGCGTCGTTCTCGGCAACGAGGTGCTGGATGCAATGCCGGTCAACCTGCTGGTCAAGACCTCCGGCGGCTGGCTGGAGCGCGGCGTCGCCCTCGAGGCAGGCAAGCGCTTCGTCTTCCAGGACCGTCCCTGCGACGCGGATCCGGCGCGCCAGATACCGGATGCGGAGGCATTGCCGGAAGGGTATGTCACCGAAGTGCATCCGCAGGCCATCGGTTTCATGCATTCCCTCGGCGCCATGCTCTCCAATGGCAGGAATGCGGGCGGCGCGGCGATCCTGATCGATTATGGTTTCCCGGCGCACGAGTATTACCATCCGCAGCGCAGCCAGGGCACGCTGATGTGCCATTACCGGCATCACGCGCATCCCGATCCCTTTTACCTGCCCGGGCTGCAGGACATCACCGCGCACGTGGATTTCACCGCGATGGCGCAGGCAGCCGTCGACAGCGGTCTGGAAATGATGTCCTATACCGGCCAGGCCGCCTTCCTGCTCGACGCCGGAATCGGCGAACTGCTCCTGCGTACGTCGCCCGACGACCCGCGACGCTACCTGCCGCAGGCCAATGCCCTGCAAAAGCTGGTGTCTCCCGCCGAAATGGGTGAACTGTTCAAGGTAATGGTGGTCGGCAAGGGAGCGGCCCTGCCCGACAAGTTCGCCCGCCACGACCGCAGTCATCGGCTATAAAGGAAAGGCAAAGCACGCAATGCACAATGTCGCCAACTGTATTCGCCCGCGAGGCAGCCGATGATTCGATGGCTCCTGACGATCTTCATCGGCCTCATCGTCTTTTCGGCAGCGCTGCCGTGGCTCGAAAAGCTGGGCATCGGCCGCCTGCCCGGCGATATCCGGTTCACGTTGTTCGGACGAAAGATCCTGCTGCCGTTCGCGTCGACCATCCTGATGTCGCTCTGCGTCATGGCCGTGGCGCACCTGATTTGACGAGGGCTCGCTCATGATTCGCTGGGTCGCCGCGATTTTCATCGCCCTGCTTGTCTTCTATCCCCTGCTGCCTTTCCTCGACCGGCTGTGGGTTGGCCGGCTGCCGGCGGATATCCGCTTCCGCCTGCGCGGGGTGGTGCTGTGCCTGCCTTTCGGTTCGACGGTGGTCTGGTCCTTCATCGCTTTCCTCATCGCCGAGATCGTCAGCTACACCTGCATTTTCTGCTGATGCCCGCGTAATCCCCGCTGCCGCAAGCCGCCGCGCATGGCCCCGTGCGGGTAAAGCCATGCTCGGCTTCATGCCTTTACCCGAACTTATCCGCACTTATCCGCACGTAAGCGGCCGGATTGTCAAACCCATATACTGTCCGGCTGTCATTCCCTTCCTGCACCTCAATGCAACCCACTCTGGAACAACTGCGCCAGCGCCATGGACAGCGCTACAAATGGCTGGTCCTGATGACCGTGATGATCGGCACCATGGCGTCCATCCTGTCGTCGACCATCGTCAATGTGGCCGTGCCTGATCTGAGCCGGCATTTCACGCTGGGGCAGGAGCGCGCGCAGTGGGTGTCGGCGGGATTCATGCTGGCAATGACGCTGTCGATGCTGACCACGCCCTGGCTGTTGCTGCGCTTCGGCCTGCGCCGCACCTACAGCGGCGCCATCCTGCTGCTGCTGGCCGGCGGCATTGTCGGCGGCTTCAGTCTCAATTATCCGATGCTGCTGTCGATGCGGGTGGTGGAAGGACTGGCCGCCGGCGTGCTTCAGCCCATTCCCTCGATCGTGGTGCTGCGCGCCTTCGAACCGCATGAACAGGGCAAGGCCATGGGCGTCTTCGGCTTCGGCGTGGTGCTGGCGCCGGCGCTCGGGCCGAGCGTGGGCGGCTTCCTGGTCGAGCATTTCGGCTGGCGCTCCATCTTTTTCGTCGTCGTGCCGTTCTGCCTGCTGGTGCTGTTCCTGGTGCAGCGCCTGCTGGCGGTGAATTCTCCGATGATGGGCGAACGCCGTCCTCTGGATTGGAAAGGCCTGCTGCTTGCGAGCGTGGGCATCATGAGCCTGCTTAATGGACTGGTCCACCTGCATGACAGCCTGGTCCAGGCTGCGGTCATGCTGTCAATCGGCATCGGCGTCGTGGCGGGGTTCATCTACTACCAGGTTCACACCTCGAACGGCCTGATCAACATGGGCCTGTTCCGCCATCGCCAGTTTGCCATGGGTGCGCTGGTGGCCTTCATTTACGGCGCGGGCCTGTTCGGCTCGACTTATCTGCTGCCGGTCTACATGCAGATGGCCCTGCACTATGCACCTTCACAGGCAGGACTGGTACTGCTGCCGGCCGGCCTCGTGCTGGCTGTCACCATCATCCTGGCCGGCAAGCTGGCCGATCGTTTTCCCGCTCACGTACTGGTGTCGGCCGGTCTATTCCTGCTCGCGCTTTCCTTTGTCCTGATGGGCAGCGGTTCCAAGGCATCCGGCTATTTCGCTCTGATTCTGTGGGCGATCGTCGGCCGCATCGGACTGGGTTTCGTTCTGCCCGCACTGAGCCTGGGCGCCATGCGGGGAATCGAATCGGCCATGATTGCCCAGGGCGCCAGCACCATCAACTTCCTGCGTCAGCTGGGGGGAGCGATCGGCGTGAGCATGGTGGGTATCGTGCTTCAATGGCGGCTCCTGGTGCACGAGACCGCATCGCCAGGCCGGGAAAACGCACAAATCCCCGCATTCCATGAAACCTTCCTGCTGGTGGCGTTCCTTTGCGCCGCAGCGGTGCTTGCGGCATGGCGCATGCGCCCGGCGAATTCCAACGCAGCGCCGGAAAGCTGATTTTTCAGGCAATTGGTGCTCAGTTCATTCCCTGTTTTCGGCTTGCTTTTCCTGACGACAATGGTATTTTGGCGAACTGGCGCTGCAAAAGCGCTTCGCCGCCGGCATGCGTTTGCCCGGCCTTCATCCCAGAACAGCTTGCGATGCATGGAAGTCCCAGAGAATGACCTCGCTTCGAAGTTTGACCGCATTGATCATCGAGCCGCAGTCCGGCATGCGCGCGAGCATGCACAACATGCTGAATTTGTGCGGCGTGACGAAAATCGACCATGCCGTCAGTTCGGGCACGGCGATCCGGCCGCTCAAGAGTCGTTCCTACGATCTCATCCTCTGCGAATACGATCTCGGCGATGGCCAGGACGGCCAGCAGCTGCTGGAAGACCTGCGGCACAACAAGCTGATTCCGCTGTGGACCGTGTTCATCATCGTGACCGCCGAACGCGCCTATGAAAAGGTCGTGAGCGCGGCAGAACTGGCGCCTACCGATTACATTCTCAAGCCTTTCACCGCGGACACCCTGCTTGAACGGATTGCCCGCGCCATCGAAAAGCGCGCTGCATTCCTGCCCGCATATCACCTGATGGAGCATGGCAACCTGCATGAAGCCATCGAGATCTGCCTGATCGGGGAGGAGAAATACCGCCGCTATTCGATCGACTTCATGCGCCTGCGCGCCGAACTGCATGTCATCCTCGGCGAAGCCGAAGCGGCGGAAAAGATCTACCAGAATCTGCTGCAGACCAAGGCTGTCGCCTGGGCCCGCCTCGGCCTTGCCAAGACCTTGTTCATGCAGGATAAGTTTGGCGAGGCCGAAATGCTGCTGAAGTCGCTGGTGGAGGAAAACAGCAAGTACATGGACGCCTACGACTGGCTGGCCAAGACGCACGAAGCCTCCGACCGGCTGGATGAGGCGAAGGAAGTGCTGACCGATGCGGTCACCGTTTCCCCGCATGCGATCCGTCGCCTGCGCAAGCTGGGAGAGGTGGCGCTGGAGACCGGCGATATCGATACTGCAGAAAAATCATTCCAGAAAGTCATCGCCAAGGCCAAGTATTCGGAATTCCGCGACCCGGAGGACCATGTCCGCCTGGTCCGGACGCTGGTGAAGAAGGGCGATACCCAGACTGCGGCCTCTGTGATCCGGGACATGGAAAAGTCCCTGAGCAACCTCGACAAGACACCCGCCTGCAAGGCGTTTTCGGCAGCCCTGGTTCACATCGAGGTCGGCAATGCCGACCAGGCGTCCGAGGCATTGACTGCGGCAGTGGCCGCATGCCGCGATACCCATGGCATTTCCAACGACCTGAAAATGGAACTGGCGAGAAATTGCCTGGAACGCAACATGGACAGCGGCGCCTCGGAAGTCATGCGCGATGTCATGAGCAATGCGGCAGATGAAACGGCCTTTGCCAAGGCCATGAAAGTATTCGAGCAGGCCGGCAAGATGCAGCTGGCCGAGACCGTGGCCAAGGAAAGCCGGCGCCAAGTGGTGGAGCTGGTGTCTTCGGGGGCGGAAAAAGCGAAGCAGGGTGATTTCGAGGGCGCGGTGGAATTGATGACTGCGGCCGTACGCAAACTGCCCGAAAATCCTCAGGTCGTCTTCAACGCCGCGGTCGCCGTTCTCAAGTACCTGGAAAACCTGGGCTGGGACAACAGGCTGGGCGACCAGGCGCGCGGGTATATCGAATCGGCCCGCCGCCTCGATCCGAGCAACCCCCGGTTGGTGCCGCTCAAGGAGCTCTATCAATCCATCATGAGGAAATACGGTATCCGTCCGATCGGCATGGACTGAACGCGCGCCGCTGCGAATCTGATATCTATCGCAGGAAGTCGTTCAGCAGGTGGGGAGGACGGGCAATGATGGCCTTGTCGCGGTAAGCCACGATGGGACGCTGCAACAGCTTGGGACAGCCTGCGAGCGCATGGAGCAGTGCATCGTCGTCAGCCTGCGCCAACTCCATGGACGCGTACTCGTCCTCGTTCTGGCGCATCATCGTTTCCGCTGGAATGCCGAGCTGTTCGCGCAGTGCGGCGAGCTGGCTTCTTGTCAGTGGAGCTTCCAGATACTTGACGATCTCCAGCGGCATATCATGCTGCCGGCAGAAGTTCTCAACGAGAGTTAGCGCCTCGCGAGATTTCGAGCACTGCGGATTATGAAAGATCTTGATCATTTTTCAACTTAAGTCCATGGTTCGGGCGCGTTTTCATTTTATCCAATCGTTCGGCAACGAAATTGAACTGGATAAACTGATTCATGTCAGAAACGTTTTTCCGCAAAATGCTTCCGGTTGGCTTATCCGGTAGCAAAGCAAAGCTATTCGTTCAAAACTCAACTATGTCAGAAGAAATCAAGCAGGGACTGGATGTCAACGGCAACCGAACAGCCGAACCGGCGGTATCCCCCGCGACCGGCAGAAGCGATTCCCACTCCTTCGAAACCCAGCGAACCGAACCGCCATGGACACAAGCCCAGCGCCTGATCGGTGCTCGCTTTCGCTCGATTTCGGACCGCTTTTTCCGCCGAATCACTCACCGCACTTTAAAGATCGGCATATCCGCTCGCATCTTTCATCCCGAAGCCGGTGCCAAGGGCTTGAAAAGCAAGAACTTGCAATACCTGGAAGAATCGATCGCGCATTGGGTCATGTCGCGCGATGTCCTCGTTTTCATGATCCCGACAGTGAATGCCGCAGGAATCCTTCACCCCAGCAATATCCGGTTGCGGGACTATGCCAAGCATCTCGATGGACTAGTGCTGCAAGGCGGTGCGGATGTCTCGCCCCAGACCTATGCCGAAGTCGCAACCCGGCCGGAATGGAGCGGAGACCGCGCGCGGGACATGTATGAACTCGAACTCCTTCATGAATTCGTCGAAGCAGGAAAGCCGGTGCTCGGAATCTGCCGCGGATGTCAATTGATCAACGTTGCGTTCGGCGGCACACTGTACCAGGACATCGCCTCCGACGTTCCGGCTGCCATCGAGCATGTAAATGATCTTTACGACAGTCACTACCATATGATCCATTTCCCCGAGGGTTCGGCACTAGGCAAGCTGTACTCATCGCGGCCGGAAGCTCTGGTGAACTCGATTCATCATCAGGCGGTGAAAGACCTCGGGAGGGACCTCGTGGTCGAGGCTGTATCCGGCAAGGACAATATCGTCGAAGCGATCCGGTATCGGCGGGCACGCTTTGTCATGGGCTTGCAATGGCACCCGGAATTCCATCGCGGCGGGAGTTCAGAACTTCTGGATTGCACACCGATTCTCGACGACTTTCTAAATGCGGCGCGCGAGACCGGATTCTAGGACCGAAAACGGGACGAACCCTTGCCGGCCACTTGAGCCGACAGACCAGGCACGCCACAGATTCCCCGGAAAAGCCAAAAACTTACTCACAAAACAGATTTTGGAGTTGACGGAGGAAAGCTATTAGCCTATAGTTTGGGGTTCCCCGATGGAGGGGTGGCCGAGTGGTTAATGGCAGCAGACTGTAAATCTGCCCTCTTACGAGTACGCTGGTTCGAATCCAGCCCCCTCCACCAGTGGTTCCGCGGGAACGTAGTAGAAATGCGGCTGAAGTTGACGGTCCTTGCGGGTGTAGCTCAATGGTAGAGCTGAAGCCTTCCAAGCTTATGACGAGGGTTCGATTCCCTTCACCCGCTCCAGTTTTTAAGTTGGACGTATGCCAATACGGACAATAAAGATCTTTGGGAAACAGCGCTTTGCGAATTCTCGAACGATCCTGAAAGCCCTTGTAGCTCAGTGGTAGAGCACTCCCTTGGTAAGGGAGAGGCCACGTGTTCAATCCACGTCAAGGGCACCAGTTTTCTGGTTTTATCCAATGCAAGACAGTCAGGCACGTGCCTAGACATTCTCATCAAATCGTTAGGAGTCTAAAATGGCAAAAGGCAAGTTTGAGCGGACCAAACCGCACGTGAATGTGGGCACGATTGGTCACGTTGACCATGGCAAG
>NZ_JAWIIV010000046.1:0-40868 GCF_035916955.1 Noviherbaspirillum album | reverse complement strand
ATCGACCGGGCCGTGAAGGCCTTGCCACATCGTTACACCGTTCGTGTCCTCAAGAAAAACCTTAACTGAACGGCATTACTCGGGAACGAGGCGTTTTTTTATTGCACGCCTGCAGCGCTAGAGCGTTTTCGCCCTGACCGGCCTAGTCGAGGCCGAGGCAGATTGCCGCTGGAACAAGGCGTGACGACGCGACATGGCCTAGCCATGGCAAGGAGTCACAACGCAGTGCCGGCGGCAATCTGTCCGGGATCGGCAGGCAGGTCAAGGCGAAACCGCTCTAACGCTTTGATTGCCAGCCGCTTGAGCTCGCTCAACGTCTGACGCATTGCACCATAGCCCTTTTTCTCCCATTGCCTATAGTGACCTCCGCAGCGCGATGCTGCACTGCGTCTTTCTTTTCATCAACATTGCGCCTTTGTGCGCTCTGCCAAGGATTTGCCATGAACAGGTTCACTACGATCATTCTGCTTGCCATCGCCGGATTTCTCGCCGGCTGCTCCGACATGCCCATGCGGAGCTCCTTCTCCTCGGGCGGCGCGGGAACGGACGGCATGACTTCGTCCGGCGGCGCCGGCACCCCAGGCGGCGTCAGCGGCGCAGGCAACAGCTGGTACAACGGCCAAAAGGATATATCGCGCCAGATTTATTTCGGCGCATGATTCATCGCCGCTTTCTGTCGTCGATAGTGGAATGCCGAATACCGAATGCCGGGGCCGTTTATCGCCTCAGCGCCCGATGTTTTTTCCCGCCAGCTCGAACGTAAGGCTGCCGCGGAAGCTGTCCCAGTCTATATCCTGCGTGTCCGTCGCAGGCAGCATGTGCACCGCGCTGATCATCCACACGCCGGCATAGGGCAGGTTGAAACCGACCTTGCCGCCGTCGCCGGTCTGGGCACGTATCGTCAAGGTCTGCTCATCCTGCTTGTGCCAGGCCTTCACCAGCGCGCCTGCCAGCGGCTTGCTGTCGAAAAACAGGGTAAAGGTCAGCTTGTCGCCGGCACTGCGCGCCAGCGGATCGGAGGCCGGCACGATTTCCAGCCGCTGTCCGGTCAGTACGGAATAGGTGCCGTCCGACTTGCCGCCGACGCGCAGCAGCGTCTTGAGATGCCGGCGATAACGTTCGCGGCCGGGTTGCTCCGCATTGCCGTCGTCTTCGCGCTGGCTAATGATGGAATCGAGTCCCGCTTCATGCAGATAAGCATGGAACTGGTCAGCCGGCAGGCTGATCTGGTCGGGGTGACTGTCATAGGCCAGCATGTAGGTGCCGGCGGCGGGCGGCGTCAGCCGCATTTCCGGCAGCGCCTGATCGGGGGGAAGCTGCGCGCCGAGATCGGTCGGCGCCGCCCGCGAATACAGGTGGACGGCCGCCGCCCGCGAGGCGGAAATCGGCAGCGGCTCTCCGCTGAAGTATTCCCCGGTGTTGAGGCTGAAGGCTGTCGACGCGCCGACGGCCGGCGAGAACGGTCTGGCCGCCAGCCAGACCTCGTCCGCGGCGGCGGTCCGTGGCAAGCAGGACACCAGGAACGCGGTCAGCGATGCGGCGATGAAACGGAAACGGTGCGGCACTGCAAATTCAGTCAACATAGGCAAAGCGGTTCGATGCGCGATAAGTTCTGTGATTCCACAGTTCGGCATCAAAGCCGGGCAGCGGTTCAATGCCTGGCCGAACCGCCGGCCATTGACCGCTGCGCTCAGTTGCTGAGGTACGGATGTGCTCAGGTGCTCAGGCGCTCCGGGCCGCCTTGTTCACCATCAGGAAGAAATGCGCCTTGGCGCCGAAGACGCGCTTGTGGCCGACATCGTGCTGCGGCGAACCGGGCAGCTTTTCGGCAAAACGGTATAGCGCCGGGGCATCGATCAGGTTCAGCACGCCCGGCGAAGTCCAGTGGCGCTTGCCTCCCATGCGCAGCAGCCGCTGCCAGACGCCCTGCGGCAGGAGATGCAGCAGCGGAAGGCCGGTATTGAATTCGATCGGATGCTTGCGGTTGGAGGTGCTGACGAACACGCCCTTGCGCGCGATCCGGAAGAGTTCCTTCACCAGCGCGAACTGGCGCTCGCTGCCGCCGACGTGTTCGATGACTTCATTGCAGAACACCCAGTCGAACGCCCCATCGGAAAACGGCAGTTGCAGTTCGGCCGGCGTCCCGCCCGACGGCGGTTCGATCTGGTAGGACAGGATGCGCGAACGCTCCTTCTGGTCGCACCATGCATCGAGGAGATCCGGCTTTTCAAACACCGGACCGGGCATCATGCCGACATTGAGCGTGGTGTCGCTGGCATTGCCCTGCTTGAAATGCAGGAAGGCATCGAACAGCTTGCGGCGCTGCGATGCCAGTATCTTGTCGACGAAGGCGCCGCCCGGCGTCGGATGATATTGCGCGTTGATTGCCTGTTTCATACTTTCTCCCGTGCGGGATCCTGTTCCCTTGTCATGCATGGCGGTCAAGCCGTGCCGCCCGATGCGATCTGCTGCCTGTGCATTATTCAATGCCTTGGTCATGCCGCCGTTGTGCAAACACAAGCCTGAGGAGCGCCGAGATGGGCAAACCCTTTTTTGCCGCATTGGCTTTCCCGGAGGGAACATTCATCGCGGCGATGGGTCTACCGTCGGTCAATATTTCTGATAAGCAACTCGAGTCATCGAAAGTCATAGAGCGCGGCGGCAAAATGGAACAGATATTAAGCATGTTGTACGGCATTTCCGGCGTGGCGGCCCTCGGCTGCTATCTGCCGCAGTTGATGCGTTATCACCGTGATCCGCAGGCTCGGGCTTCCATTTCGATCAGTTCATGGGGCGGCTGGATCGCGGTCACCCTGGTGACCTTGCTGTACGCTGTTTTCGTTCAGAAAAGCGGATTGTTCGCGGGCGTGACCGCGATGAACGCCGCCGCCCAAGGTGTCGTGCTGGCGTATGGCATCAGGGGCCGCCTGGGACGAGGCGCCGGCGGCCCGGTGTCCGCGGCACGGGATGGCGCAACATGAGCATCCTGCCGCCAGCGTCTATAATTCCAGTCTTTCGGTTTGCTGCAATGCAACGCAATCCAATGCATTTCAGTCAATCCAGACAATCCAGGGCAAGGCAAGGTACCATGCCTTGCACATGATGAGATCGACCACATGACACGGTGCCGCCGCTATCTTTCCGCCATCGCCGCACGGTTCTCCCCGCTGCGCCGCGGGCTGGCGCTCGTGTCGGCCTGCGCGGCAGGCATGCTTGGCCTGCCGATGCCGTCCTTCGCCGCGGAGCCCTTGCCCGTACTGCAGGTTGGCGTGGGGCTGGTCAAGCCGCCCTATTTCCTTACGCCGGGAGCCGGCGGCATGGAATACGAGATTGCCGAAAAGGCACTTGCAGCCGGGGGATACCGGATGGTGGCGCAGCATCTGCCGCCATCACGGGCGCTGGCGCTGCTGCGCGTCGGCCACCTGGACGGCATGTTGACCGTGACGGAGGGCATCGGCGGCAAGGATCATTTCTCCGAACCCTATCTGCATTACCAGAATGCCGCCATTGCGCTGAGCAGCCGCAACCTGCGCATACGCGACATCAGCGATCTGCGCGGGCTGTCGATTGCGGCATTCCAGAATGCCAGCATGCTGCTTGGCGAAGAATTCCGCACCCTCGCCGATACCCATCCGGATTACAGGGAGTATCCGCAGCAACTCACCCAGAACAAGCTGCTTTACACCGGCCGCGTCGATGTCGTGGTCGGCGACCGCCTGGTATTTCGCCACCTGACGCGCCAACTGGAAACGCCGATCGACGTCAAGCAGGCGATCACGATCTATCCGCTCTTCCCGCCCAGCCCGCGCATGGCGGTTTTCCGCAACGCTGCGGTCCGGGACGCCTTCAATGCGGGCCTGCAGACGATTCGCCGCAATGGCGTCTACGGCGCCATTTTGAAGAAATACCAAGAGCCGGCGTAGTCTAGAACGTCGCTTCTGCACACTTTCTCCTGCTATAGGACAATGACTGTCCATCAGGCTGCTGCGGCATGCCGGGCTGCATTTCGCGCCATTTTTTTCGAGGCTGTTTCATGAAATGGACCATTGTTTCCCTTTACCTGCTGTCCATCCTCCACATTCATTTCCGTGGCCGGGTGCGGCTGCCCTTCTTCCGCCAGATGTTCGACCACTCGTCGTTCATGGCGCCGATCAACCTGTTCATGCATGCGTTTTCCCGGGTACCGTCCACGCCTTACCTGCCGGTCGACACCTTCAAGGAACTCGAGCCGCTGCAGAAGAACTGGGAAGTGATCCGCGCCGAGGCGCTGAACCTGCTGGCGCTGCAAAAGATCAAGGCCGCGGAAAAGAATGACGACGCCGGCTTCAATTCCTTCTTCAAGGCCGGCTGGAAGCGCTTCTACCTGAAATGGTATGACGCCAGCCATCCGTCGGCCGAGCGCTTCTGCCCGCAGACCGTGGCCCTGCTGCGCAGCATTCCTTCGGTGAAGGCGGCAATGTTCGCCGAACTGCCGCCGGGCGGCCAGCTGAACCACCATCGCGATCCGTTCGCCGGTTCAATGCGCTACCACCTCGGACTGGCGACGCCCAACGACGACCGCTGCTTCATCGAGGTCGACGGCCAGCGCTACAGCTGGCGCGACGGACAGGGCGTGGTCTTCGACGAGACTTACATCCACTGGGCCAGGAATGACAGCGAGAGCGACCGCGTGATTCTGTTCTGCGACATCGAGCGCCCGATGCGCTACCGCTGGGCGCAGGCGATCAACCGCTTCCTCGGCCGCACGATGATGACCGCGGCAAGCTCGCCCAACGAAACCGGAGACCAGCTCGGCGGCGTCAACAAGGTGTTCCGCATCTCCTGGCTGATGGGACAGTACCGCCGCCGCTTCAAGGCCTGGAACAAGACCGCCTACCACATCGTCAAGGGCGCGTTGATCGTCGGCGCGGTGGCGCTGATCGTCTATCTCTGACCCTCGGCCTTCAGCAGCGCACGCACGCATGCCCTCTGCGGAGGGCATGCTCGTTTTCGGGCCCGCCTTTACTGCAGCGCGATGATGCCGCAAGCGAGGCGCTTGCCGGAATTGCCGGTAGGCTGGGTCTTGTAGTCGTCGGGATCGGCATGGACGATCAGGGCCTTGCCGACGACGCTGTTGGGCGCTTCCTTGGCCAGGCTGATCTGGCTGGCCGGAATCGTCAGCTTGAGCACGGCATTGCCGTTGGCATCAGCATCGAGATTACCAAAGTCGCCCGCATGGCGGTCGGCGTGGTCGGGGCCGCCGTGCGGCTTGCCGGAGGGGTTGAAGTGGCCGCCGGCGCTCATGCCGTCGGGCGAGCTGCAGTCGCCCTTTTCATGCACATGAAAGCCGTGCGCGCCGGGCGTTAGGCCGTCGATGCGGGCATCGATCAGGATGCGGTCGCCGTTCTGCACAAAGCTGACCGAGCCGCTGGTCTTGTTGCCCTGGGTGGGTTTGAGCTGCGATACCGCGATCGGCTTGGGATTCTTGGGATTGCCGGTGCCCTGGCCGGACAGGCCGGCGCAGCCGGCAAGGGCGATGCTGCCGAGCAGCAGACTGGCGACGAGTCGCATGGTGAACCTCCTTTTATCGCGTTTCTATTGCGTTTCCATTGCATCGTTGTTATGCGGCGGCTTGATTACGGTGCGTCACCGGCGCTGGCAGGCCGGGCATGCCCCGTACGCCCACCGGATAATCGCATGCATTCCGGCATTTTCCCAAGCCGGCCTTCACCGGTTTGATCTGGCTCAGAGATGCGCGCGAGCGTAAAATCTTGCGCTTCATGACCTGACCCGGGGAGGATGCTTGAACAAACGTGATTTTCTGGCGGCCGCCATTGCCGGAGGCCTCGCACTGCCCGCCGCAACGGCCGCGGCGGCAACCAGGCGGCCGGCGCGCAACATCGCGCGCGGACCGGCCCTGCTCACCGTGACCGGCGCCATCCAGAAGGGCAACCGCAGCGGCCTCGATCCGGCGCTCGACCAACTGATGAAAAAGCAGGGCGTCAACTTCGAGCGCGCGTATGCATTCGATTTCCGCGCGCTGACCGCCTTGCCATCGACCCAGATCCGGCCGACGCTGGAATACGATGAGCAGGTCCATGCCCTGCGCGGCCCTTTGTTGCTGGATGTGGTCAAGACCGCGGGCGCCATGCTCGGCGACAGGAGCAAGCTGGTGCTGCGCGCGCTCGATGGCTATGCGGTCGCGGTCCCGGTGGCCGACCTGCGCAAATACCGTTTCATCGTCGCCACGCACTTGGATCGCAGGCCGATGCCGCTCGGCGGGCTGGGGCCGCTGTGGGCGGTCTATGACGCCGACCGCTTCAAGGACATGGCGGCCAAGCCGCTCAATGTACGCTTCGCAACCTGTCCGTGGGGGCTGTACCACATCGAGGTGCAATAACTCCGTTCATGCAGGCGCTCCGAACAACGGCCGGCCCATCCTTAGCTGCTATAGTGGAGCGCTTCTTCAATGCCTCAGCCGACACGCATGAAAGATCCCCGCGGCAATCTCCGGCAACGGCTGCGCTCCCCCGGCGGCATCGTGTTGCTTTACCTGCTGTTTGCCGCGGCATGGATTGCCGGCTCCGACAGCGCAATACGCTTCCTGTTCCGCGATCCCGACCAGCTGGCGCGCATCGGCACCACGAAAGGCATGCTTTTCGTCGGCATCACCAGCGGACTGCTGTTCCTGCTGCTCAGCGCATGGCATGCATCGCTGGTGCGGGCGAAGCAGGCATCCGACCTCTACCGCGAGCGGCTGGAACGCGTGCTCAAGGGCACGAACGACGGCTGGTGGGAATGGAACCTTGCAAGCGGGCAAATCTATTTTTCGCCGCGCTGCTGGGAACTGCTCGGCCGCAGCACTGCGGTCCATATTACTGGGGCTGAAACCGCCGCAGGCGACGCTTCTGTGTGGCGCGAGATCCTGCATCCCGAAGACCTGATGCAAGCCGAACGCCGCATCGAGGCGCTGCTGACCGGACAGGATTCCGGCGCAACCATCGAGATCCGCCTCAGACACCAGGACGGCCACTACATTCCGGTGCTGTCCCGGCTGATGGTGCAGCGCGACGCCGGCGGCCAGGCGGTGCTGGTATCGGGCGCCAACATGGACATGAGCGAACAGAAGCGCAACGAAGAGCGCCTGCGGCAGTCGGCGGCGGTCTTCGAGACCACCCGCGAAGGCATTGTCGTGCTGGACGCTGAGCGGCGCATCCTGATGGTCAACCAGGCATTCACCAACATCACCGGCTACAGCGAACGGGAAGTGATCGGACTGTCGCCGTCGATTATGCGCTCCAGCCGTCACGATGACGACTTCTACAAGGGAATCTGGGCCACCGTGCAGCGCGAAGGCCATTGGCGCGGCGAAGTCTGGCATCGCCGCAAGAGCGGCGAAATCTATCCGGAGCTGCTCGGCATCAGCGCCGTTACCAACAGCGACGGCGCATTGACCAACTACGTCGGCGTGATTGCCGACCTGTCGCAGCTGAAAGCCTCCGAGACGCGGCTGGAGTTCATGTCGCAGCATGACCCGCTGACCAGCCTGCCCAACCGGGCGCTGCTGATGTCGCACATGGAACACGGCATGCGGCTGGCGCAGCGGGAAAGCGGCACCATGGCGCTGCTGATGCTTGACCTGGACCGCTTCAAGGATATCAACGACAGTTTCAGCCACGATGCCGGCGACGAACTGCTGCAGCAGGTGGCCAAATGCCTGTCGGCGCGCATGCGCGACATGGATACGGTGGCGCGCCTGGGCGGCGACGAATTCGGCATCGTGCTGCCGAAGCTGGCGCATGCCGAGGATGCGGCGATCGTGGCCAACGGCATCCTGCGCGCGCTGAAGCAACCATGGACGCTGGCCGACGGCACCGAGGTGCGGGTGGGCATCAGCATCGGCATCAGCATCTTTCCGGACCACGGCACCAGCACCCAGCAATTGCTGCAGCATGCCGATGCGGCGCTGTACCAGGCCAAGCAGGAAGGACGCGGCGGCTTCCGCTATTTTTCGCAGGGAATGACGCAGGCGGCGCGCGAGCGCATCCGGCTCGAAGCCAGGCTGCATCGCGCGATCGAGCAGAACGAGCTGCGGGTGTATTACCAGCCTGTGGTCGATATCGCCGGCGGCGGCATCGTCGGCGCGGAGGCGCTGGTGCGCTGGCAGCATCCCGAGGAAGGCTTGATACCGCCGGCGCGCTTCATCCCGGTGGCCGAAAGCACCGGGCTGATCGATGCCATCGGCGAATGGGTGCTGCGGGAAACCTGCCGCCAGGGCCGCCAGTGGATGGATGCGGGCCTGCCGGCGCTGACGCTGGCGGTCAACATGTCGCCGCGCCAGTTCCGTCACCGCGACATCGGCGCCACCGTGGCGGAGGTCACCGCCCAGACAGGCTTTCCGGCCACGCGGCTGGAACTGGAACTGACCGAAAGCGCGCTGATGGAACCGGA
The DNA here is from genome assembly GCF_035916955.1 of Noviherbaspirillum album. Classification (NCBI taxonomy): domain Bacteria; kingdom Pseudomonadati; phylum Pseudomonadota; class Betaproteobacteria; order Burkholderiales; family Oxalobacteraceae; genus Noviherbaspirillum; species Noviherbaspirillum album. The sequence goes on along the minus strand of NZ_JAWIIV010000046.1, from coordinate 32,438 downwards.
TGCGGCCGAACTGCTGCAGCGGCTGCGCGCCACCGGCGTGCGGCTGGCGATCGACGATTTCGGCACCGGCTATTCCTCGCTGGCCTACCTGCAGCGCTTTCCGCTCGACGTGCTGAAGATCGACAAGGGCTTCGTCGATGCGATCCCGCACGGCGCCGACCGCGGCGCGATCGCCACCTCCATCGTCGGCATGGGCCATTCGCTCGGATTCAAGGTGCTGGCCGAAGGCGTGGAAAAGCCGGAACAGCTGGCATTCCTGCATTCACTCGGCTGCGACATGTACCAGGGTTACCTGAAGAGTCCGCCGCTGCCGCCGGCGGAGTTCGAGCGGCTGCTGTCGCCGGACCGGTAAGAAAAAAGCGGCGCCCGCGGCGCCGCTTCCTTCATCAAGCACGAACGCAATCCGGCTTGGCGTTCAGGGCTTCATCACGATCTTGATGCACTCGTCCTGCTTGTTGCAGAAGATGTCGTAGCCGTGCGGCGCATCGTTGAGCGACATGCGATGGGTGATGACCACGCTGGGATCGATCTCGCCCTTCTGGATGCGCTCGAGCAGCGGACGCATGTAGCGGTGCACATGGGTCTGGCCGGTGCGGATGGTGAGCGAGCGGTTCATGATGGAGCCGAACGGGATCTTGTCGAGAAAGCCGCCGTAGACGCCGGGAATCGACACCACGCCGCCGTTGCGGCAGGCCATCAAGGCTTGGCGCAAGGCCACCGGCCGGTCGGTCTCGGCGCCCATCGCCTGCTTGACGCGGTCGTAGGCGCCCATCATGCCCATGCCGTGCGCTTCCATGCCGACCGCGTCGATGCAGGCATCGGGGCCGCGCCCGCCGGTCATTTCCTTGAGCGCGGCGGCGATGTCGACCTCTTCATAATCGAGCGTGACAGCCTTGGAAATCTCGCGCGCCATGCGCAGCCGTTCCGGGAAGCGGTCGATCGCGATCACCCGTTCCGCGCCCAGCAGATAGGCGCTCTGGATTGCGAACTGGCCGACCGGGCCGCAGCCCCAGACCGCCACCACCGACCCCGGCTTGATGTCGCAGGCTTCGGCGGCCATATAGCCGGTCGGCAGGATGTCCGACAAAAACAGCACCTGCTCGTCGGTTAGGCCTTCGGGCACCTTGATCGGGCCGACGTCGGCGAACGGCACGCGCACGTATTCGGCCTGGCCGCCGGCATAGCCGCCGGTCAGGTGCGAATAGCCGAAGATGCCGGACGGCGAATGGCCCCACATCTTCTCTGCCATCGCCGCGTTCGGGTTGGAGTTCTCGCACACTGAATACAGTTGCTCGTTGCAGAAGAAGCAGCTGCCGCAGGCGATCGGGAACGGCACCACCACGCGGTCGCCGATCTTCAGGTTCCTGACTTCGCTGCCGACCTCGACGATCTCGCCCATGAATTCATGGCCGATGATGTCGCCCTTCTCCATGGTCGGGACGAAGCCGTTGTACAAGTGGAGGTCGGAACCGCAGATCGCGGTCGACGATACCTTCACGATGGCGTCGCGCGGATTGATGATCTCCGGATCGGGTACGTTGTCGACCCGCACGTCGCGTTTTCCATGCCAGACAGCTGCTCTCATCCCGGTGCTCCTTTCCTGAACAGTATGCGGTTCCATGCGCCGCGCTCGCCGGACGGCTGGCCGACGGTGGTCGGAATCTCGCCGGTTTCAAGCAGCCACTTGAAGCGGCGCAGGTCTTCGTCGATCTGTACCGACGGCTCCTCGCCGAACATGCCGGCGATCAGCGCGCCGGCGATGCCGCCCGGCGGCTTGTAATGCAAGACGACCCGCACGATGGTGCCGCGTCCGCCCGGCGCGGATTCGAAGAGCACGCGGCCGGCGTTGTCGACGTCGGCGCCTTCCACCGATTGCCAGGCCAGCTCCCGGCCGGGTTCGTCGACGGTGACATCCGCATCCCACTCCACGCTGCTGCCGGCCGGTCCCTTGGCCTTCCAGTGAATGCGCTTGTCGGTGATGGCCTGCACCGACTCCAGGTGCTGCATGAAGCGCGGGAAGGCTTCGAAATTGCGCCAGAAGCGATAGCACTCGTCCGCCGTCTTGTTGACGGTGATGGATTTTTCGACGTTGACGTAGCCGCTCGCATCCGGTCCCTGGCCCAGCCGCTTGCGCTGCTGGTTGTCCATGCCGGCGATCAGGTCGAGCGCGGCAATGCCGGTGACGGCCGCGGCCGCCCAGGCGATGCGGCGCTGGTCATTGCCGCGGTCCCTCGCTGCGGCGGCCAGCAGCATCAGGTCCATCGCATCGCCGGCCAGGCGGCTCCACATCCAGTTGGCGGGCCGGCGCTGGCTGAGGATGCCGACGCCGGCGCTCAGTTCGCGCGCGCCGAGCGCGCGCATGAGCTTGGGACTGTCGGCCACGCCGATGGCGCGCGATACCTTTTCCGGCGCCAGCAGCTGGGCCAGCCCCAGGCCGATGCTGAACCAGCCGAGCGCCTTGGCCAGCTGCTCGGCGCGCGCCGCGTTCGGCGCGGGGTACTGCCGGTCATGGGACGATCCCGTTTGAAAGGAATCCGGGTGGCTGCCAAGAAAGTTGTTCGCGTCCGGCAGGCGATGTCCTGCGTGAGACGGTGCCGCACCCGGGATGGCCGGGCCTGCTGCCTGATGTTGCATGGTTGTTCCCTCCGTTGCATTCCTTGCACCCGCCCCGCCTGGCCTGCAGATTGTTGCAGCCAGGACAAGGACGCGAGGAGTTGAATGGAAATAGCGAACCCGGCGCTGCGCCGGACCCGGTATCTGCTGACTCGCTGTATCGATGGAAAACCCGCCTCATGACCGGCTGTTATCGATGAAACAAGTTCTTGATGCCCGGTTAGTCAAATAATCAACATGGGGAGTTCCCGCTGCATCCGGCATGGCCGGATCGACGGCGAACGATAGGGAGGGACAACGCTCTGCCGTTGCGTGACGGCATGCAAGAAAGGTGAGACCTGGTTGAACTCAGGAATGCGGAATCAGGAATTGCCGGGCTGTTCGTTCTTGCCGCGTTCCTGGGTTGACATCTGTTCGAAGGTTTCCCAGTCGAGTTCGGTCACCTCGGGCTTGGGAATGTGGCGGTAGTTCTCGAGGCCTTCATTGATGTATTCATCGGAAGTCTCGTCGACCTTGCCGGTCTCGGCCACGGCTTCGCTGGCGGGCTTGACGCCGGACTGCACCGATACCGCCTGCCCGGCCTGGCCGGCTTCCTTGATCGGGAAGCGCCAGTAGATCTTTTCCAGCTGCAGGCCGCAGCTCTTGCGGACATGGTCGCGCAGGGTCATTTCAATGATGTGCGACAGCCGGAAGCGCTTCATCGGTTCGGACTCGACCACCGCGGTGAAGGCTTTCGCTCCGGCCAGTCGGGTGGAATCGCAGGACACCTGCACGCCGCTGCGGCGGAAGTAATCGATGATGGTGGCGTTGATGGCGCTGATGTCGCGCGCGGCGCGTTTTGCCTTCGCCTTTGCCGATGCCGCAAACGCAAGGATGCCGATGACGAGTGCGGCCAGCAGCACGATGAGCGTCAGGGTAACGGCGTCAGCTTGGAATGGCATTCTTGTTTGACCTTAGTGGAAATGGCAATGGCGATATACAGCATTGGACGGCTTGGGCACGATCATATCACCGGAAAACGCGGATGGAATTGAATCGGTGCAAATCATGCCCGGCAGCGTTGCCGCAGCCGTCACGCCGGACCGCGCGTAGGACAAACACGGACGGCGGCACAATCCGGAGGCGACGGGATCAGGCGGATTTTGTCAGCAGGCTGAAGTGTTCCACCACCGGCATCGAGGCGAAATAGGGGCCGACGATGGCACGCCACTCCTGGAAGGCCGGCGACTGGCGGAAGTCGACGGTATGGTTTTCCAGCGTTTCCCAGAAAATCATCAGCACGTAGCGCTCCGGCGATTCGATGCCTTTATTGACCTTGTAACCCTGGAAGCCCTTGGCTTTGGAAATCACCTGTTCGAGTCCGCGCTGGATGGCGGCGTCGAATTCGGCTTGCTTGCCGGGCTGGATGCGGATGTCGGCGAGTTCGAGAATCATGGCTGGTTCCTGTACGTTCTGTTGTGAGAAAAATGCAATGCGGAATTATTGCATCTTCCCCACGGTTCGCACAGGACGCGCCTCGCCGGCTCTGGTCCTGGCCCTGTTACTTGTCGCTGCCTTGGCCTTGGGCACGGCCTTCGGCTTCGGCGGCGGCTTCGATTTCCTCGTCCTAGCCCCGTCGGCGGAAGCCTGCAGGCGCTGCTGAAGCAGCGCCACCACGGCCGCTTCCTCGGGGCCGAGGGCATGCAGGTCTTCCTGCAATTCCTGCTGCGCCCGCTGCTGCAGCGCCTGCAGCATGGTGCCGTCGAGATAGGACTCGATCACCGCCGGATGCACATAGCACTTGCGGCAGATGCTCGGCGTGTTGCCCAGCTTTTCGGCGACCGATTCGATCGCGCGCACCACGTTCTTCTTGGCCTGGGCATCGGAATCGAACCTTTCGTATTCCTGCAGCGCCAGCGCGGCCAGCACGGTGCCGGACCAGGTGCGGAAATCCTTGGCGGTGTAATCCTCGCCGGTGATGGCGCGCAGGTAATCGTTGACATCGGCGGAACCGATGCTGCGCTGCTGGCCGTCGTCGTCGATGTACTGGAACAGTTCCTGTCCCGGCAGGTCGCGGGTGCGGCGGATGATGCGCGCCAGGCGCGCGTCGCCGACCTTGATCGCATGCTGCACGCCGCTCTTGCCGCGAAAGCGGAATTCGACTTCGCCGCCGTCGATGCGCACATGGCGGTCGCGCAGCGTGGTCAGGCCGAAAGACTTGTTCTGCTTCGCATATTGTTCATTACCTATGCGCATCATGGTCGCTTCCAGCAGGTAGACAATGGTGGCGAGCATCTTCTCGCGAGGCAGGCCGGGCAGCTTCAGGTCCTTGTCGACCTGGGCGCGTATCGCGGGCAGCGCCTGGCCGAAGCTGATCATGCGCCCATACTTGGCTTCATCCCGCACATTGCGCCAGCGCGGGTGATAACGATACTGCTTGCGCTTCCGTGCATCGCGCCCGGTGGCCTGCAAGTGCCCGTTTTCCCAGGGGCAGATCCATACCTCGGTCCAGGCGGGAGGGATCACGAGCGAGCGGATGCGTGCGAGCACGGAATCATCCCGGATCGGCCGCCCTTCCGTATCGAGGTAGCGGAAGCCGTCGCGCCAAGCTTGGCGGGTGAAGCCGGGGATACTGTCGGTAACGTAGCGCAGGCCGATCTGGCGAGCGAGCTGTGGCGATTCCGGTGATGAATCCTGGGATGAAGTCCGTAGGGTCGGGGTGGCGGTCGTCATATTGCACCATTTGACAATGAAGCCGGCATGCGGGTTGCCGCATGCCGTTCGCCGCCGTGAGCAGCGTCAATTGGTGCAACGCGGAAGAACGGCTAGAACGACGATCCCTTCTGCTGCAGGAAGGCTGCTTCCTCGGGAGTCGAGGCGCGGCCGAGGATGGCATTGCGATGGGGGAAACGGCCGAAGCGGCGGATCACTTCCTGGTGGCGCACCGCGAAATCGTAGAAGCCCTGGAAGGTGTCGCGATGCGCGGGCGGCACGCCGTCCAGCAGTTCGGCGAACAAGGCTACCGCCTGGTCCTGGTCGGCGAGCGATTCGGAGTGCTCCAGCGGCAGATAGAAAAACACCCGCTCGATCGGCCGCAGGGTGGCCTGCACGCCTTCGCGCAAGCCTTCCCTGCACCATGACCGCGCCAATGCATCGTAGGCAAACGATTGCGGCGTGCCGCGATGGATATTGCGCGGGAACTGGTCGGTGAGCAGGATCAGCGCGAGGCGGCCGGCCGCGGTGTCGGCCCAGCCGTCGAGCCGGCGAGCGGCGGCCTGGTCCAGCCATGGACCGAAGCGCTCCCGCATGCCGGCGTCGATCGCTTCATTCTTCGACCACCAGAGCCCGGCCTGGCGGTCCGCCGCCAGCTTGTCGTCGGCATCGAGGCCGAACCAGAATTCGATGATGGATGCCGGGTTTTCCATTCCACTCCCTTTCCTTGGTTGATTGCCTGCCTGCTTGCTGAGGTGCTATGCCCGCATGTTCAGGCATCCAGCGATGCCGGTGCCGCCTTTGCCTGCGGCTGCGGTTGCGGGCCCTGCTCCGCCTCCCGCTGGGAGGGCGCCATCTTGACCGGCAGCGACATGATCAGTACGGTGCCCTGCCCGGGCATGCTCTGGATCTCGAGCTCGCCGCCGAGAATGGCGACGCGCTCCTGCATGCCGATCAGGCCGAAATGGTGGGCCTTGCGGCGGTCGCCGGGATACATGCCGACGCCGTTGTCGCGGATCGTCATGTCCAGCCTGCCGTCCTTGATGAACAGTTCGACATTCACCAGCGACGCCCGCGCATGGCGGCCGATATTGCTGAGCGATTCCTGCAGGATGCGGAAGACCGCCGTGGCGTGCGCATCCGACATTCCCTCGCCGCAGCCTTCGGTCACCAGCTCGCAGCGGATCGCATTGCGGGATTCGAATTGCCGCACCTGCCACTCGATCGCTTCCTGCAGCCCGAGATCCAGCACCGAGGGCCGCAGGTTGTTCATGATGCTGCGGATCGATTTCATCGTGGTATCGAGCTGGTCCAGCGCCAGGGTGACCCGCTCCTTGAACTTATGGTGGCGCGCGCCGATGCGCTGGTGCAGGCTGACGACATCCAGGCGCAGCGCCAGCAGGTTCTGGCCGAGGTCGTCATGGATTTCGCGGGCGATGCGCTTGCGTTCATCTTCGCGGATGCGTTCCTGGTAAGCCGCCAGTTCGCGCAGCACCGCCTGCGAATGGTGCAGCGCCTCCTCCGCCTTCCTGCGTTCCGCGATCTCGAGTTCGAGCTGCCTGACCGCCGTCTGCAGTTCCGGATGTGTCGGCTGCTTGGCCGCCTTGACGATCACGACCGCAAGCATGGCGGCGGTCAGCAGCGCCGATCCCGCGACCAGCAGTTCAAGGAAGGCGTCGAGCCGCGCGTCGGGATGCGACAGGGTCCAGAGCGAGATGAAATGCGCGCTGCCGGAAATGAAGAAAAACAGGGTGAGCATCACGTAGATGCCCTTGAAGCGCATCGGCTTGCGGCTGAGCAGGTAAATGAACGCGCAGCACATCGTGTAGAAGGCCAGCCCGGTCACGATGATTGACAGCAGATGCGCATTGATCCAGCCATCCTGCGCCCCGGCCCGCAGCAATGCGTCGTTCAAAGAAAGCAATTCGGCAAATGCAGTGTTCACTTTCCCTCCCTCGTTCTTGCCATGCAGATGGTCAATGACGTTTCAGATTAGTGTTTTATTGACTGCATAATGCCTTAGAAATACGTAAAAATGACACGCATCCACCTTGCCGGCGAAAAATTTTCATGCTTTATTTCCGCAAGTAAATACTTTCCCCTTGATAGAGCCGATATCGGTCTTACGACCGCTTCTCTTTTCCGACAAACAACGGTTGAGGTTCAACGATTCAGCCGAGGCGCGTGCGCAATACATCCTTGAGCATCGCATCGGCCTCGCGGATCATTTTTTCGGTGGTTTCCCAGCCGACGCAGCCGTCGGTCACCGAGCAGCCGTACTGCAGCTTCGACAGGTCGGCGGGAATCGATTGCTTGCCGCCGACGATGTTCGATTCGATCATCACGCCCACCAGCGACTTGCTGCCCAGCCTCACCTGGTGGACCACGTCCGCCATGACCAGCGGCTGCAGGTCGGGATTCTTGAAGCTGTTCGCATGCGAGCAGTCGACCACGATGTTGGCCGGCAGCTTGGCCTTGGCCAGCGCCTGTTCGGCCATCGCCACCGACACCGTGTCGTAGTTCGGACGGCCGTCGCCGCCGCGCAGCACCACGTGGCCGTAGCGGTTGCCGCTGGTGCGCACGATGGAGACCTTGCCCTGGCCGTTGATGCCGAGGAAGGAATGCGGATGGGAAGCCGACAGGATGGCGTTGATGGCGATGCCGATGTCGCCGTCGGTGCCGTTCTTGAAGCCGACCGGGGTCGACAGGCCGGACGACATTTCGCGGTGCGTCTGCGATTCGGTGGTGCGCGCGCCGATCGCGGTCCAGGTGATCAGGTCGCCGAGGAATTGCGGCGAGATCGGGTCGAGCGCCTCGGTCGCGGTGGGCAGGCCCAGTTCGCAGACGTCGAGCAGGAACTGGCGGGCGCTGGCCATGCCGCGCTCGATGTGGAAGGAATCGTCCATGTCGGGGTCGTTGATGAACCCCTTCCAGCCGGTGGTGGTGCGCGGCTTTTCGAAATACACCCGCATCACCAGCAGCAGCGTATCCTGCACCTCTTCCTGCAGCTGCTTGAGGCGGCGCGCGTAGTCCAGTCCGGCGACCGGATCGTGGATGGAACAGGGGCCGACCACGACGAACATGCGCGGATCCTTGCGGTCGAGAATGTTGCGCAGCGCCTCCCTGCCGCGCAGCACGGCGGCGCCGGCGCGCTCGGTCAGCGGCAGGCTGGCATGCAAATCCTCCGGCGTGGGCATGGAGTCGAACCGGGCAATATTGACGTTTTCTACATGGAAGCTGGTCATGGCGGCAATCGCGAGTCTGGCGCTCGCATCGGGTGAGGAAAGCCGATAGTGTAACGCGAGGCGCTGCCCGCTCCGCCCCCAACATGCCGAACGGCCGGCGATGCGCCCGCCGGCCGCGCCCGCCGCGACTCTGGCGGAGTTCTAATCCAGCGTCACCGCCCGCAGATTGTTGACCTGTCCGCCCGACACCAGCGCCCCCTGGTTGCCCCAGCTGTTGCGGACATAGGAAACCACCGCGGCAATTTCCTCGTCGTTCAGGAGCGCGCTGAACGGCGGCATGCCGTAGGGCTGCGGGTTGCCCTGGGTGCTGGGCGGATAGCCGCCGTGCAGCACGGCGCGGATCGCATTGACCGGCGAGGCCAGTATCAGCGACCGGTTGCCGGCCAGCGCCGGATAGCCGGGCGGCTCGCCTTCGCCCGAGGCCTTGTGGCATTCGACGCAATGCTTTTCATAAAGCTGGGCGCCGATCCCAAGGATCTTTTGAACCTCCGGCGTGGAACGGGGCGGCGCGCCGGCTTCGCCCTGCCCGCCCCGGCCGCCTTGTTCACTGCCCGGCAGCGATTTCAGGTAAACCGCCATCGCCCGCACATCCTTTTCATCCAGGTATTGCAGGCTGCCGCGCACGACTTCGGCCATCGGGCCGGAAGCCGCGCCGCGCGCCGAGATGCCGGTCTTGAGCAGGTCGACGATATGCTGCACTTCCCAGTCGCCGAGGCCGGCGCCGCTTTCGCCGCTGCTGCCTGACAGCGATGCCGCATACCAGTTCAGCATCGGGATCATCGCGCCGCTCAGGTTCTCGCCGCCGGTGGTGGCGCCGAGGAAGTTGCGCGGCGCATGGCAGGCGCTGCAGTGGCCGAGCCCCTGCACCAGGTAGGCGCCGCGATTCCACTCGGCGTTCTGCTGCGGTTCGTCGACGTGCACGCCCGGGCGGAAATACAGCGCCCGCCAGCCGACGAGCAATATGCGGTGATTGAAAGGGAAGCGCAGTTCCGGCTCGCGGTTTTCCTGGCGCACCGGGGCGACCGTGCGGAAATAGGCATACATCGCATCCGAATCGGCCCGGGTGACGCGGCTGTAGTTCGGATACGGGAAGGCGGGATACAGCAGCTTGCCGTCCTTGGACTTGCCGTTATGCAGGGCGCGCCAGAAATCGTCGGCGGTCCAGCTGCCGATGCCGGTGTCGCGGTCGGACGTGATATTGGGCGAGGGAATGGCGCCGAACGGCGTCTGGATCGCGCGTCCGCCCGCATACTCCGCACCGCCGCGGGTCGTGTGGCAGCCCATGCAGTTGCCGGCGCGCGCCAGGTAGGCGCCGCGCGCGACCAGGTCCGCCGAGCTGGAAGGCGAGTTGGCGGTGGCATCGGTAGTGTCTTCGCGCAGGCCCAGCCATGCGGTGACGCCGAGCGCAACGACCAGGAGCAGCAGCGCGCCAATGAAGAATCGTTTCATGGGCTTCCTTTATTTCGTTTCCGGGACGCTGCCGCAGGCAATCGGCAGTTTCGCAGGCAGGGATGCCACCGGCCTGGCGTCGGCCGGCACGCTGCGGCTGGACAGCCAGGAGGACACCGCCGCCACGTCCTCAGGGGTCAGCTGGCGGGTGATCTGCGCCATGCAGTCCGGCTCGGCGGCGCGGCGCGTGCCTTCGCGCCAGGCGCCGAACTGGGAATTGATGTAATCGCGCGGCAGGCCCAGCAAGCCAGGGATTGCCGGCGCCACGCCGGTCAGCGCCTCGCCGTGGCAGGCGGCGCAGGCGGGAATCTTGCGCGAGGGATCGCCGTCCTGCACCAGCCGGCGGCCGCGCTCCAGTGTCGCCGGCGAGGCGTCGGTCGCCTGCGGCGGCGGGTACGGCAGGTGCTGGGATGCGAAGAAGCCGGCCATCTCCTTCAGGTAATCGTCCGACAGGTGCTGCACCATGTAGACCATCAGCGGATACTGCTGGCGGCGGCCGTCGCGGAAATTGCGCAGCTGGTTGTACAGATAGCCTTCCGGCTTGCCGGCGATGCGCGGATAGTAGCCGTCGGCCGCGGCCCGACCTTCCTTGCCATGGCAAGCCATGCAAGGGGCGACCCGCTTGGCCATGGCATCGGTGCCTTGCTGGGCCCGGGAAGCCGGCGCCAGCAGGGCCAGGGCAACGAGTGCGGCGGGCAGCCGCGCGCGGCGCAGGAAATGAAGCGGGGAATGAGGAAACATCGCGATGCGCGGAATGCGTGAAGTAGGAATGCCGGAATTTTAAGGGATTGGCAGGAATGCACGCGCTGCCCGCGCAAGCCGGCTCCATTTACCTGCAAATTGCTTGCAATTGCCTGCAATCACGGCCGGTCTGGTCATTACGTCATCGCTTATGGATTCGGCCTCGCGTAAAATCCCCGGCTGCCGTTCCCGCCCTGCGTCCTTCATCTGCCTATCTGCCCATCTGCTTATCGCCACCGACCATGTCCATGTACCAGCAACCCATCGTGATGCTCGACTTCGAAACCACCGGCCTGTCGCCGGCCATGGGCGCGCGCATCACCGAAGTGGCCGCGCTCATGATCGAAGGCGACCGCATCGTCGACCGTTTCGTGTCGCTGGTGAATTGCCACGTGCACATTCCGCCCTTCATCACCAGCCTGACCGGCATCACGCAGCAGATGGTGGACAGCGCGCCCTGCGTATCGAAGGTGGTGCCGGAACTGCTGCGCTTCATCGGCGAACGTCCGCTGTCGGCGCACAATGCCAGCTTCGACGAGAAGTTCCTGGTCGCCGAAAGCCGCGACCTCGGCCTGATGCCGCGCCATCGCCACCTGCTCTGTTCGCTGAAATTGTCGCGCCGCGTGTTTCCCGGCCTGCCGAGCTACAAGCTGGGCATGCTGTCGTCGTCGCTGGGCATCCGTTTCAGCGGCAACGCCCACCGCGCCGAAGCCGATGCCGAAGTCAGCGCGCAGCTGCTGCTGCAGATCGGCTCGCACCTGAAAACCCGCTACGGCGTGCCGCAGGTCGATGCGGCGCTGCTGGCACGCGTATGCGCACTGAGCGCGGCGAAGGTGCCGGCTTTCCTGAAGACGCAAGCCGTGCACTGATGTTGGGCTGATGCCTGGCTGAACGCTTGCCCCGGGCCGGTGTCGATTTCATATCGGTCCGAAGACGGGGTGATGCGATGAACACCATGAAACCATGCCTGCTGGCATTGCTGATGACAGTCCTGGCCGCTGCGGCGAGGGCCGATGACGCTGCCGCGCCATCCAACACCTGGGCGGCCCGGCTGGAACCGCAGCAACACGGACAGCCACCCAGGCAACAGCAACAGCAACAGCAACAGCAACAACAACAGCACCAACAGCAGGAGCAACGGCAGGAAAGTGCTGACCGGGAAACGCCGAAGAATGTGATGCCCCGCCGCGCGGTGCCGGCCACGATTGCGAGAATGCCGGCGCCGCCGGCACCCGCCGCCAACCCGGCCGCGCCGGTGATTCCGGCGACGCCGCGCCCGGTCGGCCCTCCCGCTCCCGCGCCAGTGACCGGCTGCGACGCCGGCGGCTGCTGGAGCGGCGGGGTGCGCTACCAGGGCGGCGGCGGCACCTACACCGACCGCGCCGGCAAGGTCTGCCAAAACAATGGCGGCTTCATGCAATGCTTCTGACGTTTTGCGGAGTAATAGCGGGCTAGGCCTGCGGATACAGTCCGCGGGTGCGCCCGAACAGGCGCACCAGCCCCAGCAGGCTGCCGATGGCCGGCGTCGGCACCCCGACCAGCCTGCCGATCTCGTGCACGGACGCGACCAGCGCATCGATTTCCATGGCCTTGCCGGCTTCGGCATCCTGCAGCATCGAGGTCTTGAACGCGCCCAGCTTGCGCGTGACCTCGATGCGGTCGGCGCCGCTCTGGGTGATCGGGCAGCCGATGCGCTCGCCGATAGCGGCGGCTTCCTGCATCGCCGCCAGGCAGAATTCCCGGACCAGCGGGTCGTCCAGCACGCGGTCGGCGGTGGCGCCGGTGATGGCCGACACCGGGTTCATCGTCATGTTGCCCCACAGCTTGTACCAGATGTCGGTGCGGATATCTGCACTGGCCTCGGTGTCGAAGCCGGCCTGCGCCAGCAGCGCCGCCAGACGCTCAACCCGCGGCGACACGCCGCCGGCCGGTTCGCCCATGATCAGCCGGTTGCCGAAGCCGAGCCGGACCAGTCCCGGCTCCGGGCAGGAACTCGACAGGTGCACCACGCAGCCGATCACCTGCCGCGCCGGCATGGCCCGCAGCAGCGCGCCGTCCGGATCGAGCGAGGCGAGCCGCGTGCCGGCATAAGGCACATCGCCGGCGGCGAAGAACCACCAGGGCACGCCGTTCATTGCGGTCAGGATCAGCGTATCGGGCCCGATCAGCGGGCCGATGCGCGCGGCCGCGTCGGCCAGGCCGGTCGCCTTGACGGCAATGATCACCAGATCCTGCACGCCAGCCGCCGCCGGATCCTGTTCCGCCCGCAGCGCCACCTGCGCCAGGCCCTGTTCCGTCTGCACCCGGGCGCCATGCCGGCGCAGCGCTTCCAGCGTTTCCCCGCGCGCGACGGCAGTCACCTCGCAGCCCGCCTGCGCCAGGCGGGCGCCGATCAATCCGCCGATGGCGCCGAAACCGACAACCGCTACTTTCATATGTCCTCCGCATTATTGATTCGGCCCGAAAAATGGTTCATCTTTCGGGCCGCTGATCTCACCCCCTACTTCTGGGAAAGGGCCGTGGTGAGGGAATCCGGAGAGTGTAGCGCGGCCTGCGCGCCGAAGCGCGCCAGCATGAAATCGATGAAGCTGGTGAGCTTGGGCGTGGGTTGGCGGTCGCGCGGATACAGCAGGTGCATCGGGCGGGGCTCAGGCAGGTAATCCTGCAGCAGCGGCTGCAGGCGGCCGGCGGCGATGTCTTCCTCGAGCAGCATTTCGGCCTGCATCACGATGCCGTAGCCGCGCAGCGCCGCCATGCGCAACGCCTGGCCGTTGTTGGAACGGAAGCGGCTGGCCGGCGCTCCAGCCTGCGCGCCTTCATCCCCTGGACTGCCGCCCCCCGCCAGCTTCCAGCGCAGGTGCCGGCTCCAGTGCAGGTAATCCAGGCACTGGTGCCGCGCCAGGTCGGGCGGCGTTTTCGGCACGCCGGCGCGTGCGAGGTAGTCCGGCGAGGCGCAGATCTGCATCCGGTACGGCAGCAGCGCCCGCGCCACCAGGCCGGAATCGTCGAGGTTGCCGATGCGAATGGAAGCATCGATGCCCTCCTCCACCATGTCCACCACGCGGTCGTTGAGCACCAGTTCCACGCTCACCTCCGGATGCTGCGCCAGGTAATCGGCGACCGCCGCCGCCAGCCGCTGCGAGCCGAAGGTCACCGGCGCGCTGACCCTGAGCAGGCCGCGCGGCGTGGCGCGCATCGCTTCCGCGCCGGTCTCGGCGGCGGCGATGTCGGCCAGGATCTGGCGGCAGCGCTCGCCGTACTGGCGGCCAATCTCGGTTAGGCTCTGGCGGCGGGTGGTGCGCGCCAGCAGCCGGGCACCGAGCCGCTCCTCCAGCTGGCGCATGTGCTTGCCGACCATGACTGGCGAAATGCCGAAACGCTCCGCCGCCGCAGTGAAACTGCCGGAATCGATGACGGCGACGAAAATCTCCATGCTGCGCAGCTTGTCCATTAATTATCGATTGCAAACCAATGGTTAGTAATGTTGTTCATGCTAACCCATTTATTCCCATGATGATGAAATCGATAATGGCTGCACTGACTACCGCCGCACCCCGGACCGTGGGGAAAGCAGCTGGTGGCAGCCCCAAAATCGCAGGACTCATCAGGAGAATCGCCATGAAAGTGATCGTTATCGGTGCCACCGGCACCATCGGCCGCGCCGTATCGGAACAACTCGCCGCCCGCCATGAAGTGATCCGGGTCGGCCGCAGCGGCGGCCAGCACCAGGTCGATATCGCGGACCCGGCCAGCGTGGAGGCGCTGTTCCGAAGGATCGGGCCGGCCGATGCGGTGGTGGTCACCGCCGGCAACCTGCATTTCGGCCCGCTGGCCGAGCTCGACGCCGACAAGATGAATGTCGGCCTGCAGCACAAGCTGATGGGCCAGGTCAACGTCGCACTGGCCGCGCAGCGCCATCTCAACGACGGCGGCTCGATCACCCTGACCAGCGGCATCGTCGGCGCCGAGCCCATCCGCTACGGCATCAATGCCACGACGGTCAATACGGCGGTGGACGGGTTCGTACGGGCAGCGGCGATCGAACTGCCGCGCGGCCTGCGCATCAATGTCGTCGATCCCTCGGTGCTGCAGGAATCGATGAAAGCCTACGGCCCATATTTCCACGGATTCGAACCGGTTCCGGCCAGCCGTGTCGCGCAAGCCTACAGCCGCAGCGTGGACGGATTGCAGACCGGCAAGGTGTACCGGGTCTGGTAGGAAGACGGCATTCTTCTTCTGCGGTCTCCTCTGCAAAATCGTAACGACTTGTCAACGCTATTTCCTTACGGAAAAGGTAGGATAGCGGGTTGGACGATTTCCAGAACAAAAAGCGTCTTGCCGCCGCCGATGGAAGCCTGATGGCGCGGCAAGGAAGCATTGGAGACTTCAGGAGGCGTTATTCTTTCCGCACCTACCGGCCGCGCGCTGCCGCCATGCGATGCATCCGAGCCATCGGAGCTTCAGCACCGGCTCCTGGAATACCAGGCGATCCTCGACAACGCCTCGCTCGGCATTACCTTCACCCGGCGCCGCACCTTCCTGCATTGCAACCAGCGTTTCTCGGAAATGTTCGGCTGGGACAGCAATGAACTGGTCGGCCAGCCGGCGAACCTTACCTATCCCTCGCCGGCGGCCTACGACCGCTGGCTGCGCATGGCCGCCCCGGTGCTGAGTTCCGGCCGCCGCCTCGATACCGAGGTGCAGATGGCCAGGCGCGACGGCTCCCTCTTCTGGTGCCGCATGCTGGGCCGGCTGATCGACCCCGACGATGCCAGCAAGGGCGCGATTTTCATTACCGAAGACATTACCGAGCGCAAGGAAGCCGCCGAAGCGCAGCGGCAGCTGCTGCTCGAGTACCAGGCCATGCTCGACAATGCCTCGCTCGGCGTCACCTTCACCCGCAAGCGCCGCTTCCTGCACTGCAACCGGCGCTTCTCGGAGATGTTCGGCTGGACCTGCGAAGAACTGATCGACCAGCCTACCCATATGCTGTATCCGTCGCCCGCAGCCTATGAAGAGCTGACGCGGCTGGCGCGCCCCATCCTGACCAGCGGCCAGCGCCTGGACCTGGAAGTGCGGATGAAACGGCGCGACGGCACGCTGTTCTGGTGCCGCGTGCTGGCCAAGTCGATCGACTCGTCCGATCCGGGCAAGGGCGCCATCTACCTGACCGAAGACATCACCGAACGCCGCAGCGCGCAGGAAGCGCTCAAGCGCGCGCATGACGAGCTGGAACTGCGGGTGCAGGAACGCACCGCCGAACTGGCGCGCGCCAATGCGCTGCTGCAGGCCGAAATCCAGGAACGCCAGCTGGCCGAGGAACGCATCCGCTACCTGGCCCATCATGATGCGCTGACCGGCCTGCCCAACCGCCGGCTGCTGCAGGACCGGCTGGGACAGGCGCTGGAGATGGCGCGCCGCCATCGTCACCTGGTGGCGGTTCAATTCATCGACCTCGACTGCTTCAAGCCCGTCAACGACCGCCTCGGCCATCATGTCGGCGACCTGCTGCTGCAGGCGGTGGCGACCCGGCTGCGCGGCCTGCTGCGGGCGGTCGATACCGTGGCGCGGGTCGGCGGGGACGAGTTCGTGATCATCCTGCCCGAGATGCATGAGGAAGGCGCGGCCGAAGAGACCGCGCAGAAGGTGCTGGCCGCGCTGTCGCAGCCATACGAGATCGACGGCCATCAAATGCAAGTCACGCCTAGCATCGGCGTCAGCCTGTATCCGCGCGACGCGCAGTCCGCGGAGCGGCTGCTTTCCGCGGCCGACTGCGCGATGTATTACGCGAAGGGCCGGGGCAAGGGAAACTGGCAGGTATTCAGGGAAGACATGGGAGTGCCGGGCTGAGGCGGACATTGCCGCGCCAGCCCGCGCATGCGGCAGGAATCAAGGGCGGATGGGCGACGGCGTTCAGGCGCCACGGCCCGGGCTGCGCTTGGCGACATCCTCCGGCGTCGGAATCGCAATCGGATCGCTGGCGGGGAAAGTCAGCTCCACCGCATCATCGAGCTGCTCTTCCTCTTTTTCATCCTTGTCGGCGGAGTGGACCTTGCGCTCCGTCACGTCGCGCGCTGCCGCATCCTCGGCAGAGACATCCTTCGGCGTCACCGAGTTGGAATTGTCGCCCCTCGATGAATTCGACTGCTTCTTGTCCTCGTCCTCGGCGGAAGTTCTCTTCTGATTCGACATTGCATTTCTCCAGTTAAATTCGCATCGCGGACTTGAGTGTCGCCGTCCGTATCCATGCGATGCCGGGGAATGTCGAAAGTTTCCTTTTTGTGTCTGGCTCAAACCAGGTCATGGTCCGCCAGTTCCTTCTTCACATAGGCATAGAACACCGGCGCGGCAATGACGCCCGGCAAGCCGAAGACCGCTTCCATCGTCAGCATGGCGACCAGCAGTTCCCAGGCGCGGGCATTGATGTGGGCGCCGATGATTCTTGCGTTGAGGAAGTATTCGAGCTTGTGCACGATGACAAGGAAGGCGAGCGATGCGACTGCCACGCCGAGCGAATGCGAGAGGCTGACGACGACGATGACGGTATTGGAAATCAGGTTGCCGACCACCGGCAGCAGGCCAGCGACGAAGGTGATGGCAATCATGCTCTTGGTCAGCGGCAGGTGGATGCCCGCCAGCGGCAGCACGACCGCCAGGTAGATGCCGGTGAAGATGGCATTGAGGCCGGCGATGCGCACCTGCGCGAACACGATCTGGCGAAACGCATCCTGCAGATTGACGACACGCATTTCCAGGGCGGCGGCAAGCGGCTTGTCGCTATCGGGCACGGTGGCGTCGTACAGGGCGGCCAGCGCGCCGATCACCATGCCGATCAGCAGATGCGCGACGGTGCGTCCGGCTTCCTGGCCAATGGTCTGCGCCTGCGAAGCATGATCGCGCAGCCAGGCGGTGAATGCGGCGCGGATCGCTTCGGCGCCGGCCGGCACATACTCCTTGAGCCAGGGCGGCATCTGCGCGCGCGATTCCTCGATGATGTCGGCCATCTTTTTCATCAGCACGCTGATGCTGCCGGCATCGCTCTGGAAGAACGTTACCGCGCCCCAGATGCCGAGCGAGAGCAGCAGCACGATCAGCGCACCGAGAATGATGACGGCGATCATGCGCGCGCGATGATCGCTGATGTTGCGCGCCAGCGGCGGCGCCAGCACATGCACCAGCGAATACACCAGGAGCCCTGAGAACAGCGCCGCCAGCAAGCCCTTGTGCAGCACGATGAAGAGCGCGGCGGCGGCCAGCAGGTAGGAGGCAATGATGGTTAAATGGGTCTTGTTTTGAGAAGCCATAAGCTTGTCCGGGCTGCATGGGTGATAAGGAGAGAGCGCTGAAAACCTTGCAAGCGCCTCGGCGATCCATGCCCTCTGGAATCAAGCCAAACCGAACCCTGATTTTTCCGCACACGGAACGCCGTCGATGAGCACACTCATTTCCCCATCGCGCTGGAATCATCGACGCTGAAGAACCGCATTGTAATCGCACCGATGTGCCAGTACCCCTCCGACGAG
Organism: Noviherbaspirillum album; assembly: GCF_035916955.1. Taxonomy (NCBI): domain Bacteria; kingdom Pseudomonadati; phylum Pseudomonadota; class Betaproteobacteria; order Burkholderiales; family Oxalobacteraceae; genus Noviherbaspirillum; species Noviherbaspirillum album. Next base: position 14,176 of record NZ_JAWIIV010000046.1, on the reverse strand, counting down.
GGCGAAGCCACCGCGGTGGAGCCGGAAGGCCGCCGCGAAGCTGGGTGCGCAGGTCGCCCCGCCACCGTGGTACGGGCGCTCGCAGCCAAGGGAGCTCAAGGAGCTGTTTGCCGGCGTCAGGCTGGGTTGATCCAGCCGCTGCCAGCCAGGACGGGGCGGAGCGAACTGACCGCGGCTCCCCGTGTTATCCGTCCAGCTCGACCGCAACGCAGGCCAGCCTGCCCGCCTGCGCCGCCGCATCCGCATGCTCGCGGCTTTCATGCTGGGTCAGCAGGTAGCGGTCGCGGCTCAGCGGATCTGTATTGGCGTAGACATTGACATACAGCTGGTGCTGCTGCGGCACGTTCTCGAGGTAGCGCAAGCCGTTTTCGGAAAGGCGTCCGTCGTGTGTGAACACCGTCACCACGTCATCATCGCCGATATAACCGTGCACCTTGTAGACAGGATGGCGGGCGCGGGTGGTGATGATTTCCACCGGCTGCTTGGTCGTGATCAGCCGCACCGGCCTGCTGAAATCCAGCGGCGGCGGCATCCGCGTCGGCGGAATTTGCGTGGGCTGCAGGTCGGGGTGTGCCTGCACGGCTGCGCTGCCGGACGCAGCCGATGATGGTGCGGATGGTGCGGATGGTGTGAACGCCTGGGTCGGCTGCTCTAACTGCTCCACCTGCTCCGCCCGGGTCTCCCGCGCCGGGCGCGCGGTGTAGCGCGGCGCATCGAAGCTCCTGCCGGAGGCAGGCGCAGAAGCCGGCGAAGGTGAAGGCGAAGGCGAGAATGAGGGAGTCATTGGTGGCGCCGCTTCCTGCGGTGCGGGCCTTTCCACCAACCTGGGCTCGCGGCGGATGGTGACTTCCTCGCCCCTTGGAGTGACGGGCACCGGCGGCCTGTCGAAGGTGCGCCGCGGCACGTTGAACGTCACTTCATAGTTGTACAGCTGCTCGTCGGTCATGTCGGGATAAGGTGCCGGATGGCCGCCATCGATGGTGCGATATCTGACTTCCGGTTCGCGTTTTCCCATGAGAGTGCCAAGTATGCCCACGTCAATTTCCTCCAGGTTCCCAGTTTCCGCAAGCACTTGCACCGTCACGCCGTGGCGGCAGTGCTTGGCTTGCCGGATTTCGACCGGATGAGACAGCGCGGGTTCGTTTCTCGAAAGCTTTTTCCTTAACGATATGTATCGATTTGTTGCAGCACAAGGAGGGTTGCGGCATGGCATGCCGGAAACGGGGAAACAAGCCGCAGCGCGGCGTCAGCCTGCGGTCATGCTGCGGCCATCGTTTCCAAATTTTTCCACCAGGTAATCGATAAAGGCCCTGACCTCGATCGACAGGAAAGGATTCGGCAGATAGGCTGCATACAGGGTATTGCCGAACTGCCCCTGGGCATCCATCTCGGGCAGAACCTGCAGCAGGCGCTGACCCTGTCGCCGCCGGCATCGATGAAATGCCAGGTGTCATGCGTACGCGCACGGCCGTAAATCAGGCAGCGATGCTGCTGCAGTTCGGCAGGGCATTGTGGAATCCCGTTCCTGCCGAGATAGGCCGGTGAAGCGCACAGAAGATAGCGCACCGCCGCCAGCGGCCTTGCCATGAGATTGGGTTTGAGATCGTTTGCGATGCGGATCACCAGATCGATGCCGTTTCCCGCCACGTCGGCATATTGATCACTTAAATCTAGCGAAAGCCTTGCATCGGGATAGCGCTGCTGAAATTCTGGAATCAGCGGAATGATGTGGTCGTTGGCGAAGGCTACCGGCGCGGCCACATGCAGCAATCCAAACGGCTCACTCTGGAAACCGCTCACCACGCCATCGATTGCCTTCGCCTCCGTCAGGATGTTGTAGGCATGATCAAAGATGACACGTCCGACTTCGGTCGGGCTCACGCCATGCGTGGTCCTGTTGAGCAGCCTCGCACCGATCTTCTTTTCCAGGCGCTTGATCTGCTTGCTGACCGCCGAGCCTGGCATGCCGAGGATTTCGGCCACTGCGGCAAAAGACCGCAGCTCGACGACGCGCACAAACACCCTCAGATCGTCGAGAGAGTTTGTCACCATGTTCAAAGAAGAAAAACTGTAGTTCCGCAATGGTGGTTACCACCGAGGCCGGACGATATTCGCATGGGCTCCGTCGAATGCCGAAACGGCAAGCGACACCGGCCACGTCAGTGGTTTTTCAAGGTCTTCATGGAGAACATCATGAAACAGCGCAAGAAAAACGCCCAGTACCTCGGGATCCGGCGCGGCAATCATGCAATGAACGAAGTCTACGGCGGGCGCAACGGCGCCATGCATTGGGGATTGGGGTTAACGCCCTATACCCAGCACCACCTCGACATCATTACCCCTGGAACAGTCATCCATAACCATCGCAATGAAGTCATTTTCGGTGGGGCGCAATCCAGAATGCGCCGCGAACGCGAACGCGAACGCGAACTCGGATGCGGCTGCCATGCCGCTTGAGACATTCAACCGCAAGCTGCTGACGCAGGCAGGAGCGGTTGCACTGGGCCTTTTCCCGATCGGCATGCTGTTCGGAGTCGTCGCTCAGCAGAATCACTGGAGCTGGAGCGATGTACTGCTGTTCAGCATGTTCGGATTTTCGGCCAGCGGGCAGTTCTTCTACCTGAAGCTGGCCAATGAGCAGGCAAGCCTGCTGTCGATGTTCTTCGTCATCCTGATGCTCAACATCCGGTATGTGCCGATGTCCCTCGCTGCCTGGAATGCCGCCGACAATGGCAGGCTGCGGCTGGTGCTGTCGCACTTCATCAGCGATGAATCGTTTGCTATCGAACCTCGTTACGGCCGCCTTGCGCTCAGGGCCACGCTAAGAGCCATCATTTACGCCAGCTGGGTGCTGTCGACGGTATGGGGCGTGATTGCGGGCCGGGTCATTCCCGCGTCCTGGATAGGTTCGTTCTCGCAGTATCTGCTGTTTCCGGCCACGGCCATCCTTGCCATTCTTGCCGTCAAGCGCATCGACAGCGCCATTGCCGGCAACCTGCAGTTCGGGCTGGCTGCCAAGCTGCTGCTGGTCTCGGCCTGCGCCGCATTTTCCGTCGTCACCATCTATTTTTTCGGCAAGGATGCATTCTGGATCCCCGGCATTGCAGGCGTCTGCCTGATACTGTACCTGTGCCATTGGGGTGAAGAACCGACCCGTGGAGAACCGCAATGATTGAAGGCGTTGCCCTGCTGCTCGCGATCAGCCTGATCGTCCGCGTATTCCCCTCGCTGGTGGGAACGCGCATCGACATTCCGCCGCGTGCCATCGAGATCATCTCGATCGCGGTATTCATCAACATGTTCGTGTACTGCTTCTTTTCCGAAGCATTGAAGGAAACCGTTCCCGCGGCGCTGGCCTTTCTCGTGATCCTGGCTTTGCTGCGCCGGAACCTGCTGCTCAATATCCTGCTGTCATCGGCGGCGTTCATCCTCTCCGCGCATTTCCTTCGCGGCTGACCGGGCAGACATGGGATCGTTCATTCATCGCGGCGGATGCGACTGCGGCACAATCTCCGCCAAGCGGACCTGCGCAACAATGCCGGCCATTACACTCCACGGGCCTGCGACTGTTCCTTTTGCGTCAAGCATGGCGCCGCCTACCTCTCCGATGCACAGGGCCGCCTGACGATCCGGGCGGAAAACCTGGACAGCCTCAGGCATTACCGGCAGGGCAGCAGAAATGCGGATTGCCTTTTCTGCGGAACATGCGGCGTGCTGGTTGCCCTTGTCTGCCACATTGACGGTCGCCTGCACGGCACGATCAACAGCAGAATCCTCAATGACGTGCAATCCTTCGCCGAACCGGCAAAGGTTTCGCCAAAAAGCCTGACCGTGCAGGACAAATTGATGCGCTGGAAGCAGATGTGGTTCAGCGATGTGGTCGTCGAGCTGGGATGATCCGTCCTCGGTTCAGGTGCTCAGGCGCGTGTCAGGCGTACCCGGGTAATCTCCGAAGGCGCGCCGAAACGCTTCGGCGGGCCCCAGTAGCCGGTGCCCCGGCTGACATACACCCACATGTTGCGCAGCCGTTTCAGGCCTGCGACATACGGCTGCTGCATTGGCACGAAGAAGTTCCAGGGAAAGAACTGCCCGCCATGGGTGTGGCCCGATAGTTGCAGGTCGAAACCGGCATCGGCCGCCGCGGCAGAGGTGCGCGGCTGATGCGCAAGCAGCACCTTGACGCCGACATCGCCGGGAGCGCCCGCGATCGCGGCATGCGGATCGCTGCGGTGCGAGGGGTCGAAGTAGTGCGCGGTGTAATCGGTGACGCCCGCCAGCAGCAGCGATGCGTCACCGTGCGGCAGCACCACATGCTCGTTCATCAACACCCGCAGGCCAAGGCGGCGCACTTCCGCGATCCAGGCGTGCGCATTGGAGTAGTACTCGTGGTTGCCGGTGACGAAGTAAGTGCCATGCCGGCCCTGCAGGCGTGCCAGCGGCGCGGTATGCGGCGCCAGATGATGCACGCTGCCGTCCACCAGGTCGCCGGTGACGGCCACCACATCCGGCTTGAGCGCATTGACGCGGTCGACGATGGCATCGAGGTAGCCGCGCTTGATGGTCGGTCCCACGTGGATATCGCTGATCTGCGCGATCGTGAAACCGTCCAGCGCCGCGGGCAGTCCGGCGATCGGCACATCTACCTGCACCACGCGTGCAACGCGGCGGGCGTTGAAGAAGCCGATCAATGTTGCCAGCCCGGCAAGCGCGGGCGACGCGACCGCCGACCATAGCACTGCGTCGGCGCTGTACCAGCCTAGCACGCCAAGCGCGGCAAGGAAGATGTCGCGCAGCAAGGTCGACACGAACAGCGATGAAAACAGGCCGAGGGCCAGCATGCCGGCCCATGACAGTCGGTCGGCATTGACCCGGTTGCTGACCGAATGCGCGAGCATGCCGGCAGGAATGAGCAACCAGGATGCCGCCAGCCATGCCGAGGCAAGCGCCTTCCAGACAACGGCGATGGGCAATGCCGGCAGGATGCGCCAGCCGATATAGAAATGCAGCAGGCCGAGCAAGGCCAGCACGAAGAGTGTGGAACCGCGTATGCGCATGGTGCCTGAAAGGAATCGGTCAAAGTAAAGGCGGAGGCTGCGCCGGGAGCCATGGCTCCCGCGCATCCCGCTCATCGGTCTTTACCATGTTGGGCTTGAATGCGAAGCTTCAATGACGCAACGGTTCGAATTGCCGGCATAGCGTCCTGATCGGCGCCCTGACTCGTCACGCTGGCTTGTCAAAAGCCAAGTTCCCGCCACAGCAGGGCCGCGAACGATTGCATGAATTGCATGCCGGGAGCTTCCCAGTCGCCTGCAATGACGACCTTGCCGCGCCAGCTTTGGCCGCTCAGCACGCCGGGGTCTTCCTTGACTGCCAGCGTCACGTGATAGACCGCATGCTCGGGCATCCATTGCCCCTGCTTTTCCCGCGCGGCGATCATGCCGCCCTGCTGCGCCGCCCAGACGCCGCTTGGCAGGACCTGGGCCGCATCCCTGTCGATTGCCGTCACCTGCAACCGCAGGAATGGCCCCTCCAACCCGTCGGGATAGAAGCGGGCGGCATCACCGACCGCAACGCGACGCACCTGGTGTTCCTCCAGATAGGCATCGACCTCATTGCCCTGCTTCCCTACCAGCACGGCCAGCTTTTCATTTTTTCCAACCCAGACGCCGGGCGCCAGGTCCGGCACGATGTCTCGCAGCGTTCCATCGAACGGGGCGACCGGTTGATAGCGGAGCGCATCTTCCTTCAGCGACGCCAGCTCAGCCTCCGCAGTGGCCAGTTCCTCGCGCAGCACCATGATGCGCGCTCGCTGCTCGCTATCGAAACCCGCTGCCTGCGACTGCCAGCGCAGGCGTTCGATGCGAGCGGCAAGCTCTTCATGCTTGCTGCTGTTTTCCGCGGCCGATAGCCGCATGAGCACCTGTCCGGCCTTCACTTCGCTGCCGTCGGCCAGCGGCAAGGCCGCGACCTGCGCATGTACGGGCGCATGCACGGGAAACACCTGGCTGGCGCGCAGCACGCCGGTCGCCTGCAGCCGTGTCGGCCACGGTACGGCAAGCAGCAGCATCAGCACCAGTAGCAGCCAGACGCCGCGTCGGGCGCGCCGCCTGCCCTTAGGCTGCACTTGCGGCCACAAGGCGCGCCACGCGGCGAGTTCATTGGCGATCGGACGAAACACGAACCAGACGATTTCCACGGCAAACAAGAAAAGCCCTACCAATTTGATGAAGAAGTGATACACGAGCACCGCGATGCCGAGGAACAGCACCAGGCGGTAGATCCAGGTCGCCCAGGCGAACAGGATCAGACCGACATGGCGGCGGCGCGAGAAATACTCCGGCGGCGCATCTTCCTGGCCGAACAGGCGCCGCCGCAGATCCCAGCGCGCCAGTGCGAAGGCGCGAGCATGCAGGTTCGGCAGATCGAGCCAGTCCGACAGCAGGAAGTAGCCGTCGAAACGCATGAATGGGCTGGTGTTGATGGCCAGCGTGGCCAGCCAGGTGGTGGTGGCCAGCGGAAAGGCAATGGAGCGCAGCAAGCCGTCGGGAAGCACTACCCAGGCCAAGGTGGACCAGATGGCGATGACCAGCTCGGTCATGACGCCGGCCGCGGCCACGCGCTGGCGCGCGCGCTTGTCATTGAGCCGCCATACGTCGTTGGTATCGGTATAGGGTACCGGCCACAGCACCAGGAATGCCAGGCCCATGGCCGGTACGCGGCAGCCATAGCGCTTGGCGGTCAGCGCATGCCCGAGTTCGTGCGCGCATTTCACGCCGACGAGCGCCAGCGCATACGCCAGGATTCCAGTTGGCGTGAAGGTATCGAGCAGCGTGACGCTGAACCTGTCCCACTCGCGATAGACCTGCACGCCGCCCAGCAGCAGTGCCAGCAGCGTCAGGCGCGCGAACATCGATGAGAACACCCAGTTCATCGATGGCGCGATGCGGTCGAGCCAGCGGTCGGGCCGGATCAGCGGAATGCGGAAGAACAGATAGTGGTGCAGCAGTTGCTGGTGCCAGCTGCCGCGCAGCTTCGCATGGCGGGAGGCGAACTGGTTCGCGCAGGTGCGCGCATCCGGCCGCAGCAGCTGGTTGTCGCTCAGGAAACGCAGCACTTCGGCAAGATCGCCCTCCTCGGGATTGAGCGTCGTGTCGGCATGAATGTCTTGCAGGATGTCGCCGGCATTGGCAAACGACCAGCGCTTGAGCACTTCGAAGGTCAGCCAGTCGATGCGGAAGAACTGGTTGCGCACCGGGTCTTCCAGCGTCCAGCTCGGCTGGCCGTTGGCGAGATTCGGGCCGGCATGCAGGCTCAGTTCCTCGCGCAGCGGAGGAAATACCAGCGCATCCATCGCGTTCATCACCTACCAGCCCAATGTCTGGCGGATCAACGCCAGCGGCCGGCGCAGCATCCAGTACGCCAGCGGCACCCAGTTGCCGCTCAGCCGCGCGGTGCCCTTGAGGCCGACGCGGTGCTCGGTGACGCCGTCGAGTCTGGCCCGCACACGGTAGGCATAGCTGCCGTCGGGGCGCTGCAGCGCATCGTATGACACATAGCGCAATGTCGCCGCCACCGGGGTCAGGGGCGTTGCGCTCAGATATAGCGTGGTGGTTGCGCCGGGCGCTAGAGGAATCGCGTCGGCGACCGGCAGCCACGCTTCCACCTCCACATCCCGTGGCGAGGCGACGCGCAGGATGCGCTCTCCGGTCGCCACCGGCCGGCCTATCCATTCGCCCGGATCGTCAAGCAGCACAATGCCATCCTGCGGCGCCAGCACGCTGGCGCGCTCGACCTGTCCGCGCACGAAATCGGCTTCGGCGCGACGCTCTTCGATCTTGCCCTGCAGTGTCGCCAGCTGGCTTTTCGATTTGCCATCGGTCAGCGCCTGCTGCACCGACTGGCGGTATTCCGCTTCAGCCGTGGCCAGGGTCTGGCTGGCCACCGCATGACGTGCCGCGAGCTGCGCCTGGTCGAAATCGAACAAAGGCTGTCCCTTGCTGACCGCCTGGTTCGGCTTGACATGAAAGCGTTCGATCACGCCTTCCAGCGGCGAGCGGATGACCGCCGGATTGGCGGCGACCAGTTCGCCGGGCGCCAGCACGGTGAGCCGCACCGGGCACAGCAGCACCAATCCCAGCGCCGCCGAGACGTGCACCATGCGCCTGCGCCACCATGGCAGGCTTGCCGCACGTTCCTGTTGCAGGCGAGCCTTGGCGCGCAACTTCAAGCTGCCAAAGCTCCATCGCACGCGCGGTGTCCGGGCGCGATAGGCATGCTGCCAGGCGTCGATCCACTCCGCGAGCAGGCCGATCTCTTCGTCGAGCCACGGAATATCGCGCGCCAGCAGCAGGCCGCCATGCGCTGCTGTCTCGCCTGAAGGAACCGGCAGCCACAAGCCGAATTCCGGCAGCCACTCCGCCCATTCTTCGGCCACGCCTGCCGGCGCATCGAGCGCACCGATGCGCAGCGGCTGCCCACTGTCCGTCAGGCCGCTGCACAGGCGCTGCAGCCAGTGCACATAGGGCGCATTGGCTTCCATCTGCACCACGCCCGACAGTGTGCATACGCCGCGGTCGGCGAACCACAGCGCTGCCTGCCGGTATGGCGCCAGCGCATGCGTGCCGTTGACTGCCATGAATTCCAGTTCGACACCGTTCTGCGCATGGCGCGCGCGATGCGCCATATCGATCAGGCTTGTTACTGCCGCCGCCAGGGCGCCGTCCCTCATTTCCATCTTCTATTCCTGCCAATGCCTATCCGGTACTACGGACCTTGCCAACCATGCCACGGCCTGTTTCGCTCATGCGCTCTGCCTGTCGTGAAGACATTGCCGGCTGCCGAAGCTGATCTGACAGGCTGGTCTTGCCGAGGTTCTTGCCGCCTTCGATGGTTTTCTGATTGACGTTGCCGATGTTGATACGGAATAGCGCGTTTGCCTCGCGGCCCTGCATGTCGCGTGCGATCACCTTGATGCGCAATTCACCCTTCACGCCGTCGGGCACTTCGCCGTTGAACTGGCCGGTCTGGGCATTGAACTGCACCCAGGTCGGCAGCGGACGGCCGTCCTGCAGTGTCGCGGCGAGACGCACGACTTCCTTCGGCTGGGTATGCGCGAAGGCATCGGCCGGCACGGTGAGCGAAATGCGCGTGCCGCTCTCCGTGTACTGGTCAGGCACGCCGCGGAAGATGACCAATGCAGGTTCATCGGCCTTGGCCACCACGGTGCGGAAGCCTTCGGAACGGGTGTAGACATCGCTCAGTTCGGCATTGCGCTGGATTTGCTGTTCCGGCGGAATATCGATGGCCGACGGCGCGCGGCCGAAGCCGGTGCGCGAGGCGTCGTTGCCGACCAGGCTGCCAGGTGCGGCGGCGATTGCCGATGCGCTGCTGGTGTCGGTAAAGCTTGGCATTGAGACGGTTGCACCGCGCGGGTCGACGACGATTGCGGGGGCGGTGGGGGACACGACCGCAGGGGCAGGCACGGGTACGAGTGTGCCGGCCGGCGGCAGTTCGGCGGGCGGGACCGGTGCAGGAACAGGGATTGGTACCGGCGTGGGAACAGGTACTGGTACTGGCACTGGAGTAGGTGCTGGAACTGGCATCGGAGTAGGTGCTGGAACTGGCACCGGTGTTGGCTCAGGTGCAGGAGCTGGCACTGGCGTAGGTGCTGGTACAGGCACCGGAGTGGGCGCTGGCACTGGTACCGGTGTTGGTCCAGGTACAGGCACCGGGGTAGGTATAGGCGTTGGTGCCGGTGCCGGTGCCGGTGCCGGTGCTGGTGCTGGTGCTGGTGCTGGTGCTGGTGCTGGTGCTGGTGCTGGTGCTGGTGCTGGTGCTGGTGCTGGTGCTGGTGCTGGTGCTGGTGCTGGTGCTGGTGCTGGTGCTGGTGCTGGTGCTGGTGCTGGTGCTGGTGCTGGTGCTGGTGCTGGTGCAGGCACGGTCTCGTTGACATCCGTCACCGACACAGTGACGGCCCGTTCGCTGCTGTTCCCGGTTGCATCGCGAGCTACAACGGTAAAACCGTAACTTGCCTTGGTCTCGAAATCGAGATTGCCATTTGCCAGGGTGACAGCACCGGTCGTGGTATTGATGGCGAGCGCTGCCTGGTCTCCGATGCCGGCTTTCAAGCTGTAATTTACCGCCTTGTCCGTGAAATCAATGACATCGGTTGCCGCTGCGGTATAGAGCAGATTCTGGTTTTCGACGGCATTGGCTGTGGTACCGGAACTGAAAGCGGGCGCAACTTCATCGACATTCGCAATGGTCACGGTGATTGTTTTATCGGTCGTGTTGCCCGCCGCATCGATGGCTCGCACCGTGATGTCATGTGTGCCCGCCGTTTCATGATCGAGCAGCGTCCCATTGGCAACGGTGACCGCACCGGAGGCCGAGATTGCAAAGCGTCCGCCCGCATTGTCAGTCAGGCTATATGTGACAGGGCCGTTTGCCTCGGTGGCCGTGATGGAGCCCACGCTCTCGCCATTGGCTGAATTCTCAGCGATGGTCAGCGTGCCATTGACGTCGCCCGGCCCGGCCGTATCGAGTTTGACGGCCTGGATCGCGGCTGTTCCTGTCAACCCGCTGGACGTATCTTTGACACGTGCGTGGAGGATCCAGTCACCGCCATGTGCGCCGGGATCATTCACGCTCCAGCTTGTTCCGTTTGTCGTCGCCGTGGTCCATGTGCCGCCGCCGTCGAACGAAACCTCAACGATCTCGTTCGCTCCCAATGCGGCGCTGAGCGAGCCGCTGACAGACCGATTGGCCGTCCCGTCATTCGTCACGAAATCTTTTGCAGTGCCGCTGTCCTTGGTCATCTCCGTGATGCCGACGGTTTGGGCGGGGGCCGTCGGAAGCTGCACGGCCAGTTTGAACGTCGTACTGTCGGACAGGCTGCCGTCGGTGGCAGTCACCTTCAACGTATAGTCTCCGGTGGAGCCGGCGGTTGGCGTGCCGCTGAAGGTGCGCGTACCAGGGTTGAACTGCAGCCAGGCCGGCAAGGCAGTGCCATCGGCTAGCGTCGCACTGTAAGTCAGCGTCGCATTGTCGGCATCGGTGAACGCATTGACCTGTACCGACATCGGTTGTCCGACCGTCGCTGACTTGTCCGTTGTCGTCACTGCGACCGGTGCGTCATTGGCGCCGTGAATCGTTATTTCAAGCGTTGCATCGGAGGTATGGCCGGCCAGATCCTGAATGCGGTAGCCGAAGGACTCCGTCAGCGTAGCTCCGTTCAGGTTAAGCGCCTGGACTGCCGCATTGTCGTTGTTGACGGTGTAGACATAACTGCCATCGGCGCCGATCACCAGCGTGCCGTAATTGCCGGCGAGCGTCGTTCCGTTGCCATTGGCAGCCGCGTTGCTTTGCGCGGCGACGGTTGATGCGTTGCCACCGACGCCGGCGCCGGCCTGTGCCTTCACCACGGTGATCGGACTGCCCTTGTCATTGCCCAGGACATTCCCGCTCGGGTCGATACCGGGAAGCGTATTGGCAATGCCGCCCTTCTCCGTTGCGGTGGCGATATCGGCAACGGCAAGGCTTTCCACGATCGTGGCGGTAGCCGCTACGCCTGCCGGGTTGGTCGCCGCACCGATAATGGCGCCGGTGCTCAGGCTGAAAGTTTCATTGGTCTCGTCAACGCCATCACTGACGGTCGCGATTCGCAACTGTATGGAATTCTGGCCGCCCGGAATACTGACCGTGTCTCCCACCGTCGACCATGTCTGCCCGCCATCGGTGGACACGGAGAGCGTGCCGGAGGCAGCGGTATCGGCGCCGATCGTCGCCGTGCCGTTACTTAGTACGGGAGTGAATGTGATCGCGGTATTGCTGATCTTGTCGGCGGTGACCGTGAAGACCGCATGGCTGCCTTCCGAGACCGAGACGTTCGACATGGAGAGCGTGGGCGTGTCATTGTCGTTGCCGCCCGCACCGGTTCCGTCATCAAAGATGGTAGCAATGCCGATGGCGGACTTGCCGCCGGCATTGGCCGCAGTCAGTGCGAACGATTCCTGGCCTTCGTAAAAGGCGTCGTTCGTAATGCTCACCCGCACCTGGACCGTTGTCCCGGCCATGGTGATGGCTCCGGTATAGGGCACCCATGTGGCGCCGTCGTCGGAGATTTCCAGGGTGGTGCCATGGTCGGCGTCGGTTGCGCTTGCATTGGTCAGGCCGAGCGTAATGACTTGGCCGGCCGCGCCGGTCACAGTAAAGGCGGCATAGCCTGCCGCTTCATTGACATCGACGCTGCTCACGCTGAGCCCGCGATCGTCATCCTTGGCGGCCGTGGCGTTTTCAGCGCCACTGGCGTCGACAATCGTACCGGTGCCGTTGTCAATGATGGTGCCGATGCCTTGGGCTGCCACGCCTGCGGAATTGACTGCGACGAGCTTGAGCGTTTCGCCTCCCTCAAACTCCTTGTCATTCAGAATACCCACCCGCACAAGGAGATCGGCGGCGCCCGCCGTGCCGGGAATCGTCACCGTACCGCTGGTGTAGGCTACCCAGGCGGTGCCATTGAAGTACTCGAGATTTGGCTGATAATCCATGCCGCCCGCGGCATGACCTGCTCCATTGCCGGTATCGGCCAGCGACAAGCTGACCTTCTGGCCAGCCTCTCCCGTGACCGTGAAGACCGCATAGGGCGACGCTTCATTGACCGTCGGGCTGCTCACGGCCAGGGTGCGGCTGTCAGCAGTGACGGTAATCGATAGCGTATCGGTGTCGGTGTTGCCGTTGCTGTCGGTGGTCACGAGCATCAAGGTGTCGCTCGCGGAATACACGTCGCCGGCGCGATACGTCAGCGTCGCCAAGGCGGCATTGATCTGCGCTTGCGTGCCGGATAGCGTCAACTGGCTGGAGTCATTGCTGCCCGCGCTGATGCTTGCGCCATTCAATGCGCCGATGCTGAGCTTGCCGGAGATGACGGTAATACGTGCGCCGCTGACGTCGCCATCCACATCGGAGACGGACAGCGGGATCGATACGCTTCCAACCTCCGTCACCGTCGGTGCCACTGGCAGGGTATTGACCGGCACATGCTCATCGGTAGTGCCATTGATCGTCACGGTCAGCGTCGCGGTAGCCGTTTTCCCCCTGCTGTCCTTCAATTCATAGGTGAACGTCTCGGTGAGCGTGGCGCCGTTGGCCAGCGCCTCGACATCTGCGTTGGCATTGTCCACGGTATAACTGTAACTGCCGTCGGCACCGATCTTGAGCGTGCCATAGCTGCCGCTGACCGAGGCCGGATTCGCAGTTGAAGTGCTGGATGCAGCGACGGCGACATTCGGCGTGCCTGCTCCCGCGATCACATTGCTGACAAACCGCGTGTCGCCTGCATCGACATCGGTATCGTTGTCGAGGACATTCCCGGATGGATCGACTCCGCCGGTTGCATTGTTGATACCGCCCTTTTCCTTGGCATTGGCCGTATCCGCTACGCCGACAGGCGCGTCATTGGCGCCCTGGATCGTCACGGTCAGCTTGGCCACATCGGAACCGGCCGAATTGGTGACTTTATAGAAGAAAACGTCGGTCAGGGTACTGCCGGTGTTGAGTGCATTGACGGTCGCATCACTGTTGGCGACGGTATAAGTGTAATTGCCGACGGCGTCTATGGTGAGAGAACCATAGGCTCCAGTGAGTCCGGTGACGCCGGGAGTCTTGTCGGACCAGGCGGAAGTAACGCTGCCGCCACCTATCCAGATAACCTTACCCGTCGGGTTTGTACCGATGGCCGTACCAGTACCGTCAAATCCGGCCTCCACCGCAGCGGCATTTGCACCTGCCGCAACCGGTTCGGTGTTACTGGTGGTGCCTTCAATGCGAATGCTCAGTACTGCCGAACTGGTCAAGCCGGCTGCGTCGCGCATTGTGTAGGTGAAGTTTTCGGTTCTTGTCTGGCCGGTGGAAAGAGTGGTGTCGGTGATGGTATAGGTGTACGTTCCGTCGGCTGCGAGGTTCAAAGTACCGTATTGACCATGAATAGAATTTCCAGGCACTTGCGAGAAAAACAGTGCAGTTCCATCACTTAACGTAACGGCATTGCTAAGTGTTAAATTTCCGCCATTAACGTTTGTTATGGTCGTATTTGCTGGTAGAGCTAGTGTCAAGACTGGTGTATGGCGGCTTGAAGGATAGCGGCGTCAGGCGGCGAGTTTTTGCTGTTCCGGTGGAT